>JBAIXP010000090.1:0-19036 GCA_037916495.1 Thermoplasmata archaeon | reverse complement strand
TCGGGGTCTCGGTCCCCCGACTGTACGGACCGCTCCGCGACGCGACGAGGGAGCCTCCGTGGCTGGTCCTCGAGTACCTCGACGGGGCACGTCGCGTGAGCTGGATGCACACGACCCGGCCCCTCGTAAACGCCGCGGGGTGGATCGGATCGTTCCACCGTCGGAGCCGACGACTGGCCCGTCAAGGGACGTTCCTGCGAACCTACGACGAGCGCTACTACCTGCCGTGGGTCGGCCGGGCGGAGCGGGAGCTCCGACCCCTCCTCGGAACGGAGGGGTGGATACGGCCGGTACTCCACGCCGCCCCGTCGGTCCTCGCCGAGCTCGGCCGGGCGCCGAGGTCGGTCGTCCACGGGGAGTACTTCGGCCTCAACATCGTCTCGCAGTACGGGGCGATTCGGCCGATCGACTGGCAGTCGGCGGCGGTCGCGCCGGGGGAAATCGACCTCGCGATGCTCACCCACTCCTGGCCGCCCGCCGTCGTACGCCGTTGCCAGCGGGCCTACGAGCGGGCACGGTGGCCGCACGGCGCACCCCGACGGTGGGCCCGAACGTTCCTCGCCGCCCGGCTCTACACCGACCTCCGCTGGCTCGGAGACCCGCGGCTCATGAAGCCGGACGGGCGACGGGCCGGCCCGAAGCGGGTTGCTAAGCACCGCGAAAGGTTCCTAGCCGACCTTCGTGCGGTCGGGCTCCGCCTCGGGCACCTCGAGCCCCAGGAGGCGAGGTGACGGCCGCACCCACCTCCCGCGTCCCCGCGCGTTCGGCGAGGGGGCCCGCGGCCGGTCGTTCGCCCGCGTCCGAACCGCGGGGCGACCTCGCCCCGTCACCCTCGAAGGAGACGCAGGTCACCGAGGTAGCCACCCGGGCCGCGACCCTGCTGGGTTCCGGGAGATTCCGAACCGTCCTCGCCCGACGACTGGTCGGCCAAGGCGCGCCCCCTGTCGAGCTCGAACGAGAACCGGTTCCGCTGAAGGCCCACCGGAACCGCGCGACCTTCCGGCTCGACTGGGTCCACGGCGAGGCGCGCGGACACCTCGTGGCGAAGTGGCACGCAAGGGTCCGCGGGGACCTCCTCACGGCACGCCGACGCATCGTCAAGGCCGGCTTCGGCCCGACCAGTTCGTTCGGCGTTCCCGAGGCGCTGTTCTACCTCCCACGCCACCACGTGCTGATCGAGGAGTTCGTGGAAGGGACCCCGGCCTCCTCGGTGTTCCGCTCGGGTCCGGCCGACGGCCGGCTCGAGGCGGCCCGTCGCTCGGGCGCCTGGCTCGCGCAGTTCCACACCCGGGGGCCCGCCCGCGGGCCGAGGATCGACCCGCCGAACGATCCCACCACGATCTGGGCCCGTGACCTCGAGAGCCGGGCACCCGCCCCGATCGCGGCGAAAACGACCGAGCTACGCCGGTCCCTCCTGCTCCGGAGGGCGGCGCGGGCCGACCGCAACCGCAACGTCGCCGTCCACGGGAGCTTCCTCCCCGAGCACGTCCTGCTCGCCGGTCCGCGGACGGTCGTGCTGGATCTCGACGAGCACGGTGCGGGCGACCCCGCGCGAGACCTCGCCTGGTACGTCGTGGCGCTCCGGCGCCTTGCGCTCAAATCCGGGGCCCCCGCGGGGCGACACGAGCGCCCTGCCTCGGCGTTCCTCGAGGAGTACCGCGCGAGGCGCGGGGGGCTGCCCGGGGGGCTCGACGTCGAGCTCGGGCTCGAGTGCCTCCACCGCGCCTGGCGGGACGTCGCCAAGTACTCCCCTCCCGATTTCGGGCGGGCCTACGCGATGCTCGACGAGGGACTCCGGTTCCTCGACGAACGCCGGGCTTAACCCGCGCCCGACCGTGGGCCGTCCGTGCCGCGGTACCCCTGGACGGAGAGCTTTAGGGAGGACGGCGCCGCCGACCCAAGGTGATAGAACCGCTCGGGAGCTACCCACGGTGATGGGATCCAGAACTTGCGCGAGAGGGGTCACGGGCCGCGCCGCGGACCGGCTCCACGGGGGCCGACGGAGAACGGGAGTCCGCCCGCCATGGTAGCCACCGAGCTCACCCCCCCGCCGGGAGGGACGCCCGGCTCGGTGGGCGCCGCCGGCCAGCCGCGCCGGCGGTCGATCACCCTCCTCTCGAACGTCGAGCGGGCCCCGTCGATCCACGAGCTCACCTTCTCGCTCGGCCCGAACGACGTGATCGAGTTCGTCCCCGGTCAGTACGCGACCTTCTACCTCCCGAAGGACAGCCGACCGGTCCCCCGGTCGTACTCGATCTACTCCTCGGCCGAGCGCCACGACGCCCTCTCGTTCCTCGTCAAGCGGGTGACGGACGGGTTCGGCTCGAACCTCTTGTGCGACCTCGACCCGGAAAAGAGACCGGCCCTGAACGTCCTGGCTCCTCTCGGCAAGTTCCTTCTCAAGGACCCGGGCGAGCGCACGGTGGTCCTGGTCGCCACGGGGGTGGGCCTTGCACCGTTCGTGCCGATGCTCGAGCGGATCCGCCGGGACCGCCCGTCGACGCCGACGTGGCTGTTCTGGGGGAACCGCTACGCCGAGGATGCGGTCGACCTCGAACCCCTCGGGGCCCTTGCGCGGGAGTGGCCGAGCTTCCACTTCGTGCCGATCCTCTCCCGGCCGCCGACCGACGGCTCGTGGCCGGGCCGGGCGGGTCACGTCGAGGAGCACGTCCGTTCGGAGTTCCCGAGCCTCGGAGGCGCGGACGTCTACCTCTGCGGGGCGACCCCGATGGTCAACCAGATGCAGGAACTCGCGCTCGGGCTCGGCTGCCCGAAAGAGCATGTCTTCGTCGACCGCTGGGGCGAGCACAGCGGCTAGGTCGCGGCTCACGGGGCGCCGAGCCACCAGAGCGACCGGACCATCGGCCACGCGACCTTGACGAGGTAGGCCGCGAGGGTCCCGAGGCCGACCGTGGCGGGGGCGCTCACGCCCCAGCCGAACGACGACCAGGTGAGGCGAAGGCTCGCGAGGAGGGTGAGCCCGACCGCCGATTCGGCGAGCGCGATGAGAGCCGCCCCGAGGTCGAACGCGAGGAACCTCACGGCGACCCTCCGACCGTTCATGCGGAGCTCAGGGGGTGTCGCCGACGGTGTCGGCACCGCCCCCGTCCCTCCAAGCTCCGCTAGCCGATTTCAGGGGGAGCACCCCGTTTCTCGGTCCTCACCCCGACGACGCTACAGTCCGTCGTTCCCCGGCCCGGTCGCCCGGGGTCGATCGGGCGTAGCGCCGGGGGACGCGCAGGCAGGACCGGGCCCCGAGCGCCGGCGCTGGGCGCGAGCGGCCCGGCCCTCGCCGAGCGTCACCGCTCGGGGAGGCCTACGGGGAGCTCGAGCGCTCTCCGAACGCCGGGCCCGTCGCGGGGGCCCGGGACCGGTTCGCCAACGCCCAGACTCCTGCGACGAAGAACAAGAGCCCCAGGAAGAACAGCAGGTTCGGGGTCTCCGTCACCATCACGACGATCCCTGCGACGAGCAGGGCCGCTCCGGCCCAGGTGGCACCTTGGGTGGGACGGGCCTCCTGCGAAGGAGGCCGTCCGGTGGGTTCGCTCACGTTCGTTCGGAAGGGCGACGTGCGGTCGTCCGATCCGCGGTGCCGTTCGGCGGTCGCCCCTTACGGGTGACCCGACGGCCCGCCCGGGTGCTGGCCCGACTGGAACGCGTTCTGGATGTACGTCAGCACGCTGTGCGCGTGCGTCCACGTCGGGACGTGCGACAGCGCGACGGCGATCCCCGGGGCAATCCCGGTCGCGGCCGCGGTCGTGGCTCCCGCGACGGCGATCCCCAGCGCGGCGAGGGTCTTTGTGGCTACGGCCGACATCATGGTCTTCCTCGGCTCCTTTGGGGCCGTACCCCTACTTAACCGAAGGTCCAACAGGTCGACGCCGATTCGGGACGTTCGGGGAACCTCTCTCGGGGCGGCGGGCGCGTGCGCGCACGTACGACCGCCGCCCGGTGGACGTCCGGCCCCGTCGCTCCAAGATCGGCCCCCACGGGCGCCCCCGGCCGACGACCGCGGGCGGGGGCACCCAGCCACCCTCATCTCACCGGACCGGCTCGCCCGGCCACGACCGCGCTCGGCCCGGCCGACCCCCTGGCACTTTCCGCGAACGCCGGACTGAGCGAGGAGGAGGCTCGCCAGCGGCTCCTCGCGGAGGGACCGAACGAGCTCCCGCGACGCCGGCGCCGCGGCGTCCTCGCGGTCGCGCGCGAGATCCTCTCCGAACCGGTCGTCGCGCTCTTGCTCGGGGCGGCGGTCCTCTACCTCCTCTTCGGAGAACGCAGCGACGCGGTCGTGATCCTCCTCTCCGTCGGGGTCGTCATCGGCCTCGGCGTCTACCAGGAGACCCGGGCGGAGCGAGCGCTCGAGGCGCTCCGGGAGCTCGCCGCGCCGTCCGTCCAGGTCCTCCGCCAGGGGCACCGCCGCACGATACCGGCCCGCGAGGTCGTCCGCGGCGACTGGGTCGCGCTCAGCGAAGGGGGACGGGTCCCCGCGGACGGCGAGGTCCGTCTCGAGGCCGGGCTCCTCGTGGACGAGTCGCTGCTCACCGGCGAGTCGGTCGCGGTGGCCAAGACCACCGGGTCGGGCACGAACCCTTGGCAGCGGCCGGGCGGCCCCGGTCTACCGTTCGTCTACGCGCAGACGCTCGTGGTCCGAGGACAGGCGCTCGTCGAGGTCCGGGCGACCGGGCCGCGCACCGAGGCAGGGAGGATCGCCTCCGCCCTCGGGGGCGTCGAGGTCGAGACGCCGCTCATCCGCCAGCAGGTCCGGCCCCTCGTGTTCGGCGTGGGCATCGTCGCGGTCGTCCTCACGGCGGTGCTCGCCGTGATCATCGGGCTCCGCTCGGGAAGCTGGGTCCTCGGGCTCCTCGCGGGCGCCGCCCTGGCGATCGGGCTCCTGCCCGAGGAGATCCCGATGGTCACGACCATCTACTCGGTCCTCGGCGCCCGGAGGATGGCCCGCCACCGGGCCCTCGCGCGCCGGTTCGGCACTCTGCCGACCCTCGGGTGTCTCACCGTGCTCTGCAGCGACAAGACCGGGACCCTGACGATGAACCGGATGCGCCTCTCGGCGGTCGCCGTGCGGCCGGAAGGACCTACCCAAGTGCTCGAGGAGGGGGCTCCTGCGAGCGCGGACGTCCTTGCGCTCGTGCGTTCCGCGGCCCTCGCGGGAGAACCGGATCCGGTCGACCCGATGGAGCTCGCCATCGGGGACGGGGCGCGTCGGCTCGGCGCGCTCGGCGCGCCCCCGCCCGCGCTGCTCGAACACGTTCCCCTCTCGGCCCGGGAGGCCGTGATGCGTAACGTGCGCGCGGCAACCCCGGACGGTGGGCATTTCGTGGTGGCGAAGGGGGCCCCCGAGACCCTCCTCGACCTCTGCGGGACCGGGGCGGAGACCCGGGCGGCCTGGGACCGTCAGATCCTCGCGCTCGCGCGCGAAGGGTACCGCACGCTCGGCGTGGCTCACAGCCGGCCGTTTCCCTCCGGCGAGCGAACCGACCCGAAGGCGGTCCCGCTCGAGTTCCTGGGCCTCCTCGGCATCTCCGACCCGCTCCGCCCGGGGGTCGCCGAGTCGGTGGGACGCTGCGCGGACGCGGGCCTGCGGGTCGTCATGATCACGGGCGACCACCCCGAGACCGCCCGGGCGATCGCACGACAGGCGGGGTTCGTCCGCCCGGACGGCTGCCTCACCGGCGCCGACCTCGAGGGACTCCCGGACGAGGAGCTCGCGGCGCGGGTGCGCGGGGTCGACGTCTACGCCCGGGTCCGCCCCGAGCAGAAGCTCCGCCTGGTCGAGATGCTGAAGGAGGACGGGGAGATCGTGGCGATGACCGGCGACGGGGTGAACGACGCGCCGGCCCTGCGCGCGGCGCACGTGGGCATCGCGATGGGCCAGCGGGGGACCGACGTGGCGCGCGAGGCGGCGTCGCTCGTGCTGCTGGACGACGCGTTCCCGACGATCGTTGAGGCGATCCGCACCGGGCGCGGGGTCTTCGACAACATGAGAAAGGCGCTCTACTACCTCATGGCCGTCCACGTTGCCCTCGCGGGGATGGCGCTCCTGCCCGTCGTCTTCGGGTTCCCCATCCTGCTCTTCCCGGTGGAGATCGTGTTCTTCGAGCTGATCGTCGATCCGGTGAGCTCGCTCGTCTTCGAGGCGGAACCGGAGGAACCGGACGTGATGCGTCGGCCCCCGCGCGTTCCGGACGAGCCGATCCTTGCGCGCCGGGCCCTCGTGGGGAGCATCCTGCTCGGGGGCTCCCTGCTCGGCGCCGCGCTCGCCATCTACGCCGTGGCCCTCCTCTCGGGGACGCCGGCGGCGCAGAGCCGGGCCCTCGGCTTTGCGACCCTCATGATCGGCAACGTCGCGATGGTCCTCGTCTGCCGCTCTTCCCGCCGGTCGGTCCTGCGGAGCTTTTCGGCACCGAACCCGCTCGCCTGGGCGGTGGTCGTCTTCGGGATCGTCCTGCTCGGGCTCGCCGTCTACTTCCCTCCGCTCGCCGCGGTCTTCCAGTTCCTCCCCCCGCCGCCGGTCGACCTCGTCGTCGCGGCGGCGGCCGCCGTGGCGTGCGTCGTCGCGAACGACATCGGAAAGCGTCGCTGGCTCGGCTCGACGACGGCCCATCTCCCTTCGCGCGAGCCCCGAGCCGGCTGACCCTCCGTCGCGCCCGCGGTCGGTTCCGGCCCTCCCCGGGAGGTTCTCCCCTCGATCGCCGGCCCGCGACCCCGGCCGGCGCCGTTCTCTAAGGGTTTAGGGAGGTCTCTCTTCCTGGGGCCATGCCGACCTCAGCTGCAGCCGGCCCGTTCCTGGACAACGCGTACGTCCGCCTCGACGGACGAGCGGTCGACGACGTCCTCGATCCGGCCGACGGCTCGGTCGTGGGGCAGGTCGCCCGGGCGAGCCGGGACGACGCGCGCGCGGCCGTCGAGTCGGCCGCGAGGGCCCAGCCCGCGTGGGAGGCGATCGGGGCGGCCGCCCGGGGGAAGGTCCTTCTGCGCGCGGCCGAGCGGCTCCGCGCCCGCTCGGAGGAGCTCGCCCGCCTCGTCACGCGCGAGATGGGCAAGGTCCTCTTCGAGAGCCGCGCCGAGGTCGAAGGGGCGGTCGAGAACTTCGAGTACTACCCGGCGTTCGCCCGGACCCTCTCGGGCGAGGAGGTCGCCGGGCTCCCGGCGGGCCAGACGATGCGCCTCGTCTGGGTCCCCCGCGGGGTCGTCGTGGCGATCACGCCGTGGAACTTCCCGGCAGCGACCGTGACCCGGAAGATCGCCCCCGCGCTGCTGGGCGGCAACACGATGGTCCTCAAGCCGTCGAGCAACACACCCCTCTCCTCCTTCCTCATCGCGGAGGTGCTTCGGGACGCGGGGCTCCCGCCCGGCGTCCTCAACGTCGTCGCGGGCCCGGGCGGTGAGCTCGGCCCGGCGCTCGTCCAGCACCCCCGCTCGAGCACCGTGACGCTCACCGGGTCGACCGCGAGCGGAATCGAGGTCCTGAAGGCCGCCGCGCCGGGGGTCGTGAAGTGCCTGCTCGAGCTCGGCGGGAAGGCCCCGGTCCTCGTCCACCGCGACGCCGACCTCGACTGGGCCGCGCGCGCCACGGTCTGGGCGAGGTTCTGGAACGCGGGGCAGGCGTGCATCGCCGCCGAGCGCTGCTACGTCGACCGGGGCATTGCCGAGGCGTTCCGGACGAAGGTCGCCGCGCTCGTCCACCGTCTAAGGCTGGGGCCGGGGCTCTCGAAGGGGGTCGACCTCGGACCGCTCTGCTCGAAGAAGGCCCGCGACACGGTGGCGGGCGACGTCGAAACCGCCGTCCGCGACGGGGCGAAGGTCGTCGTCGGCGGAGGGGCGCCGCAGGGGAGCGAGTACGACCGGGGTGCCTACTACCTTCCGACGGTGCTCACGGACGTCGAGGACGCGAACCCGGTCGCGCAGGAGGAGGTGTTCGGACCGGTCCTCCCGTTGCTCACCTACCGTGACTGGGACGAGGCGATACGTCGCGCGAACGAGAGCCGCTACGGCCTCTCGAGCTACGTCTTCACCCGCGACCTCGCGCTCGCCGAGAAGGCGATCCATGAGCTCCGGTTCGGCGAGACGTTCGTCAACCGCGTCGGGCCCGAGACCCCCCAGGGCTACCACGCGGGGTTCCGCGCGAGCGGCCTCGGCGGGGAAGGTACCGTCTGGGGGGTCCGCGACTACCTCCAGCTCAAGACGGTCTACGTCGACTGGTCCGAGCCGCACACCGCGGACTACTTCCTGCCGTATCCGGACTGACGCGGGGATCTTCGCGAGGGACCGGGGGTTCGCGGGACGGTCCTACCGGTCGGGACGCGGGGGCCCGCGGGCCGCGCGCGGCGGTGCGACGAGCCCGACGTGAAGGTCCGTGACGTTCGTCCCGGTCGGGCCGGTGCGAAGGAGGCTTCCGAGCCGCTCGAGGACCCGAAGGGTCGCGTGCGACCGCAAGGCTCGCTCGAGGTCGATGCGGAGCGCCGCGGCCCGGTCGAACGAGCTGCCGTCGACCCAACCGCCGGCCGCGCCCGTCGGGCCGTCGATCCCGTCCGTCGCCACCGACAGGACCACCGCGGCTCGGCCGCGGAGGGGCCGGGCCGCCGCGACGGCGAACTCGAGGTTCCGCCCGCCTGGGCCGGCTCGGCGGCCGAGCGTGACCGTCGTCTCGCCCCCTCCGACGAGCGCCACGGCGCTCGGCGGCCGAGCGGCCCGGCCGATCGCGAGAAGGTCGCGGGCGAAACGTTCGGCCGCAGGTCGGGTCTCGCCGACGATCGGGCGCGGCGCGCGCCCCACCCGGTAGCCCCGGCGACGGGCCTCCGATCGGGCGGCGTCCACCGCCCCGCGATTGCTGGCCGCAAGCACGAAGGGAGCCCGAGGCAACCGTCCGTCCCCGGGCTTCGGAGTGTCGTCGAACACGCCTCGCGCGCCGCACCTTAGACGCTCGAGGACCCGCTCGGGCAGCCGGCCCGCGAGGCGGTAGCGCCGGACGACTCCGAGGGCGTCCCGGAACGTCGTCGGGTCGGCGACGGTGGGGCCCGAGGCGATGTCCTCGGGACGGTCGCCGACGACGTCGCTGATCGCGACGGTCGCGAACCGACGGGTCCGGCTCGTGAGGGCGAGCTGGCCCCCCTTGATCGCGGAAAGGTGGCGACGCACGGTGTTCATCGCCCCGATCGGGGCTCCGCAGCCGAGGAGTTCCCGGCCCGCCCGGGTCAGGTCCTCCTCGTGCACGGGCGCGGCCGGGAGCTCGACCGTGGCGGAGCCTCCTCCCGAGAGCAGGAAGACCACGACGTCGTCCTTCGAGAACGACCGGACGTGCTCGAGGAGCCGGCGGCCGGCAGAGAAGCTCGCCTCGCCCGGCACCGGGTGGTCCCCGAGGACGACCGTGGCGTCGGACCCGGGCGTGGGATAGCCGCGCGGAGCGAACGCGATCGCCGAGGCGCGACGGGGGGTGATCGTTCGGGCGGCATCGATCATCGTCCCTGCGGCCTTGCCGATCGCGACGAGCTGGACCGTGCCGCCGGAAGGGACGGTGAGCGTGCGGTCGCCCACCCGCAGCCCCCGGGCGCTGCGGCGGACCGCCCGCCGTACCGCCCGTGCGGGGTCGGCCGACCGGATCGCCGCGTCCGCGATCTCCCGGGCGTCCGCGACGAGGTCCACGGGGCGGGAAGGGACCTGCCCTCGGATAAGCGGAGCCCGTCGGTCCCGCCGGCGACCGACCGGTCCGCGTTGCGTGGGGGTCACCGGCCGCGTTCCGGCCCGCTTCGCCCTTCGGCGCTACGACGACGGTGTGACGGTCACGGTGCCCGCCATCCCGGTACCTTCCTGGATGGAGTACGGCACGCAATCCGGATTGCAGAACCACTCGAACGACCCGCTCTCCCCGAAGACCGTCGTGAAGACCACGGTGGCCGGCTGGGAGGCCGAGATCGCCGCCGGCAAAGGCACGTTGACGACGCTCGTGCCGATGACGATCGTGAACGTGTGGCTCACCTCCGAGGTCGGCAACGACGAGACGAACTCGGGGGAGGCCCCGGGGTAGGCGATGACCTCCTCCGTGCCGTTCTCCGACCCCTGGACCAGGGCGGCCGACGGATCGGCCACCGAGGCGTTCGTGTCGTAGATCGTGAACGTGAACACGACGGTGGTGTTCTCGACCACGGTGAAGTTCCCGGGGCAGAACACCATCGTGCCGTTCGGGCCGCTCGCCGAGACCGTGCTGTTGACGTACTCGACCGTCGGGCCGGCCCCACCCCCCGGAAGGACCGGATTTCCGACCGACCCCGCTTGGTAGACGGAGGCCGCCCCGACCAATAGGAGGGCGAGGGCCGCCGAGGTGGCGAAGACGAACAGCGCGCGCCGGGCCGGCACGACCGGCGAGGCCGAGACGGCCGGGCGGTCGACGGCCTCGGAGGAGGCCCCGCGTTCGACCAGACCCGACCACGCCGTCGAGAGCCAGGCGAGGCCGAGCACGGCGAGGCCGGCCGCGGCGACGTACCCTCCGACGTGCTCGCCGGTGGTCGCGTAGAGGAACACTCCGGCGAACGTCAGCAGACCGCCCCCCACCGTCGTCCAGCCGACCCGCCGCTGGGCGCGGCTCCCGAGAAGGCGCTCGGCGAGCACGATCACCAGGACGACCAGCATGGTGAGGTAGAAGGCGACGAAGAGGCGAGCCCAGGCTTCGGGGGGGGTGCCCACCGAGGAGTCGCCGGTCGGCTCGGTGACCGTGGTGAGGATGGCGAACATCCCGAGCGCGAACACGGGCAGGAGGCGCAGCGGCAGACCGGCGGGGTGCCTCCAGCCCGGGAGACGCCGGCTCGCCGCCCCTACCGCTCCCAATACGAGGACGCCGCCGACGACCAGGAAGGCGAAGTCGACCGCGTCGTTGAGGGCGAGGAAGCTCGGGACCCCGGGGAGCGACGTGACGGACGGCGGAAGGTCCCCCGGCCAGGTGGTGAAGCCGGCCAGGACCGCCATCACCGTCTGGAAGACGAGGTCGAGGCAGACGAGCGTGAACCCGACCCGGGCCACCGTCTTCGCCCGGCCGACGAGCCCGTAGTAGCCGAACCGGATGGCGACGAGCGCGATCACCCCGGCGGGGACGGCCGAGATCATGAGGTAGGAGTGGGCCTCGACCAGGTTGAACGCAAAGTCGCCGACCGTGCCCCCGAGCTCCTGCGAGGCGTACCAGCCGATGACCGACGGGTTGTTGCCGAACCCGAGGATCGTCCCGGCGAGGTGGCCGAGGAGCGCCGCGAAGAGCATCGCCCCGCCGGTGAGCCCCACGGTGAGGAACGGGAGCGTGCGGCTCCGCGGCGCCCCGGCCCGCCAGACCTCGAGCATCCCCCAGAGGAGCAGGACGAGGATCTCGTCCAGGGCGAGGAACGCGGCGACCTGGACCCAGAGCCCGACGCTCGTCCAGGGAGCGGAGGTGTTGAAGACGGCCCCGAGCGGCGAGAGGACCCCCGCGAAGAGGGCGCCCCCGAGGATGCCCCGGCGGACCTTCAGGGACGGCAGCTCGAGAAGGTCGCAGGCGATGAGGGCGGCGAGACCGACCAGTCCGGTGTTGAGGCCGTGGAGGTACATCACGACCCAATAGTAGTTCGAGAACGCCGCCCCGACGTCCCAGTTCGTCGTCCCCGGCCCGCCGACGAACGGATTGTTCACGAGGAGGCTGCCCGCGAAGAAGATCGTGATCCAGAAGACGAGGAAGAACGCCGCACGACGCGGGGTGAGCCAGGCCATTCGCGCGAAGAGCCGGCCCTCCTTCTCGTCCAGAAACGCGGTCGAACCGGTCGGCGCACCGGACGCTGCTTCGCTCGCCATCGAGGTCCCCGTCCGCGCCCCCACCCACCCCCCGAGTCTTCTCCGTACTCTCCTGTCACTCCTGATTGTGCGGACTAGGGCCTATCTAAACCCGAACCCGACGCCGGAGACCCCGGACCGCGTTCGGGGACGCCCCGGGGGAGCGCGGCCGATCGGCGGACCGGGGGCGGGAGCGCGGAGGGTCGTCAGAAGGGCGATCGCCCTCGGACCCAATGGCCGTCGAGCCGAGAGCTCGGCGTGAGGTCCTCTTCGAAGCCGAGCCGGCGGTACAGGCGGAACGGCGCGCCGAACCGGATCGCCGCCAGTTCGACCACGCCCGGGCTCGTTCCGGAGAGCCGATCGAGGGTCCGCTCGAGGAGAGCACGGCCGATCCCCCGTCGCTGGGCCGTCGGCTCCACGATCAGGTCGTCCACCCACGGCACGCCGTTCTTGCCGCGAACGACCAGCACGGCCCCCAGGATCCGCCCCTCCTCCACCCAGACGAACGAGGCGTCCGCAAGGAAGTTCGGCGCCCACGACCCCGAGCCGGTGGCGTGTCCCCCGACGTACGTTACGGCCTCCTCCCGAGCGGCCCGATCGTCCCGGTTCCAGGTCCAAAACTCGCCGGGCCGCTCGCCGTAGGCGTGGACGTAGACCTCGACCACATCGGAGAGGTCGGCGGGCTCCACGGGACGGAGTTGGGGCGGGGCGCCCGGCGCCGCTGCCCGCGCCTTCGGGCCCCACCGCATCAGGACCTTGGAACGGTGCCAGAATCCGCGGCCTTCGAAAAGGGTCGTTTGGCTCGCGTCGGGGATTCCCGGAAGGAGGTCCGTGACCGCCGCCGGGATCCGGGACCTCTCCCGCGCAAACTCCTCGAGGAACCGCGTCAGCGGGTCCACCCCCATCGGTTCCAGCCAGAGTCCATGGATCCGGTCCCCCTCGGGCAGAGCCTCGAACCAGACGATCCCCGTCGCCTCCCTGCCCGCCGGCTTCCAGAGGAGGGCGGAAAGGGCCCCGGATGCGAGCTGTCGTGCGAGCGCGTCGGCCTGGTACGTCCCGCCGGCGGGGTACGCCGCGGCGAGCGACAGCCGATGTCGATGTACGAGGCCGGTGACGAGCTCCGCGTCGGCCGTCAGGGGAAGCAGCGACAGGGTCGGCACGCCGTACCGGAACGAAACGGCCAGAAAGCGCCCGCGGGAGCCCGAGTCCTGGGATCGGCCCACGAGCGAAACCCGCGACTCCGGAGCCGCACGCTCTGCCCCGTTGCCCAGCGCGGGGGCGGAACTCTCGTGGTAACGCCTTCCGAGCTTCGGCCCGGCAGGTGCGCGCTGAGCTACCTGAACTCGCCGGCGCCCGCAGGACCGCCGGGCGCGGGACCGCCGTGGGTCCCGCTCGGGCGGGAGGAGATCACATCGTCAATGCGCAGGAGCACGGTTGTCGCCTCCGTGGCGGAGAGGATCTCCTGCCGACCGACGCGCACCGGCTCGACCGCGATCTCGGACATGTCCCCGACCCGCCCGTGCAGGACGTCCACGCCCACATCGCGCTCGCCGGAGCGGTGGCGCCGGCGCAGCTCGACCAGCGTGTCGATCGGGTCCATCCCCGCGTTGACCGCGAGCGTCTCGGGGATCACCTCGAGCGCCTCGGCGAAGGCCCGGACCGCCAGCTGTTCCCGTCCCCCGATGGTGTCGGCGAAGTCCCGAAGGCGTACGGCGAGCTCGAGGGCCGAAGCGCCCGCGCCCGTCACGACCCGGCCGTCCTCGAGGGCGAGGGCCACGACCGCGACCGCGTCGACCAGGGATCGCTCTGCCTCCTTCACGACATGCTCCGTCCCGCCCCGGACGAGCAGCGTGACCGCCTTCGCTCGAGGGCAACCGGTGACGAACGTGAGGCGCCCTTCGCCGACCTTGCGCTCCTCGACCCGCCGGGCCTGCCCCAAGGTCGTGGGGGCGAGGTCCTCGGCCCGGGCGACGATAACCCCGCCGGTCGCCCGCGCCAGGAGCTCAAGGTCCCGCCGGCTCACCCGGCTCACGGCGTAGATGCCCCGCCGCGCGAGGTGGTCCGCGGCCAGGTCGGCGATCCCCTTCTCGGCGAAGAGGACGTTCGCGCCCGCGCGAGCCACCGCGTCGACCATCGCCTGCAACGTTCGATCCTCCTCGGTGAGGAACGACTGGACCTGCTGCGCCTCGGTGATCCGAATCTCCGCGGTGAACTCCGTCTTCCGGACCTCGAGCGGGAGCTCGAGGAGGGCGATGCGGGCCTCCTCCACGGCGGGAGGCATGCGGGCGTTCACCCGCTCCTTCTCGACGATATGGCCCTCGATGAGCTCCGAGTCGGAAAGTTCCCCGCCTTGACGCGTAACGAACTGGACGTTCTTCTTGTCGAAGGTGATCCGCCCGTTGAGCTCGTCCGCGGCCTCCAGGACCGCCCGGACCGCGAGCCCGGAAAGGAGGTCGCGATGGCCGCTCACCCCTTTCGAGATCATCGCCGTAGCGGCGATCTGGCGCAGCCGTACCTCGTCCGCGCGACGGACCGGTTTCCCGAGCTCGTCGAGGTACGCGCGGGCCTTTTCGGCGGCGACCTGGTAGCCCTGGGTGATCGTCGTCGGGTGGAGCCGGTCGTCGAGCAGCTCCTCGGCCTTTCGGAGGAGCTCCCCGGCGAAGATCGCCGCCGACTTCGTACCGTCCCCGCACTCCTGGTCCTGGGCTTTCGCCACCTCGACCAGGATCTTCGCGGCAGGATGGAGCACCTCCATCTTCTGGAGGATCGTGGCCCCGTCGTTCGTCACCACGACGTCCCCGACGGAGCTGATGAGCATCTTGTCGAGCCCCCGGGGACCGAGCGTCGAGCGAAGCGCGTCGGCGGCCGCTCGTGCGCTCCGGAGGATCTCCTTCCGGGCGTCCGCGCGTTCCGTGTGCTGGGAGCCCTCACGCAGGATTAGGACCGGTTGACCCGCGAGCATCGGTGTTCACATCCTCGCCGGGGCCCCGGAGGCCATTAGGCAGGGGTCAACCGGGACTGACGGAGTCCCGCCGCCCCCGAACAAGGAACGGCGCGGGGCGCGCCCCACCCCGTTCTGAGGCCGTGCGGACAGCGGACCCCGCAGGAGCAGGGCGTACTCACCGCGGGAGCCAGGCGGGACCCCACGCGGCCCGACCTCGACCGACGCTACCGGACGGCCTGGTAGTGAAGAAGAATCTCCCCGTCCTCTCCCGGCTTCGTCTCGACGAGCCGTAGGGTGCACTGGGCGCCCATCGGTCCCCAGTAGCGTGGGCCCTTACCGTAGACGACGGGCATGACGAAGAACCAATAGTCGTCAGCGAGGTCCCGCCGAAGACACTCCCGGACGACCGCGGGACCGCCCTCCAGCATGATGTTCCCGCCCTTCTCGCGCCTCAGCCTCGAGAGGACCCGTGCGAGGTCGCCGCGGAGGATCCTCGAGTTCTCCCAGTCGGTGGACCGTAGACGCCGAGAGAGGCAGACCTTCTCCACCCGGTCGAGATAGCGCCGGTACTCGAGGAGCCATTTCGCCTCGCCGGGCTTGCGGGCCTTCTCGCTCCAGGTCCGCTGGTGCCCGAGGAAGGAGCGTCGGCCCATGATGACCGTGGTGACATCGTCGAACCGGTCGTACCACATGTGGCGAAAGAGTGCGCTGACGTTCTTCGAGGGCCGGTCGGACCCCGGATAGCTCGGGAAAGCGCCGCGGCCGTCCAGGGTCATGTAAACGTTTGCCGTGATCGCTCGCATCTTCCTCTCCTCGGATCTTCCGGGGCCCCGCAGAGGCTCTCGGCCGTGCGGCCCGGTGTCCCATGAACAAATGGACATATATCCCTTCGGGCATTTGTCGACCGTGGCCGACATCTTTCAGCTTCTCGCCGAACCGACGCGACGCCAGCTGCTCGACGCCCTCCGCCAAGGCGAACGGTCCGTGAGTGATCTGGTCGACCTCACCCGCAAGTCCCAACCGTCGGTGTCCAAGCAACTGCGCATTCTCCGGGACTCAGGTGTGGTCTCCGTCCGCGCGGCCGGCCGCCGCCACCTGTACTCGGTCCGGGGACGCGCCCTTCGGGAGGCGTCCGAATGGCTTTCCTTCTACGAGCGGTTCTGGCAGGAAGGCCTGAGCCGTATGGACGGGGTCCTGCGATCGGAGCGCCCGCGGACGGCCCGGAGAAAGGTGTGAACCCTTCGAAAGGGTCGGACGTCGCGCTCCTGATCGAGCGGACCTTGGGGGCCGCGCCCGACCGGGTCTTCCGGGCCTTTCTCGACCCAGCCCTCCTGCGCCAGTGGGTCGCCCCGGACGATCTGGACGTCGACCGCGTGAGCGTGGACGCCCGCGTCGGAGGACGCATCGAGGTCTGGCATTCGCGACACGGCTTGAGCACGGGGAAGTTCGAAGGTCGGTTCGTCACGATAGATCCGCCTCGGGAGCTGGTCTATCGTTGGGCCTTCGTCGGTACGGAGCCGGAGAAGGGGGAGTATTTCGATACGCTCGTCAAGATACAGTTCCGCCCCACCCCCGAAGGGGAAACGCGGGTCACCGTGGTCCACGAGAGGCTGGCAGAGCTCCGGGATCGGGCCCCCCAGATTCACCGTCGGCTCGAGAGCGGTTGGGAGAACTGCCTCGCCAAGCTCGAGCGTGCCGCCCGCGCCGCCCCCGCGCGTACGCGGTGACGCATCAAGATCAAAGGCGCGAAGATTCGCACGGGTCAACCGTAGCGGCACGCCGTTCGGCAGGGTGCAGCCCCGCGCTCCTCCCGGGTCGTTCGGTCCCGATCCCGAGGGCGTGGGGGCGCACCCGAGAGCGGCGCGGGTCCGCGTAGTCGAGCGACGGGCCGACCGGACAGACGCTCCAAGGTGGGCGGGATGGGGCACCGGAGATTCGGAACGACCACGGGGGTACTCGCACCCCCGGGGATTCGGGCATCGCTCCCGGCGAGGGCGCGGGATCGACCCCGACTGTGGGCGCCCCTCGGCGTGGAAATCGCTCCGACCCTCGGCGGAGGCACTATGGCGATTCTATCCAGCCCGGTCTGGGCCTTCGTTGGGTCGGTGACCGCCACGAGCGGACGGCGGAGCACGGACCTCGATGCCCGATGGACTCGCGAGCGGGGCTCCCTTTCGGAGGGAGGAATGGACGCATCTCGCAACCCCGGTACCCGGTCCGAGCCACCGAAGATTGCGACCTTCCTGAGGTTCTCAGGGCCGCCGTATGGAAAGGACGGGGAGGCCGTCCGATTCTGGATTCTTTGTTCCCGGATTCTAAGGTTGAGTAGCTGACGCGGCACGGAGAGGGCTCGCTGTTCGACAAGGGGCGATCTCCCTCTATCCTAACGAGGCGGAGGGGGCGAAGCGGGAATCCGCTGGTGCCGCTACTCTCTTGCGATGCTCCCGTTCTCCCTGGTGGATGGTAGGGGACGCGAAGGAGGAGCCGGACGCGGCGAAGGAGGTAGAAGCTACGGAGACACGACGGGTACGCGCCCTTGTGGCGGGCGATATCGAGGAGGCGGAGCGACTCCACGCGGAGGACTTCCAGTTGATCAACCCCTACGGAGTGCCGCTTTCGAAGTCCGAGTACCTCGGAGACATCGCCTCGGGGAACGTCCACTACTTCCGTTGGGACCCCGAGGAGATCGCAGTCAAGGTGGTCGGCAATGCGGCGTTCGTCCGCTATCGCTCTCACGTTGAGATCGCCGTGGGGGGCGAGAGGTCCCCGCCTCAGCGCCTCTGGCACACGGACGCCTATCGACGACGGGATGGCCAGTGGCAAGTGGTCTGGTCTCATGCCACGATCATCCAGTGAGTCGACCGGCTCCTTGGCCTTGGCCCGCCTGAGGTCGAGCCGGCGAATGACTACGAAGCCCCCTGCCGTGCGGACGGGACCCTTTGGGCTCCTTCGCGGGACCGATTCGCACCCGTAGGCTGGCTCAGCGCTTCAGTCGCTTCGCCATACGGTGGCTTGTCGGCGAGAACCCGAGCTTTCTGTAGACGGCCAGGGCTTCGTCGTTGTCCGCCAGGACATGCAGGCCGATACGGTCGGCACCCGATTCCCGGGCTAGAGTCTCAAGAAGACCGAAGGTGGAGCGAGCGTGGCCCCTGCGTCGGAACGGCGGGTAGACGCTGATCCAATGGACCCAAAAGTGGGACCGGCCACCCCGGCTCTCCGTCGAGTACCAAGTTTCGCCAACGCGATCGCCGGATACCTCGTCAACGATCGAAAGGAAGACGAAGCCCGGCGTGCTCTTGCCTTGAGGCAAGAGCTGGTCCATGTCCGAGCGGGCGGCTACCGTTGCGTCTTCCCTCGACCAGAGACCCTGCCTAACCATCTCGTCGGCGTGTCGCAAGATGCCCTCCTCGAACGAACGACGAAACTCTTCGTCGTTCATGGGCCGGAGCCGTGTCATGTACCTGGGAGGTCGCCCACCGTTATTGCGCCGGAACTGAGGGTCGGAGGAGCCGGCTCGAATCCTAGTCCGGGTGGCGACCGGGCCGCGCCCCGCGTGAGAGTCCTACCCGTGTGCCCTTGTCCCGAGATGGGGTCCCGCTTTGAACTCGAGTTGATCGGGCGTCGGTCACCTTCCTCCCTCGTACAGGCCGCGTCGGCCGCACCTTTCGCACGACGACCCACCGGCGCAGGGCGATCTTGCGCGCCTTCTTGAACCCCGACTTCTCGAACATCCCGAGCGTCCCGCTGCAGAGGAACGAGTTCGAGGTTCGCTCACCCGTGTAATCCTCGGGGTAGGCCTCGACCGTGCCCCCTCCCGTCTCGGCAATGTAACGGAGCGCCTCCTGGAGGGCGAGAGCGGCGATGCCCTCGCCTCGGCGCTCGCGGTCGATGAAGAAGCACGTGATCCGCCAGTCGGGGAGCTTCTCGAGACCCTTCTCGTACTCCTTGTTGCTTCGGATGTTGGGCAGCTCAGCGGTGGGTCCGAACTGGCACCAGCCGACCGCCTCTGTGCCGTCGAAGACCAGAGCTGCGTGAGCCCGGCCCTCGCGGACCCGAGCCTCCTTCAGCTCGCGATACCTCCCAGCCCACTGCTTGTTCTCGCCGGGCTCGAGATGAAAGGAGATGCACCAGCATCCTCCGAAGATCCCGTTGTGTTTCTCGACGAGACGGGCGAAGGCGGGCCAAGTAGCCGGGGAGAGGGGTTGGGACGAGAAGGACATGGTTGGCCCGCTGCCTACCTACGGGAGCGTGGCCGCGATAAGGCATCTCCGCTGGGCCGGCTTACCT
>JBAIXP010000089.1:0-6720 GCA_037916495.1 Thermoplasmata archaeon | reverse complement strand
TGGTCGGGCTCTCCCAGAGGTTCCTCAAGGAGGAGCTCGCGGCGGGCGGCGACGGGGGCGAGGCGACGATCCTCGAGCGGAGCGACCAGAAGGGGATCGGCCCGGTCGGCAGCGTGATCGTCTACCGGGGCTCGGTGAAGGTGGGGGACGAGGTCGTCGTTACCGGCCGGACCGAGCCGTTCTCAAGCCGCGTGCGGGGGATCTTTAGGCCGGTCCCCGCGAAGGAAGGGCACGCCGACCGGCGCCCCCGGCTCGAGAGCCTCGAGGAGGTGAGCGCCGCGGCGGGCGTCTACCTCTCGGCCCCGGGCATCGAGGACGCGATGCCGGGGGGTCTGCTGAAGGTCGTCCGGGGCGCCGGGGAGGCCGAGGCGGCCCGCGCCGAGCTCGCGAAGGAGTCGAACCCCGTCGCGGAGGTCGCCGAGAGCGGCGTCGCGATCTGCGCCGACACCCTCGGAGGGCTCGAGGCGCTCGCCTTCGAGTGCCGGGAACACCAGATCCCCGTCCACGAGGCGCTCGTGGGGCCCGTGGGACGTCCCACGGTGATGCGCCTCAAGACCGTCCGCGACCCGACGCACCGGGCCGTCGTCGCCTTCGGCGTGCCGGTCCTCGCCGACGCGCAGGCCGAGGCGACGGGCTCGGTCGAGATCGTCCGGGCCGACGTGATGTACCGCGCGATCGAGCAGTACCTCGCCTGGCGCACGGAGCGCCAGCGCGAGGTCGACCTCGAGCGCCGCGCCTCGACCGTCCACCCGGCCCGGCTCGAGGTCCTCCCGGGCTACGTGTTCCGCCAGTCGAAGCCGGCGATCGTCGGCGTCAAGGTCACCGCAGGCACCCTAAGGCCGGGGGTGCGCCTGATGCGCGCGGACGGGACGGACGTCGGGGTCCTCCGCGGCCTCCAGAAGGAGAACGAGTCGGTGGGCGAGGCGTCCGAGTCGACCGAGCTCGCGGCGTCGATCGAGGGGGCCGTGGTCGGCCGCAACCTCCACGAGGGGGACGTCCTGCTCGTCGCGCTGCCCGAGGCGGCCGCGCGGGCCCTCAAAGACCAGCCGCTCTCCCCGTCGGAGAAAGAGGCGCTCGAGGCGGTCGTCCGCCTGCGTCGCGCGGTCCACCCGTTCTGGGGCCAGTGAGCCGGGGCTAGGGGCGGGCTAGCCGGGCGGCCGGGGTTCTTCCGGCCCCGGCGCCTCCGCGTCGAGTTCGTCCCCGGCGAAGAGCTCCTCGGGGATGCCCCCGAGGCCCGTGTAGATCCCCGTCGGGAGGAAGAGGCCGAGGTAGAGGGCGACCGCGCCGGTCCCGATGAGGAGGCTCCCGCCGGCCAGGACGACCGCGAGCGGGATCGGGAGGAGGGTGAGGGTGTTGGGGCGGTAGTCCTCGGTGAACGTCGCCGAGAAGTTGACCGAGGTGTTGTTGGTGTTCTGCACGTAGAGCACGTAGACCCCGTCCGCGGCGGTCGAGGCCCCCCAACGGCCGCTCGCCTGGTCGAACCAGGACTCGGTGGGGACGAGGTCGATGCACCAGCCCTGCGACGACCGGCAGCTGTACGTGCCGAACCAGCTGACGGCGATCGGGGCCGAGGCGGACCAGGTGAGCCCGAGGTCGGCGGACGGTTTCGCGGTCGCGGGCACGGTGAAGTACCGCCAGTCCCCCGTCGGAAGGCCGTCGATGAGGACCGCGCCGGTCCGCTCCACGCTCGGGGCGTCCGCGTTGTAGAGGACCGCGACCAGTACACCAGCCCCTAGCAGGGCGAACGCGACCCCTATGGCGATGAGGCCGGGTCTCATGCCGGACCTCCCCTACCCGGGCCGCCGGTCCCCGTCGCGGACGTGTACAGTACCCTCCCTGGGTCGGCCCGCAGGGTCCGACCGCTCCGTTCTTCCCCGAGCACCGCCGCGGGTTAACCTTCCCTCCCTGACGGAACGGCCAGAAACCGTTGCACGCAACTTAATATGGCCCCGAGCCCACGTAAGGGGTGATGGTGGGGGGGGCGGTCCGCGAGGGCGGACCCCCGGCGACGGGGGCCGCGCCATGTCCCATGTGCCAGAGTACCCATCGGGTCGTGGACCCGGTGCGTTCCGAGACGTGTTGTGCCCAGTGCGGGCTCGTCTTTGACGCGTCCGAGATCGTCGTGAACGCCCCGGCGATCCCGAAGCTCGCGAACGCGGAGGGGAGCGGCCGCGGCATCGGGCCGTTCGTCGCCCCCGGCGGGGTCCGGCGCTCCCTCGGCTCGACCCTCTCGCTCACACGCGACGGCCAGGGCCGCCGCTTGGACTGGAAGCGGCGCTACGAGTTCCAGCACCTGCGCCGGGTGATGCAGCGCCAGACCGCCCGCGTCTCGGACGGCTCGCTCGAGCGCTCCCCGGCCCACGGCGAGATCCTCCAGGCCGGCGAGCGTCTCGGCCTCCCGGACGTGGTGACGGCCGAGGCCGGACGGATCTTCCGCGAGTCGCGCGACCGGGGCCTCTTCCGGGGCCGCGGGCTCGAGTCGTGCGTCGGGGCGGCCGTCTACGCGGCCTGCCGACGCTTCACGATCCCCCGTACCTTGGGCGAGGTCGCGACCGCGGTGGCGGCCCGGCGCTCCGAGGTGGGCCGCACGTTCAAGATGATCCAGCGGGGCACGAACATCCCGATCCCCGGGGTCGGCTCGAAGGCGTTCCTCGCCCGGTACGCGCAGGAGCTCGCGCTCTCTTCCGAGGTCCGGACGACCGTCGAGTCGATGCTGGACGCGACGCGCGAGGACCCCGAGCTCTCGGGGCTGAGCCCCCACGGTCTCGTGGCGGCGCTCATCTACCTCGCGGCCGAGCGCCACGGCGAGCACCGCTCGCGGGCCCAGGTCGCGCGCGTGAGTTCGGTCACCGAGGTCACGCTCCGCTCGACCTGCAAGCTCCTCGAGAAGTCCTGGCCGGCGAACCCGTCGGGCGCGCCCGACTAGGCCCGCAGGGTCGCGCCGCCCGTCGTCGCCCCGGCCGGCACCTGGAACAGCCGTAGGTAGGCGTCCTCGAGCGTGAGCGACGCGCTCGAGAACGAGAGGACCGGGGCGATCTCGAGGCACCCTCGCAGGATCTTCGCCCGGGTCTCGGCCGAGCCGTCGAAGCTGGCCCGGACCCGGGTCGGGGCCAGGGCCTCGCACTCCGTCACCCCCGGCACGGAGAGGACCGACTCGGGGGCCACGGGGGCGGCGAACTCGATGTCGAGGCGCGTGACCCGGAAGCGAGAAGCGACGTTCGCCACCGTGTCCTGAAGGAGGATCTTCCCCTGGTTGACGAAGATCACCCGGTCGCAGATCTCCGTCACCTCCTGGAGGAGGTGCGAGCTCATCAGGATCAGCCGGTCGGCGCGCTTCAGCCGCAGGAGGATGTTGCGCACGATGACCCGCTCGGCCGGGTCCAGCCCGCTCGTGGGCTCGTCCAGGAGCAGGACCGACGGCTCGGCGAGCAGGGTGCCGGCGAGGACGACCCGCTGACGCTGGCCCTTCGAGAGGCTTCCGGAGCGGCGGTCGAGCGGCGGGAGGTCGAGCTCCTGCGCGTACGCCTCCGTCCGGTCGCGGATCGTCTCGCGGGCGAGGCCGCGGAACCGCCCGATCATCTCGAGCGTCTCGCGCCCCGTGAGCGACGGGTACGGCTCGGGCGTCTCCACCATCGCCCCCACGTTCCACAGGGCGACCTTCGGGTCGGCGGCGACGTCCGTACCGTCCACGAGCGCCCGGCCGCCGCTCGGACGCAGGAGCCCGGTGAACAGCTTGAGCGTCGTCGTCTTGCCGGCCCCGTTCGGGCCGAGGTAGCCGATCGCCCCGCCGCCCTCGTACCGGAACGCCGCCCGGTCGAGGGCGACGAACCCGTTGAACTGCTTTGTGAGCGCGACCGCCTCGAGACTCGGAGCGGTCATCCCTTCACCTCGCGGTAGCGGTAGACCCCGAAGGTGAGCGCGAGGAACACCGCGAGGTAGCCGACGAGGATCGCGACCCCTTCCCAGAGGTACGGGGCGAACTGGTAGATGGTGATCGAACGGCCCTGTCCCCCGGGGACCGTCGTGATCTTCTCGTGGACGAAGCCGCCCGCGAGGACGTTCGAGACGATCTGCGCGCCGTAGTCGAGCGAGAACCACGGCTCGCTGCCCGTGAGCGTCCCGATCACCGTGAGGACCGGGAGGGCGAGGAGCAGGATGAGCAGGCTCGCGATGACCGCGACCGCCGGGGTCTTGAAGAACGAGCTGAAGAAGAAGGCGACCGCGAGCGCGGCGAGGCCGAAGAGGATCGCGCCGCCGAACGAGAGCACGATCGCGACCGGGACCGTACCGTAGAACGCGAAGGTCGACGCGGCGGCGATCGCGTAGTAGACGAGCGCGACGGCGATGCCGGCGAGCGCCGCCGCGACGAACCGACCGAACAGGAGGACCCGGCGGCGGACCGGTAGGGTCAGCATGAGGTAGCCCGGACCGCCCGAAAGATCGACCGCGAGCGCGTCGCCGCCGAGGAACGCGGCGGTGACGACCACCGCGTAGGTGAGGAAACCCAGGAACGTCCCGAGGAAGTCCGACGCCGTAGGGGACGTCGCCTTCACCGCGTCCGCCCCGCGGTAGACGTCCACGCCGAGGAGGGCGAGCGTGACCGCGGCGACGAAGAACAACAGGCCCAGAAAGCGCCAGGTCCTCACGTAGGCGCGGAGCTGGAAACGAACGGCGGTACGGAACTGGTCGAGGTCGCTCCGCACCCCTTCCGTCCCCCGGCGTTCGCGTAGCCTTGGCCCTGATAAGGTCGGGGGTGGGCGGACGTTGACCGCCGTCCCGGGAAGACGGGGAACGGCGTCCCGGACGAGGGAGGCAGGCCTACTTCGTGAGGAAGTAGCCGGCGGCCTTCTCGCGGACCTTGCGGCGGGCCCAGCCCTTGTTCTGGAGGTCCTGGAGGGCGTTCATCACCATCGTCTTCGGGAGCTTCGACGTCTGGGTGATCCTCTCGGCGGTACCCATCTTCTCCTCGGTGAGCATCCCGAGATCCTTCATCGCCTTGTAGACCCGGACCGCGTTCGCGGAGACCTCGTCTTCGATCGCCATCGTTCGTTCGGGGGCGCGCAGGGGCCGATGGGGCTCATAATGCCTTTGGCGCCGGCCGCCGGCGGGCCGGACCCGGCGGCGAGCGCCGCGCGGCATCGTCAAGAACGGCGCGGCCGTCCGAGCCGCCATGGTCCTCCTGGCGAAGGACATCATGGACACCAGCATCCAGACGGTGGACGAGCAGACGGACGCGCTCGAGTGCGCCCGGCGGATGGTCGCCGCGCGCAAGGGCTACGCCGTCGTGACGCGCGGGGGGCCGACCACGATCGCCGGCATCGTCACCGAGTGGGACTTCCTCGAGAAGATCATCGCGCCGGGCCGGGACCCTGCGAGGACGCCGATCCACGAGATCGCCTCGACGCGCGTGCAGACCTGCGCGCCCGACACGCCCACGGACGAGGTCGCGACGACGATGGCGGAGCTCGGCATCCGGCGGATCGTCGTGCGCTCCGGGGAGAACGTCGTCGGGATCATCACCTCGCGCAACCTCATCCGGACGTTCCGCCAGTACATCGACAAGATCTCGGCGGAGATCGCGGGCTACCACTCCCACACCACCCCCCTCGGCTGACCGGACCTAACGCCCCCGTGCCGGCCGTGTCGCTTCCCGCCGCTTGCCGCCCCGGCGCCCGCCGGTGCGGCCCCACCGGCCCGGGGTAGGTCGCCATGCGCTACAAGTGGCTCGTCCTCACCAACACGACCGTCGCGACGCTCATGGCGTCGATCGACACCAACATCGTGCTCATCTCGCTCCCCACGATCGGACGGGAGCTCCCCGGGACGACCGCGCCCCTTCTCCTGTGGATCCTGCTCGGCTATTCGCTGCTCACCGCGGTCGTCCTGCTCAACTTCGGCCGGCTCTCCGACATGTTCGGCCGGGTCCGCCTCTACGTCCTCGGCTTCGCCGTCTTCACCGCCGGCTCGGCCCTCTGCGGCTTCTCCGGGACCGGCCTCGAGCTCGCGCTCTTCCGCCTGGTCCAGGCGGTCGGGGCCGGCTTCCTCTTCTCCAATTCCGCCGCGATCATCACCGATGCGTTCCCGCCGAACGAGCGAGGACGGGCCCTCGGGATCAACCAGTTGTCGATCGTCGCCGGGGCGGTCGCCGGCCTCGTCCTGGGAGGGGTGATCACCTCCACGATCGGGTGGCGGTGGATCTTCTTCGTGAACGTTCCGATCGGCCTCATCGCCACGATCCGGGCCCGGGTCGACCTCAAGGAGCTCGCCCGGCCGGAGCAGACCCCGCGGATCGACTGGGCCGGCAACATCGCCTTCGCGGGCGGGCTCACGCTCCTGTTGCTCGGCATCACCCTCGGTGCCCTCGGCGAGCTCCCCGAGCTGCTCGAGGGGGTGGTCGCGGTTGCCGGCGTGGCCCTCCTGGTCCTGTTCGTCCAGATCGAGCGGCGGGAGCGCACGCCGATGCTCGACCTCTCCCTGTTCCGCAACCGTCAGTTCGCCTCGAGCGCGTTCGCGACCCTCTTGAACGCGCTCGCCCGGGGCGCGTTCACCTTCATCCTGGTCTTCTACCTCCAGGGGCCGCCGCGGTTTCTGTCGCCGTTCACCGCCGGGTTATTCCTGATCCCGGTGTCGGTCTCCCTGGCGGCCGTCGGGCCGGTCAGCGGGTGGCTCTCCGACCGGTTCGGCCCGCGACCGTTCCTGATCGCGGGCCTATTGATCTCC
>JBAIXP010000088.1:0-24864 GCA_037916495.1 Thermoplasmata archaeon | reverse complement strand
AACGTCGCGAGGCCGAGCGAGCCGCGCGCGCGCTCGAGCGCGTAGAGGAGCGTCACGACGATCCGCGCCCCGCTCGAGCCGATCGGGTGGCCGAGCGCGATCGCCCCGCCGTCGACGTTGAACTGCTCCTCCGTGAAGCCGAACGCCCGCTGGACGGCGAGCGACGCCGAGGCGTACGCCTCGTTGTGCTCGACCCGGTCAAACTGCTCGGGCTTGAGGCCGGTCCGCGCGAGGTGCTTGCGGACGGTCGGGATCGGCGACTCCATGACGTCGCGCGGGTGGACCCCGCTCTCCTCGGCCGAGTGGATCCAGCCCAGCGGACGGAGCGAGCTCCGCTCGACCTCCCGCTCGCTCGCGAGCACGAGGGCGGACGCCCCGGCCGCGAGCTTCGAGGAGTTCCCCGCGGTCAGAAGGCCGTCGGGGGCGAACGCGGGCGCGAGGTGCGCCAGCTTCTCGAGGGTGGTGTCGGCCCGCGGACCCTCGTCCCGTGCGAGACCGGGGCGCTTCCCCGCCGGATCCGGGGGCACAGGCACGACCTCGGGGTCGAAGGTGCCGTTCGCGACCGCGCTCGAGGCCCGGAGGTGGCTCCTCAACCCGAAGCGGTCGACGTCCGTGCGCGAGAGACCGAGCTTGCGGGCGATCCGCTCGCCGGTGAGGCCCATGATCTCGTGTTCCTCGTAGGCGTCGATGAGCGAGTCGCGCTGCATCGCGTCGTCGAGGACGCGGGGCCCGGGGGGGCCCCCCCACCGAACGGAGGAGTCCACGAGGAACGGGGTGTTCGACATGCTCTCCATCCCGCCGACCAGGACGAGGTCGAAATCCCCCGCCCGCACGAGCGCGGAACCGAGGTGGACCGCCTTCATCCCCGACCCGCAGACCATGTTCACGGTCACGGCCCCGACTTGGTCGGGTACGCCGGCCGCGCGCAGGACCTGCCGGGCGGGGTTCTGCCCCGCGCCCGCCTGGATCCCCTGGCCGAAGACGACCTCCTCGATCCGGGAGGGGGGGAGGCGAGCGCGCTCGATCGCCGCGCGGGCCGCGATCCCGCCGAGCTCGGTCGCGGGTCGGCTCCTGAGCGAGCCGCCGAACCGTCCGATCGGCGTGCGGACTGCGGAGACGATCGCCACACGGTGGGCGTAGCCCCCGGGGGCCCGCGCGCCGGCGGAGCGTTCCTGGGTCATCGGTTCATCCGGGGCCGTCTTGGGTCACGGGCGCGAGGGCGCCCGGTCAGTCTTCCTCGACCCTGGGAGCGAGGAGGTAGCGGCCTTCCCCCCGCCCCATCCCCATCGCGAACTCGATCTTGAGCGGGTACTCGTTGCCGACATGGAGGGTCGCCTCCTCCGAGGAGATCGACTTCACCATCGCCGAGAAGAAGTCGAGCGGGTACATGCTCTTCACGGGCTCCTTCACGTCCAGGCGCGCGAGCGTCTCCTTGGGGATCCTGAGGTCGAGCCGGTCGGTGTCCCCCTCCGAGTGCATGGTGAACGCCTCGGGCTCGAGGGTGAGCGTGACGTGGTCGGTGAAGCTCTCGCTCCCCCGGATCCCCTGGCGGACGTCCTCGGTCTTCACCGTGACCATTGCCGGGGGGCTCACGTTGGGGACCTTCGGGTCGGTGATCCCGGCCGGGTCGACCACCGCCATCTGCCGGGTGACCCTTCCGACCGACGCGACCAGGCGGTTCTTGCCGTCGAACTGGAGCTCGAGGATGTCGCCGGGCTTCGAGAGCCTCAGGACCTCCTTGAGCTTCTCGATGTCGACCCCGATGTCGGTCGCCTCGCCCGTGAACTCCTCGAAGACCGACTTCTGCAGCTTGAGCACGAGCATCGCCACGTGGGACGGGTCGACCGCCTTCGCCTCGAGCCCATCCTTGGAGACCGAGAGCTTCACCTCGCTCACGAGGGTGGAGACGACGTCGACGAGCTCCCGGAGGACCTCCATCTTGACGCGCAGCTTGAACATCAAACGACCCGAGCGGCGCACACCGGCCCCCGTTAAAAAAGCTTGCGAGAACGGCGGGGGCCCGAACCTGTTTTCTCGGCGGAGAAGGGTGGCGCGCCCGTGACCGAGCTTGCCTACCTCGCCTCGATCGACGAGGCGTACGTCCGATCGTTCCGGGCCCGCGTGACCGCGCTCCCCCCGGGAGGGGTCGTCCTCGACCGGACGTACTTCTATCCGACCGGGGGGGGCCAGCCCTGCGACCGCGGCACCCTCACGCTCCCCGAGGTCGGTTCGGTGGAGGTCGTCGACGTGAGCAAGTCGGGTCCCTCGGTGGTCCACCGCATCCGCAGCTCCGCGGCGGTCGTCCGGCGGCTCGGGGTGGGGAGCGAGCTCGAAGGGACCATCGACTGGGAGCGCCGGCACCGGCACATGCGGCTGCACACCTCCCAGCACGTGCTCTCGGCCCGGGTCTTCGCCCGCACCGGCCGCCGCACCCGACGGGCGTCGTTCTCCGGGGTGCGCGCGCAGATCGACCTCGACGGGCCCCTCCCCCCGGAGGCGGTCGAACCTCTCGCCGCGGACATGGCCGAGATCGCGGCACGGGATCTCCCTCTGTCGATCCGCCGCGTCCCCCGCGCGGAGTGGGACCGCAACCCGTTCTCCGCCCGCTCGGGCCTCGTCCCGCTCCCGCCGCAGGTCGACCCCGTGAGGGTCGTCGAGATCGGCGACGTCGACGTCTGCCCGTGCGGAGGGACGCATCTCCGCACGACGGCCGAGATGGGAAGGGTGACGCTCGAACCGGTGACACCGACGTCGGACGGCGGCTCGCGCGTGGTGTTCACGCTGGACGTGGCGCCGACGACCGCTCCGGTCGCGTGACGCCGTAGAGATGGACGTCGTGCCACCGGCCGTGGTGGAAGAGCGCCGACCGTAGCGTCCCCTCCCGCCGCATCCCGATCCTCTCGAGGAGCCGGACCGAGGCGGCGTTCTCCACGTCGCAGTTCGCCCCTACCCGCTCGACGGTCTCGGTACGAAAGAGCTCGTCGACCAGGAGACCGACCGCCTCGCTCCCGAGCCCCTGTCCCCGGGCGGCCGGACTGCCGATCAGGTACCAGACCTCGACGTAGTCGAGCACCGGGTGGGGCCGGTAGTGCCCGAGCACCCCCACGAGGTCCCCCGGGGCCTTCCGCTCGACCGCGTAGCGCGGGGCGAGGGAGCTCGGGTCCCCCGACGCGTCCGCGACCGAGCGGGCGAACTCGTCGAACGATTCGAGGCTGAACCGGTCGAACGGCGCCACGAGGTCCGGGTCGGTGTACCAGGCGAAGACCGGCTCGAGGTCCGAAGGACCGAGGGGGCGCAGCCGGACCGAACGGCCCTCGACGACGCCCATCCGGCCGTCACCCGGTCGGGGCCGTCCGCGCCCCCATCGACCCGGACGGTCCGACGAGCGACGCGCCGTCCCCTTCGGGCCCGGTACCCGTCCGCCGGTACTCGAGCGCCTGACGGTGGCCGGACGGGGTCAGGGAGTAGACGTTCTTCGGCTCGGAGTAGCCGACTACGTACTGCGTCCGCTGGAAGACCAGTCGGGCCATCTCGAGCCCGCGGAGGGTCGCCCGGATGGCGAGCGGGTCCTCCTCGGCGAACCTTCGGAGCATCCCGAACTCGGTCGCCCATTGGGACGCCTCGAAGCGGACCTGCTGGCCGTGGTGCTCGAGCAGATGCAGCAAGAGGAGCTGCCGGAGCCGCTCGTTGTCGGAAGGACCGGCCGGCACGGAGGCTCCCCTCTAGGAGATGGTCGTGATCTCGTAGCTCACGTCGTGGCCGCGGAGCTTCTCGTGCATCTGGCTGGTGAGCTCGAGGACCTCGTCGATCGTCGTCTTCTCCTTCCATCGGTAGACGAAATCGTGCATCCCCATCGACTCCTCGAACCCGAGCCCCCGCATCGTCTCACGGATCTTGAGCGGGCTCGCCCCTTCCGAATGGAACGTCATCCGAACGTACGTTCGCATCGGATCACGCCGGGGCCCGCGGCGCCGGCGATTTAGGGGTTCCTTTGGATATATATGCTTGCGCACCTCGCGGCGGTTCGTCATGGGTTCCGGGGGAGACGCCGGGCCGGTGGTCGTCACCGGAGGGGCCGGCGCGATCGGCTCGGTGCTCGTGCGCTCGTTCCTGAGCGAGGGCCGCGCGGTCCGCGTGGTGGACAACCTCTCGAGCGGCCAGCGCGCCTCGCTCCCCGACGGAGCCGGCGCCGAACGGCTCTCCTTCTTCCTCGCGGACCTCGCGAAGGGGGGTCTTCCGGCCGAGGCGGTGGACGGCGCCGAGGAGGTCTGGCACCTTGCGGCGAACCCGGACATCCGCAAGGGGACGGCCGACCCGCGCGTGGACCTCGAGAACGGCACGCTCGCGACGTTCCACGTCCTCGAGAGCGTCCGGCGCGCGGACGTGAAGAAGGTCCGGTTCTCCTCCTCGAGCGTCGTCTACGGCCTCGCCTCGGTCCAGCCGACGCCCGAGACGTACGGCCCGCTCGCTCCCGAGTCGCTCTACGGGGCGGCGAAGCTCGCCTCGGAGGCGATGGTCTCGGGCTACGCCCACTCCTACGGGCTCGTCGGGCACATCTACCGGTTCGCCAACATCATCGACGGGAGGATGAACCACGGGATCCTCTACGACCTGTTCGGAAAGCTCCGCCGCGACCCCACCCGCCTCGAGGTGCTCGGGGACGGACGCCAGGCGAAGAGCTACCTGAGGACGGAGGATTGCGTCCGGGGGATGCGGGTCGCGACCGGCCACGCGCCCCAGCCGGCGAACTTCTTCAACCTGGGGGCCGCCGACCGGATCACCGTCCGCGAGATCGCCGAGAAGGTCGTCCGGGCCCACGGCGGCTCGGCCCGGATCGAGTACGGGGGCGGCTCGAAGGGCTGGGTCGGGGACGTCCCGTTCCAGCTCCTGTCCATCGAGAAGCTGAAGGCGCTCGGGTGGGCGCCGTCGTACACGAGCGCGGGCGCGATCGACCGGACCATCGCCGAGCTCGCGGAGACGTTCGGCGTGCGGCCGTGACCGGCGCGACCGGCCGGGGGCCGGGCTCGAGCTAGGGGCAACGATGGGTTCCGTCTGCGTGGAGATCCCGGTGAAGGACGACCCCCACCTTCCCGAGACGGTCGCGTCGCTCGCGCGGCAGACCCGGCGGCCCGACCGGGTGCTGGTGGTCGCGACCCCGTCCACGCCCGACGCCCTGGTCGACGAGGCCCGTCGGCAGGCGGGGGGGCTCTCCCTCGATGTCCTTCGGGTCCCCGGCTACGTCGTGGAGGCCCGGCAGGAGGCGATCGCCCACGTGCACGAGGAGATCACGGTCTTCCTCGACTCCGACCAGTCGGCTCCGCCCCAGTGGCTCGCGACGATCGTCGCCCCGGTCGAGGCCGGGGCCGCCTACAGCGGCGGCCCGACCCGCCCGAGCCGGGCCCCCGCGAACTCGGTCGAGCGCTACATCGCCCTGCTCGAGCGGTCGATCTACGAGGAGCTCGTCCCCGAGCGGGTCACCTACCTTCCCCTCCAGAACACGGCCTGGCGGTCCGACGTCGTCCGCGCGCTCGGTTTTGACACCCGCATCCCGGGCGCCGAGGACCACGACCTCGAGACCCGGGCGGCCGCCGCGGGCCACCGCGGGGTCTTCGTGCCCGAGGCGTGGGTGAGCCACGACAAGTCGAACGTGACGGACTTCCTCGCCTGGGCCCGCCGGCGCTACCGCGCCTACCTTCTGCCGATGGCGATGTCGCTGCTCAAGAACGGGGAGCTCGCCTCCCGTCTCGGGGAGCGGCGGAAGACGGTCCGCCATCCCCTCGCCTACGTCGAGGAGCTCGTCAAGCCCGTCGCCCTGGTGCACGCCCGCTGGCGATGGGCCCGGCTCGGCGGGTACGCCCGCCCCGGGCCCGCCCCCTACGGTCCCGGAGCGTGAACCGCCGCCCGCACGCGGGGGCCTCGGCGCAAAGCTTTATGGAAACGCCCGGCTCGGCGGGCCGATGACGTCGAAGGGGACGGCGGACGGCTCGGTCACCCAGGCCGGCGACCTCGTCCGGCTCGAATACGACCTCTGGGCCGAGACCGGCGGCAAGACCGAGCTCCTCGACACCACGCACGAAGAGACCGCGCAGGGCGCCGGCGTCCAGGGCGCTCCCGGCCAGACGTGGGGAGCCCGCCCCCACCTCATCGGCGGCGAGTTCTTCCCCCGCGGCATCGAGAACGCTCTGGTCGGTGCGAAGCTCGGCGAGGACGTCGAGCGGGAGTTCGCGCCGGGCGATGCGTTCGGCGAGCGCGACCCGAACCTCATCGAACTGTTCTCGATGCACGAGATCGAGCGGCTCCCCGAGATGCGGAGACAGGACGCCCACCTCGACCTCGGTACCGTCCTCACCATCAACGGCCGTCGCGGCCGCGTGACGACCCTTACCGCCGCGCGGGTGCGTGTCGATTTCAACCCGCCCTTCGCGGGACGCAAGGTCCGCGGGAAGTTCCGGATCGTCGAGAAGATCGACCAGCCGGTCGAACAGGCACGGGCGGTCGTCGAGCTCCAGTACGGCCACGCCTCCGAGTTCGGCATCGAGCTCCACGACAAGGTCCTCTCCCTCAAGGTCCCCGACCGGGCAAAGTTCGACCCGGCGTGGATCGTTTCCAAGGCCCGGGTGATCGACCGGCTCCGCGCACAGCTCGCCCCCGAGACCGTCCGGATCGTCGAGGAGTACGCAAGCCCCCGTGAGACCAAGCCGGCGGCCTCGGAGAAGCATGCGGCTACGCCGAAGACCGGCGGGGGTCACGAGCCCGCCGGGGAGGCCGAGAAGACCGAGGCCCCGAAGCACATCGCTCCGAAGCGCGCCGCCCACCACCCCGCCGGCGAGGGCGCTTCCTCCTCGAAGTCCGGGAAGGGCGAAGCGTAAGGATGCCGGACGAAGCGCCCGCCTCGGGTCGGACGTTCATCCTGGTCGCCTTCGTGGCCGCCGCCATCGTGGGGGTCGCCGTCGCCTACTTCGGCGTGACGGGCCAGATCGGCGGTCCGATCCCGTAGTCCGCGCCGCAACGGTCCGTATCGAAGCGTGATAAACACGGGCGGGGCTCCCGCCCGCGTGGAAGCCGGATCCTCTTCCGGGGCGGAGCGCGGGATCTACGCCGGTTGGCTCGCGGGGCTGCTCGTGATCGTGGCCATCCTGGCGGTCGGCGCCTACCTCTGGTTCACGCACCACCCGTAGCCGGGCTCGGACCCCGCGCTTCGGGCCAGCGGTAGAGGTAGACGTCGGTCCGGGGGTCGAACGACGCGGGGACCCAGCCGGGCACCGGGTGGCAGTGGCTCACCACGCGGCTCCCGGGAGCGAGCTCGGACTCGAGCTTCGGACGGAGGCGGGCCATCGCCCCCGGCCAGAGGAAGGCGGTGACGACGGTGGCGCCCGAGAAATCGAGACGGAACAGATCGCCCCACCGCACGTCGACCAGGTCGGGGAACGGCCCGAGGGCCCGACGTGCCCTCAGGACCAGGTAGCGGATCGGCTCGACCTCGACCGCCACGACCCGGGCCCGGTAGGTCCGGGCCGCCCGGAAGACGATCGCGCCCGTGCCGGCCCCGAGGTCGTAGAGGGTGTCCCGGGGTGAGAGCTCGGCCAGGCGGAGCATCGTGCGGACCGCCGCCCTTGGGGTGGGCTGGTAGCCGGCCCCGAAGAGGAACGAGGCGAACACGAAGTAGGCGAGCACCGCCGCGATCGCGAGAAGGAGCCCGGCGAGAACGAGCGGGTCGAGCGCCATCGCCCCTACCGGCGCACGAGCGACAGCAAGCGGTCCGCGGCGCTGCGAGGGTCGAGGCGGCGGGCGACGACCTGGTCGACCAGGCCGCGCAACGACGGGTCCGTCTCGAGCCGCTGGACGAGCTCGCGCGTGAGGTCGTCCCGGACGCGGCCGACGATCTCCTCGGAGAGGCGGCGGCGCTCGGCCGCCCGATGGACCGCCGAGTCCGAGACGAACCGCTCGTGCTCCTCGACGGCCGTCCAGAGCTGGGGGATCCCGGAGGGGACGGTCGCGCTCGTCCGGACCACGAGAGGGCGCCAGCCGTCCGGACCCGGACCGAGCGACGCGAGCTCGGAGAGGTGGCGCTCGGCGGTCTCGGACCCTGGAAGGTCGGACTTGTTGACGCAGAAGACGTCGGCGATCTCGAACAGGCCGGCCTTGAGCGACTGGACCTCGTCACCGAGGTGGGGCACGACCACGACGACGCGGGTCGAGGCGATCTCGCGGATCGCCACGTCGACCTGTCCGCTGCCGACGGTCTCGACGAGCACCACGTCAAAGCCGGCGGCGTCCAACAGGCGGGTCGCGTCGCGCGTCGCGGCGGCCACGCCCCCCGACGCCCCGCGGCTCGCCATCGAGCGGAAGAAGATCCCGGCGTCGTCCACCTTCCTCTCGAGGCGGATCCGGTCGCCCAGGACCGACCCTCCCGAGAACGGGCTCGACGGGTCGACGGCGATGATCCCCACCGTGCGGCCGGCCGAACGCAGGTGCGCCACGAGCGCGCTCACCAGGCTCGACTTCCCGACCCCGAGAGGTCCGGCGAACCCGACGACCGGCACCTTGCCCGTCCGCGCGTACGTCGACCGGAGGATCGCGTCGGCCTCGGGAGCACCGTTCTCCACCGAGGTGATCGCGCGGGCGAGGGCGCGCCGGTCCCCGCGGACGATCGCCCGGGCCGCCGGGACGAGCGGAGGTGACGCCGGGGTCATGCGGAGACGCCGGCCAGCTTCCGGGCGGTCCGGACGATCTCCTCGAGCGAGGTCCCGGGTCCGAAAATGGCGCGGATCCCGAGACGGCGGAGCCGCTGCGCGTCCTCGTCGGGAATGATGCCGCCGGCGAAGACCGGGATCTTCGACGCCTTCTGTTCCTTCAGGAGCTTGAGGACCCGGGGAAAGAGGGCCATGTGGGCTCCGGAGAGGATCGACAGGCCGATGAGGTCGACATCCTCCTCGAGCGCCGCGCGGACGATCTCCTCGGGGGTCTGGCGGAGCCCCGCGTAGATGACCTCCATGCCGGCGTCCCGGAGCGCCCGGGCGACGATCTTCGCCCCCCGGTCGTGGCCGTCGAGGCCGGGTTTTGCGATCAGGACGCGGATCGGGGTCCCCTTCGCGGTCGGCGCCACGGTCTCCCTCGACCGAGGACCGTCGGCCGAGAGAAAAGCTTTGGGTGCGTGGAGCCCCGCGAAACCTCCGGCGGCCGCGCCGCCCCACCGGCCCGGGCGCCTGGCTCGGCGGAGAACCGTCACGCAGGGGGTCCGTCCGGGCGGACGTCCCAGGCGGGGGAAAAAGAGGTCCGGGCCCTCCGGGCGAGGGCGAGCAGGAGCAGACCGAACAGGACGATCGCGACGACGTTGAACAGGCCCCCCCAGGCCCGGAGGAGCGGGTCCCCGGCAAGATCGCCCACGAACCGGGCCGCGAGCGAGGCGTGCAGGAGCGCGAGAGGAACGTAGACCGCGGGGTGGAAGGGCACCGGCACCCCGAGGACCGCGGGGACGATGACGAGGGCGTGGCCGAGGACGAGGGAGAGGACGAATCCGAGGAAGATCGCGTGGAGGGCGGCATCGTACGTGAGGCCGGGAAGGACTCCTCCTTCGAGCAGGATGAGCCCGGCGCCGACCAGCAGCCAGAGAAAACCGGCGAGCAGGGCGAGGGCCGTGAACCGCGGGAGGCCCGGCCGGCCGAGGTTCCGCGGCGCGAGGTCGTGGACGAGGAGCCAGACCCCGGTGAGGAACCAACCGGCGGCGGCGAAGAGGAATCCGGTTGCGAACGCGAACGTCGAGAGAGCGGCCCCGGCGAGGGCGAGTGCGACGGTGAACGCGAAGATCGCGCGGTCGTAGTTCGTCTGGGGAGCGATCCGGGCGAGCTCGAGCCTCTCGGCGGCGATGACTAGGACGAGGAACGAGGCCCACCAGGGGATCAACTCGGCGACCGCGACCGACGGACCCCGCGCGTCGCCGACGACGAGCGCGGCGCTCCCGAGGACCATCGTGACCGTGTAGAGGGCCGGCTGGCGGTAGAGGATGATGGCGAAGAGGACGAGGAGCCCCACGGCCCCGAGCGCGACGACCAGGAAGGCGATCTCGGGCCGCCCACCCACGGCCAGATAGAGCGCGCCGGCCCCGGACAGGATCGGAGCGAGGTAGAAGACGCTCCGGCGAAGGGCGACTGCCCGTTCCAGGCCGATGAGGCTCGCGAGCACGCCGTTCACCATCAGCACGCCGTGGGCCGCCGGGATTGTGGCCGAGGGCGGGGCCACCCTCCAGCCGATCAGGTCGAGCCCGGCCCAGAGACCGAGGGCCAGGGAGGCGAGGGCGAGCACCATGGCGGGGAGCCGAACGGGGGAACGACGGGCCACCGTCTCCTCGATCCTGGCCAGGCCGGGCGCGGCGAGCCCGCGAGGTCCGGCCCGGGCCAGTCGACGTGCTCACTTAGGCTCTCGGCGAGCCCGCTCGCCGCGGGGAATCCGACGAGCGGTGGCCTCCCACCTCGGACGTAGCAGCGTCGTCAGAGGAACGAGAACAGCTCGAGCAGCACGTTCCCGGCGACGAGCCCTGCGAGGCCCCCGACGGTGATCAGGACGACGAACGGGATCTGGGGCGAGACCCACACCCGACGTACGCCCTTTGCCGAGAGCTCCTGCGCGAGCTTGGCCCGCCGACGTTCGTCCTCCTCGGAGGTCTCAACGTCGTCCGCGAGGCTGTCCTCTCCGAGGTGGGGGTCGCGCACCCAGACGAACCGGTGCGGAAGCTGCTCCACCGGAAGCGCGTAGCCGGTGAACCCCGCCGGGAAGGAGAAGTCACCTCGCCGCACGTTGCGCAGGGCAAGCGAGATCGGGACCACCAGCGAGAGCACCGCCGCGTTGGTGAGCACCGTGACGGAGAACGGAACGACCGCGAGCAACGGCGTCTGGAACGACGCGGCGGCGAGTGCGGGGGCACCCACGATCGGAAGGATCGTCCCGACCGTGATCACCGCGCGGGCGTCCGCGCCGCCGTGTAGGATGCGGACCTCGAACAGTGCGCGGGTGAGCACGACCGTGACGAGGACCGCGATAGCGGCTACGGGCACGCCCCCTGAGCCGAACCCGTACCGGGCCGCCGAGGCTGTCACGACCACGATCACTGCAAGATAACTCACAACCTCGATCGGGGTCACCCAGCGGTCCGCGTGGGACCCGAGCGCGTCCTCCCACGGGAAGAGGTGCTCCAGCGAGAACGCGCCGACCAACCCCCAGAGGACGATCGGTACGGCGCCCTCCGGCGCGAAGCTCACGAAACCGAGGACGACGCCCCCGACCCCCAGGATCTGCCAGAGCCCCTCGCCGATCTCCCGGCTGCGCAGGTCGAGGAACGAAGCGATCGCGAAACCGGCTCCGAAGAGCAGGATTCGGGCCGGCTCGACCAGCGCGTCCGTGCTGCTCACCGTAGCCCCGCCTCGGGCTCCTCACGCGGGCCGCCTCCACTTAAAGGGCGCGCGCGAGAAGCGGGGGTGGCTGCGCTCCCCCGGGGGCCCCGACCGGGCGCGCTCGCCCCCGGCGCAAGAGTGGGCCCGGCCGAAAATCCCTCGAAGTTCGGTTCTCCGCCCATCCCGCGACAGTCGACGCGGTATATGGGCAACTACCGACCCAACTAGGTAGGCCGTGACATGCCGCGCTCGAGCACCATCCCGGTGGTTGCCGTGACGCTGCTCGTCGCGGTCCTGGTCTTCGCGGGGGGCGCCGTGGTGCCCCCGGAGAACGGCGGCGGATTCGGAACTCCGCGGGAGCTCGCGGTCGGGACAGTCGCGACCGGTGCGGCCACGGGGGGGTTTTCGGTCAGTTTCGACGAGACCGGCCTCGTCCTCGGAACGAACTGGTCGGTCACCCTCAACGGGTCGACCAACTCCTCCTCGGGCTCCGTCGTCACCTTCACCGAGCCGAACGGCTCGTACGCCTACGCGGTCGGGTCGGTGGCCGGGTTCACGGCGGTTCCGTCCGGGGGGAACGTGACGGTCGCGGGGACCGCCGTCGTCGTGAACGTAACGTTCCGCCCGACGTACGAGGTGACGTTCCTCGAGACCGGGCTCGCAGCGGGGACCAACTGGTCGGTCACGGTCAACGGCACGTCGATCGCGTCGAACGGCACGTACGCGAACTTCACCGAGCCCAACGGGACGTACGCCTTCACGGTCGGGACCCCCTCGGGCTACTCGGCCTCCCCCGCCTCCGGGACCTTGACGGTGAGCGGGGCGCCGGTGAACCAGTCCGTGACGTTCGGACCGCTCACTGCCAGCACGTTCGTCGTGACGTTCGGGGAGAGCGGGCTGCCCGCCGGAACCAACTGGTCGGTGGACCTGAACGGCACCACGACGCCCACCTCGGGCGCGACGGTGGCCTTCTCGCTGCCGAACGGGACCTATCCGTTCACCGTGGTCCCACCGCCCGGCTACGGCGCGACGCCGTCCTCGGGCACGGTCACGGTCGCGGGGGCGTCGGTCAACGAGACGATCACCTTCGCCCCGTCCGCAGTCACGACCTACAACGTGACGTTCACCGAGACGGGCCTCCCGAGCGGCACCGGCTGGTCGGTGACCGTCAACGGGACGGGGAACGGCTCGACGACCCCCACGGTCTCCTTCCGGCTCCCGAACGGTTCGTACGCCTTCAGCATCAACCCGGTCGCCGGCTACGCGGTGTCGCCCGCGTCGGGGTCGGTCACCGTGAACGGCGGGCCCGCCTCCCAAGCGGTCACGTTCACTTCGGGCCCTCTCGCGACCTACTCGATCACGTTCGTGGAGACCGGGCTGCCGCCCGGCACGAACTGGTCCGTGACGCTCAACGGCACGACCAACGCCTCGACCACCACCTCGATCGGCTTCCGGGAGCCGAACGGGTCGTTCGGCTTCGCCATTGGTTCGGTGGACGGCCTCGCGCCCAACCTCACCTCGGGGAACGTCATCGTCCACGGCCGCCCGGTCTCGGACGGAGTTGCCTTCTCCGCGCCCAAGGGAGCATCGGGATTGCTCGGGCTGCCGGGGGCCGAAGGGTACCTCGTGGTCGGCGGGATGGTGTTCCTCCTCCTCATCGTGATCGCGGCCGTCGGCGCGAGGATCCGGGCCCGCCGTCAGCACGACCTCTTCGCCGAGCTCGAACGTCCGCGGAAGAGCTCCCCTCGGCGTTGAACCCCCCGAGCCGGGGCGGACCCGCCGCTCGGGCCCCGCGAACCCCCCGGGCAGGGTCCTAGAGCTCGGCGGCCCACGGAAGCCGGCGGGGTCCCGAGACGGGAGGCGGGTCGCTCCTGGGGCGCCCGCCCGCGCAAACGCTTTTAAATCGGCCCGAGTCGCGCACGTTCGCCTCTCTGACGGACAATGGTCGAGTACAAGCTCGTGATCTCGGACGGGGGAACGTCGATCGCCCGTTCGGTCACCGACCCCCAGTCGGCCGGTTTCCTCGGCAAGAGGATCGGCGAGACGGTGGGGGGCGAGGTGATCGGGGCGAGCGGCTACACGTTCCGCATCACGGGCGGGACCGACAAGAGCGGGTTCCCGATGCGCCCGGACCTTCCGGGGGCCCGTCAGTCCCGGCTCTACGTCGGGGAGGGGCTGGGGTTCCACGCCCCACGCCAGGGCATGCGCAAGCGACGGACGTTCCGCGGCAACACGATCAGCGAGGACACGGTCCAGATCAACCTCGTCGTCGACCAGAAGGGATCGAAGCCGCTCGCGGAGCTGTTCGCCGCGTCATGAAGGTCCCGGTCCAACCCGAGGTCAGCATCGGCCTGGTGGGCCACGTCGACCACGGGAAGACGACCCTCACCCAGGCCCTTACCGGGGAGTGGACCGACCGGCACTCCGAGGAGCTGAAGCGCGGGATCTCGATCAAGCTCGGCTACGCGGACGCCGCGTTCTACTGCTGCCCGTCCTGCCCGAAGCCCACCGGCTACGCGGTCGAGCCGGTCTGCCCGTCGTGCGGGGGGACCGCGAAGTTCGTGCGGGCTGTCTCGTTCGTGGACGCCCCGGGCCACGAGACGCTGATGGAGACGATGCTCTCGGGCGCCGCCATCATGGACGGCTCGCTCCTTCTGGTCGCCGCGAACGAGAAGGTCCCGCAGCCCCAGACGCGCGAGCACCTCTACGCCCTCGACATCATCGGGGTGCGCAAGGTCGTGGTCGTCCAGAACAAGATCGACCTTCTGACGCCGGAGGCGGCCGAGGCGAACCAGAAGGAGATCGTGGAGTTCCTCCACGGCTCCCCGATCGCGGACGCGCCCGTGATCCCGGTCAGCGCGAACCATCGGGTCGGCCTGGACGGCCTCATCGGGGCCATCGAGGAGACGATCCCGACGCCCCCGCGCGATCCCGCGAAGCCTCCGCTCATGTACGTCGCTCGGTCGTTCGACATCAACCGCCCGGGGACCCGCCCGACGGAGCTCAAGGGCGGCGTGCTCGGCGGCTCGCTCCTCCAGGGACGGCTGGAGCTCGGCGAGGAGATCGAGATCCGGCCGGGCGTCGGCGCGACCGCCGCGACCCGCACGGAGTCGATCACGACGAAGATCACCTCGATCGTCGCGGGCGGCGAGCCTCGGGACGAGCTGCGCCCGGGCGGCCTCGCGGCCCTCGGCACGAGCCTCGACCCGTCCCTGACGAAAGGCGATGGGCTCACCGGACGGCTCATCGGGACGGCGGGGACCCTGCCCCCGGTCAGCCAGAAGATCCGGCTCAAAGCGACCCTCCTCGACCGTGTCCTCGGGGCGCAACGCGAGATCAAGGTCGAGAAGATCCGCACGAGCGAGATCCTGGCGGTGACCGTCGGCACGACGATCTCGCCTGGGAAGGTGACGAGCGCCCGGGGCGACGACGTCGAGCTTGCCCTCGGCCGTGCGGTCACGGTCTTCCCGGGAAGTCGGGTCGCCATCTCTCGCAAGCTCAACGCCTGGCGGCTCATCGGCTACGGCATCGTGGAAGGCGCGGGGAAGTGAAGCCCGAGCTGCTCGAGATCCTGCGCTGCCCGGTCTGCAAGGGCGAGCTCGCTCTCGAGGCGAAGCGGCGCGACGCGCGCGAGGTCCTCACCGGGACCCTCCGGTGCGCCCGCTGCCGCGTGGACTATCCGATCGAGGACGGCATCCCCGACCTTCTCCCGCCCGACCAGCGCGACTAGCGCTTCTCCGCTCGCCTTCCCCCTCAGGCGAGGTAGAAGTAGAGGAAGAGGACGCCGAACAGGACCGCCGACGCCGCGATCGACGGGAGGAACCAGCGGATCGCGCCGCGCGAGCGTGCCTGGACCGAGCTCCCGACCGTCACGACCGGCAGGGAGACGGCGAGCCAGAACCCCGAGAGGATCGTCTGGAAGAGGGCGAACGACGTCCGGTTCCCCTGGGGGTCCGCGACGGCGAGGGAGACGACCAGCGCGACCGAGAACGCGAGGAAGACCAGGCTCACCCCCGCCGCTTCGAGGTACCCTTCGAGCCCCCGCTTGCGGTTCGGGTGTGCCGCGCGGAGCACGAACCACATCAGGACGAACGCGACCAGGGTCCCGAGGAGGACGAAGAACGACGACGAGACGAGGTCGAGGGGGATCGCGCCGGGCCCCGGAGCCGGAAACATCGCTCGTGCGACCTCAGAGGGACCGTACGGCCACGCGGGCCGGTCCGCCGTCCCCGCCGGCGATACGGAGCGGAAAGCACGCGAGCTCGTAGAGCCCGGGCCGCACCGACGCGAGAAGGAGCCCCTCGACGACGATGACCCCGCGGCCGAGGAGGGCCTGGTGGACGGGGAACCTGCCGTCCGGGTCGAGCTCGACCGAGAGCGCGTCGAGCCCGACCAGCCGGACGCCTCGGGCAAGGAGCTCCTCGGCGGCCGTGCGGTCGAGGTGGACGTAGTCGGGAAAGTAGGTGAGCCGCTCGGCCCACCGTTCGGAGTTCGAGGTGCGGAACAGCACCCGCGCGGCCCCTTCCGGCACGCCGCGCACCTCCTCCGAGGTGATCGTGCGGACGTCGTCCGGGACGCCGACCACCGCGCAGGGGCCGTTCAGCCGGTCGAGCTCGACCAGGTCGATGGTGGGACCGTCCCGAACGAAGTGCGAGGGGGGGTCGACATGCGTTCCCGTGTGGCTCCCGAGCTCGAGCTTCGAGAGGTTGTACGGCGCTCCGCCCTCGAGGGACTTTACGCGCGAGGTTCGGAACTCGGGGTCCCCCGGGAACGCGGGCATCCCGTCGCGCAACGGCATCGAAACGTCGATCCAGCCCATCCGTTCCCGCGGGCAAAGGTGGGCCCTCCCGCGGGATAACGGTTCTGCCGGTCAGGCGGCCCGGGCGCCCGACCACGCCAAGGGTTAAGCCCCCCGACCGGGACGGAAGGGCGATGGTCCCCGACCCCGAGGACGCACCCCCGGCGCACGACGACCTCGACGAGCTCTTCGGGGAGCCGGACCGGGCCACCGCCCGCAAAGGCCGCGGCCGGGGGCTCCGCTCGCTCGGGCGGCCTGTCCGCCGCTGGCGCTCCTCGGACGAGCTGGACGACGAGCTCGAAGGGTCCGGAGGCCGTCCTTCGGACGGCGAGCGCCGGGTCTACTGGCGGGCGCGCGACTCGCTCTGGTTCGAGCCGTTGGTCGCGCTGGCGATCATCGTCGTGCTGCTCGTCTCGCTCTTTGCCTACACCTCGAACTGGCCCCCGGTCTACGTGATCGAATCGAACAGCATGCAGCACGGTTCGGGCGACCACGTGGGGTTTCTGAACGCAGGCGATGTCGTCCTCGCGCAGCGGAGCTCCCAGGGCCAGATCGTCACCTACGTCCAAGCCTGGGTCAGCGGGACCCCGTCCAACTACGGCGAGCCGGGGGACGTGATCCTCTACCATCCGAACGGCTCGACCGGCGCGACGCCCGTCATCCACCGGGCGATCGTCTTCCTCGCGTACAACTCGGGGAGCGCGAGCTACAGTGCCCCGCAGCTCGCGGGGCTGCCGTGCAGCTCGGGCTCGCACCCGTACTACATGACGACGGGCACCGCGAACGGCTGCGGGACCCAGAACCTCACGGGTACCCTCTATCTCTACCACGTCGGGCAGAAGAGCCTCACCATCACGATCGTGTTCCCGAACTGCGCGAGCTACCTCGGGAGCCATTCGGGCTACCTCACGCTCGGGGACAACAACACGGGTCCCGACCAGTTCAACCAGGGGATCTGCGCCGGGCCGGTTCCAATCAGCACGCTGGTCGAGCCCGGGTGGGTCATCGGCGTGGCCCGCGGCCTGTTGCCGTGGTTCGGCGCCCTCAAGCTCTTCTTGGACGGCAACGCAGGCAAGGTCCCCGGCGCCTCCTGGGAGTTCCTCGGCCTCTCGATCGCCGGGATCCTCCTCTTGGCCGCCGGGCTCCACTTCTTCCTCCGACGGCTCGGCGTGCGCAGCGAGGTGCGGCGCCGCGAGGAAGCGCGGGCGGAGCGCGACCTCGAACGGGACGACGAGTTCGGCGACACCCCGGTCCGTCGCACGCCGGTCCGCTCCTGGCGGGCCGGCCCGACGGTCGAGGAGGAGGCACCCCCCCGCCCTCGCGCCTCCTACGAGAAGCAGCGCCGCAACCATTTCACCCCGCGCTCGCGGGCCCGCCGGCCTCACGCGCCCCCCGAGAGCGAGGACGACGAAGCGGACGCCGAATGAACCACACCGGGCCGGACCGGGACCGCGGCCGAAGCGCTCTTTAACCGGGCCTCGGCTCCCGCGGACCGGTACCGGGCATGCACGTCATCGGTGGAACGGCGTCGACCGCCCTCGCGGAACGGATCTCGAGAGAGCTCGGGAACGCCCCGTTCGGCATCCCGTTCACCAAGCGGTTCCCGGACGGCGAGCTCTACCTGAGGGTCGGGGGCCGCCTCGAGGGCGACGATGTCGTGGTCGTCCAGTCGACCCGGTCCGACCAGGACCTCCTCGAGCTCCTCCTGCTTGAGGACGCGGTCCGGGAGGCGGGAGCCCGCCGGACGTTCGTCGTGGTCCCGTACTTCGGCTACGCCCGGCAGGACCGGCGCTTCTTCCCCGGCGAGCCGGTGAGCGCGCGCGCCCTCTGCCGCCACGTCGAGCTCGATGCGGACGCGGTGATCACGGTCGAGCTCCACTCGTCCCAGACCCTCGCCCACTTCTCGAAACCCGCCTTCGAGGCGAGCGGAATCCCGGCGCTCGCCCGCCTGCTCAAGGAGCGGCCCGTCGACGTCCTCGTCTCCCCCGACAAGGGCGGGGTCGACCGTACGCGTCGCATGGCCCAACTCCTCGACCGGCCGTGGTTCGGCCTCGAGAAGCGTCGCATCGACAGCGACCACGTCGAGCTCAACCTCCCGTCGAGCGGGGTCCCCCCGCTCGAGGGGAAGCATGCCGTCCTCGTCGACGACGTCATCACGACGGGGGGGACGATGGTCGAGGCGGCCAAGATGCTGAAGCGCCACGGGGTTCGCGGGGTCACCGCCGCGTGCACCCACGGGCTCTTCTTGCGCGACTCGTTCGAGAGGATCAAGGCGGTCACCGACGAGATCCTGTCGACCGACACCCTCGGGAACCCGGCGGAGAAGGGGTCGGTGGCCCCGGACGTCGCCCAGATCCTGAAGCGCGAGTTCTCGAGCTAGTTCGGGGGGGTCGTGGTCGAACCGCGGCCGACCCAGAACGCCCCGAAGACCGAGATCGAGGAGGTCCTCGCCGGCCTCCGCCGGGCCCTCTCAGCACGGGACGAGGCCCCGGGCGGTGCCTGGATCGACGAGGCGAGCCTCGAGCTTGTGGTCGGCACGAAGCCCGGCTTCTACGTGCCGGTCGCGGAGGGCGGGGGGATCGCCTTCTACGCGCGACGGGACCGGATGGCGTTCGGCCATGTCCACACCGAGCCGGGCCCGGGCGCGCCCGAGCGGGCGGCCGCGCTCTCCAGCAGGATCCTCGGCGCGCTGCCCGCGGACGTGCTCTCGATCGACCTCGGCCTCACGGGGCTGGCTCCCGAGGAGGAGCAGGCGGTCGTCGACGCCCTCGCCGCCCGTCCCGGCTCGACCGTCATCGCCCGACAGCTCATGGAGCGGGAGCTCGGGCCTTCGGACGCGGAGTTCGCGGCCGGTCCGCCCGACGGCCTCGACCGGCGGCTTGTGCGCGACATCACGCTGGAGGCGCTCGCCGACCTCGACCTGCGGGGGTTCCGGGGCTCGCAGGACGCCCTCCTGGTCGGGGATCGACCCGAGGACTATCGACGGGCGCTCGCCGCGATCCTCGACGACCAGCTCGGCCGGTTCCTCGACGAGGCATCGTGTGCCTTGGTCGAGCGGCGTCCCGTTCGCCTCGTGGGAGCGCTCCTCACCGCGGAGAAATCCTCGCGGCGGGCGGTCTTCCTCGACCTGGTCGTCGACCCGGAGCGCCGAGGACGCGGGTGGGGCCGCCATCTCCTGGGCTGGGGTCTGAGGGCCCTCTGGGCGCTCGGCTACCAGCGCGTCGCCCTCTGGGTGTCGCTCGCGAACGCCCCCGCGCTCCGCCTCTATTCGGAGCTCGGCTTCCGGCCGGTGTCCCGGGCAACGATCTACCGCTGGGACCGGGACGCATCCTCGGCGCAGCCGCAGCGGTCACGGTAGGGGCAGTCCGCGGTCATCCATCCGGCGCACGGCGGCAGCCGCCCGGCTCCCGCATCCAGAAGCGCCTGCTCGAAGAGGGCCCAGCGGCGGCGGTACTCGCGCGCGTACGCCTCCACCCCGTCCCCGAACGTGTACTCGAGCACCTGGAGACGATCCTCGGGGACGGTCGCACGCTCGTAGGCGAGCAGCACGCGGCCTCGCCGCGTCCCGGTGGTTGCGCAGCGGAAGCCGAGCTCGAGCGCGTACTGAGGGAACCGGGCAAACGCCTCGGCCTCGCGCACCCTCGACCAGGCGCGCGAGGTACGGACAATGTACGGTTCCCCGCGCCACCCCGCGACCTCCTCCTCGGGGGTCGGGCCGGTCTCGGGGAGCCGGTGGACGTCGCCCACAGCCCCACCCTCGAGCGCCCCCACCGCCCCGTCGTAGACGTCGGACGGCGGCCGGTCGCCGACCGCCGTCCGGGGGACGTTCGCCGGCTCGACCGGGGCGACCGTCTCGAAGTACGCCCGGCGTGGATAGACGAGGTCGCGGTACCGACGGACCGGCGGGGCCCGGACCGACGGGGACCGCGCCTCGAGAGCCCGCTCCCAGCGCTCCTTCACATCGCCGCGGACGACCTGCCCGACCACCCGGTCCGCAAACCCCCCCGGAGCCTCGAGCTCGTCCCCCCGGCAGTCGCAGAGCGAGGCCGCGCGGTACTCGCACCCTCGGTCGAACCAACGGCATCGGGGCAGCGCCGCGGGGGTCCGCAGGCCGAGGGCCGTCCGCAGGTCGGTCGCGCGCCGGTCGAGCTCCGCGCGGAGCGCCCGCGTCTCGTCGAACGCCACGTCGACCGCGACGACGACCGGGTTGGTCTCCCCCGGGTGATGGACGTAGACCAGGCGGCCCTCGCTCCGCTCGATGAGGGCGCAGTACATCGCCACCTGCTCGACGTACTCGGGACGCGTCTCCACGAGGTCGTCGGGCGGAGGCTGCTCGCCGGTCTTGATCTCGACCGGAACATCGGAGAGCAGGTCGATCCGGGCGGAGACGCCGCCGCGCCGCAGCCGAACCTCGAACGTTCCCTCCTTCTCGAGCGCGAGGTCGATCGAACGGTGGAGGGCCCGCCCGGCCTCCATCTTCGCGCGCCGAACCGGCTCGACCGGTGCGGGTCCTTTGACGTGGCGGAAGTACGCCCGCCTTAGGTCGATAAGGTCGGTGACCGGTATCGCCCGTTCCCACCGGCCCTGGGGCAAGCGGGCCGCGAGCTCCCGAGCGAGCGGAAGGTCCTCGCGAATCGCGGGCGGCGGCACCGCCACCGGACCCTGCCCGTCGAGGGCCGCCGCCATGCCTTCCGCACGGCGTCCCGGCTCAAGAAGGGAGAGGGGGCCAAGCTCATCCCGCAGCCGGCCTCCAAGCCCGCGTGCCCCGCCACGGCGCGCGACCGCTCATCGTCGGCAGCGGGATCGCCGGCCTCTACGTGGCGCTCCGGTGCCGGGAGCTCGGCCTGCGGCCGACCATCCTCACCAAGAGCCGGCTCGAGGAGTCGAACACGAAGTACGCCCAGGGGGGGATCGCCGCCGCGATCGGATCGGGAGACACCCCGGCCCTCCATCTCGCCGACACCGTCCGGGCGGGCGCGGGCCTGGTCGACCGTACGGCCGCCGAGCTCCTCACCCGGGAAGCTCCGGCCCGCATCGCCGACCTCGTCCGCTACGGCGTCCCTTTCGACACGGTCGAGGGCCGGGTCGCCCTCGGCCGGGAGGCGGCGCACTCCCGCGCGCGGATCTTGCACGCGGGAGGGGACGCGACCGGCCTGTCGATCGAGGAGACCCTGCGACGACGCGTGCTCGAAGGCGGGATCGACATCCGGGAGCGCACGGTGCTGCGCGCGCTGCACGCCGGGCGCGGAGCCGGCCCCGAAGCGACGATCTCCGACCCCGAGGGCCGGAACGTAGAGGTGGAGGAGGAGCGGCCGGTCGTCCTCGCGAGCGGCGGCGTCGGAAGCCTCTTCCGGCAGAGCTCGAACCCCGCGGTCGCGACGGGTGAAGGGGTCGCGATCGCGTTCCGCGCGGGGGCGCTCCTGGGCGACATGGAGTTCGTCCAGTTCCACCCGACCGCCTTCGCGCGAGCGGGCGCGCCGAGGTTCCTCATCACGGAGGCGTTGCGGGGAGAGGGGGCCCTCCTTCGCAACCGGGCCGGCCGGCGGTTCATGGTCGGGGTGCATCCCGATGCGGAGCTCGCTCCGAGGGACGTTGTCGCCCGCGCGATCGCGCGGGAGATCGCCATCTCGGGCGAGTCGTGCGTGTACCTCGACGCGACAGCCCTCACCCGCGAGCGACTCTTCGCCCGGTTCCCCTCGATCTCGAACTTCCTCTTGGCCCACGACCTCGACCCTTCGCGCGAGCCGATCCCGGTCGCCCCGGTCGCGCACTACATGATCGGGGGGGTGGTGACCGACCTCGAGGGCCGGACGAGCCTCTCCGGCCTCTACGCTGCGGGGGAGGTCGCCGCGACCGGGGTCCACGGAGCGAACCGACTGGGCTCGAACTCCCTGGTCGAGGGGCTCGTGTTCGGCGAACATGTCGCCCGGCGCCTCCACGCGCCCGCCCGCGGGGGCCCTCGGCCGTCCGAGACCGTCCTCGAACTCTCGGCGGAGCGTGGCCGGGGCCGCGAGGGCGAGGCGGAGAGGATCGACGAGATCCGGGGACTGCTCTGGGACGACGTCGGGATAGTGCGGTCCGCCGAAGGGCTCGGCCGGGCGATCGCACGGTTCGGGGAGATCTCCCGGGAGCACGAACCGGCCGGGCCCGAACGCCTCGCCGGACCCACCGCGAACGCCGCCCTCACGGCGAGCCTCATCGCCCGGTCCGCGCTCGCCCGAGAAGAGAGCCGCGGCGCCCACTTCCGCTCGGACCATCCCCGGCCGCGTCCGGCGTGGAGGCACCACGTCCACCTTCGGCAGGTCGGACGGCCGACCTAGCAGGACGCCGACAAGGGTTATCCTCGGCGTGCGGTCCCGCCGGTGTGGACCTCGCTCTCACGTCCGAGGAGACCGCGCTCCGGGACGCGATCCGCCGGTTCGTCCGCAAGGAGGTCGCTCCGATCGCGGCCGCGATGGACCGCGACGACCGGTTCCCCCGGGAGGTCTTCGGGCGCCTGGGGGCGGACGGCTTCTTGGGACCGACCCTGCCGGTCGAGCACGGGGGGCTGGGGCTCGGCTACCGGGCCCAGGCGCTCATCCTCGAGGAGATCGCACGCCAGAGCCCGGCGCTCGCCCTGAGCGTCGGGGCCCACTCGAACCTCTTTGCCGACAACCTCGCTCGGAACGGGACCTCCGAGCAGAAGGCCCGTATTCTCCCCCGCATCGCTTCGGGCGAGGAGGTCGGCGCGCTCGCCCTGACAGAGCCGAACGCGGGCTCGGACGCGGTCGCGATCGCCACCCGCGCCACGCGCCGCGGCGACGAGTACGTCCTCAACGGAACGAAGCAGTTCATCACGAACGGGCCGGTCGCGGACGTCCTGCTCGTCTACGCAAAGACGGCTCCCGAGCGCGGGGCGCACGGCATCAGCGCGTTCCTGGTCCGGTCAAAAGCGTCCGGTTTCTCCGTCTCGCGCAGCCTCGACAAGATGGGGATGCGGGGCTCGCCCACGGGGGAGCTCGCGTTCCAGGACGTGCGGGTTTCGGCCTCCGACCTCGTCGGGCGGGAGAACGAAGGGGTCGCGGTGATGATGAGCGGGCTCAACGTCGAGCGCGCGGTCCTCGCTGCCATCCCGGTCGGCATCCTCGAGGAAGTGCTCGAGCGGTCGCTCGATTACGCCCGGCAGCGCGAGCAGTTCGGGCGGAAGATTGGCGAGTTCGAGCTGATCCAGGCCAAGCTCGCGGACATGTACGCGGAGGCAGCCGCCTCCCGCCTGCTCCTCTACGCCGCCCTCGACGACGTCGGTCGGGACCCGAGGGCCCGCCGAACTCCCGCGACGGCCCTCACCTACGCGTCCGAGGCTTCGACCCGGGCGGCGCTCCAGGCGGTCCAGATCCACGGCGGCTACGGCTACGTGCGGGACCTTCCGCTCGAGCGCCTCGCGCGGGATGCGAAGCTCCTCGAGATCGGGGCCGGCACCTCCGAGATCCGCCGGTTGCTCGTCGCCCGCGACCTCTTGGGGCCGGGGTTCGAGCCCCCGCGGGGCACAGCGGCCTAGGCGCGCCGCGCCGCGCGGCGCCCGAGCGGCGAGCCGTCGCTGCCGAGACCGCGCTCGATGAACAGGGCGGCGAGGGTGGACGCCGACCTGCGCTCGTTCTCGGCGGCGCTCTTGAGCTGCTTCAGGACGGACGGCTCGAGATACACCGCAAGGCCGACGCGGCGCTTCGCCTTGCTCTTCGCCGGGCGGGGCATACGCTACGCTAGACTCCCAAAGGGTAGTTAGGAGTGCGCTCAAACTCGGTCGAGCGCCCCGGATGCGTCTCGGGAGCCCTGCCGACCCCTCCCTGGGCTCGGACCTTCGTGCCCGCGTGGCGGCCCACCGTCCGGACGAACGGGGCTTGCACCAAAACACGGCCGAGGGCCGAGAAAGGCCGGCCGGACACGCGAGCACCGGACAGCGTCGGCCGACGGAGCGCCGTTCGCGAATCTATTAAGCGAGGGGGGCCCCATCTGACTTCGATGGCCGGACGACCGTCCCCGCCACCCGCGATCCCCGCGCCGCTGCGGAGCGAGGTGCTGAAGGAGCTCCAGGCGCTCATCGACGACCGGGACGCGCGGGACCGCCTCGACCGCGGCCCGCTCGCCGAGGCGAAGGGGCGCGAGCACTGGCTTTTGCACCTCCTCCTCCGGGCCCATGAGCTCGGCCAGGCCCACGTCTCGAACCTCGTCGGGACCGCCTACGCGAATCTCCTGGCCCGTCTGCAGGCGGTGGAGGAGGGGTTCGCCCGCCTCGAGGCGGCGAACCAGCAGATCGGGCAGGCGCTGACGGCCCGCTCGGAAGGGTTCGAGAAGGAGCTCGCCGAACGGGTCGCCGCCTCGGTCGCCGAAGGCCGGGAGACGGTCGCCAACGCGGTCGTCGCGAGCCTGGACGCGAAGTGGAAGCCCGTCGGGGAGTCGATCGAGACGTTCGCGCGCTCCTCGCACCAGCTCACCAAGGACATCTCCGACACCTACCGCGTGGCGACCCAGACCCGGCTCCTGCTCAACGAGAACGCCCGGCGGATGACCGACCTCGGCCGCGACCTCGTCGCCCTCGAGGAGGGCCTCAAGCTCGCGCTCGGGAAGGTGATCGAGGAGCGGTTCCAGCTCCTCGAGGAGCGCCTCGCGGCCCTCGAGGGACGGAACGCGCCCGAGCCTTCG
>JBAIXP010000087.1:0-13347 GCA_037916495.1 Thermoplasmata archaeon | reverse complement strand
CCCAGGGCCCGTAACCGGCCACCCGGCCGAAGTAGAGCGCGGCGGTGAGGGCGCCGACCAACAGACCGCCCGCCGAGACGCTGAAGTGGCCCTCCCACGGCCAGAGCCGGAACTCCCCCCATTTCGTCCCAAGCCCGACCGCGGCGATCGCCACGGCCCCGAGGAGCGGGAGGAGGATGTAGAGGGTGGTCACGAGCGCCGAGAGGCCGTGGTCGCTCGGGGCGAGGGACGGGAGGGGGGAGAAGAAGAACAGCAGGGCGATCGCGTCCAGGCCCAGGAGGACCGAGACCCCGACGGTGAGCAGGTGGGCCGACCGTCCGATCTTGAGCTGCAGGAGCGCATCGCGACGGGCGACGTCGAGATCCTGACCCGTGACGCCCGCGCTCGGGCGCGCCGTGCGGCTCGACTTGGCGGCCGGGCTCCGCTTCGGCATGGTGCCCCGGCAAGAGATGGGCGGGACCATCCCTTATTAAAGTTGGCAAACGGAGCTTGCGCGTCAGCCTCAAATCCGTGCCCGCCGCGCCGCGCGCAGCCCGAAGGGGCGGCTTTTGAGGTTGGGTTCGGAGACAGCCGGCCTAGAGAGGGCGCGTCTCCTCGTCGTGCTCCGCGGCCGCCAAGGGCTCGGCAAGCGCCGGCAGGAACGCGAGGGCCGGCTCGCGCGCTCCACTCCCCTCGAGCTCTGCGAGCGTTGCGGGGAACCCCGCGATGCGTCCGACCCCGACGGGGCGCCCGGGCGGCCATCGCGAGGCCGAAGGGCCCCGTTCGCAGGTGACGGAGTGCACCGGTCCCTGGGGAGATGGGTCGACGTTCACCCGGAAGACATGGTCCCAGACGTTCGTGTCGCGCCGCTCCGGGCCCGAGTAGCCGACGACGAGCGTGATGTTGAGCTGCCGCAGCGCCCGCACCAGGCGCCGCACGACGCCCCGGCCCTCCGGGTAGATCGACGAGATGCGGTCGGCGTTGGCGACCGCCACGACCCGGGGCCGCTCGGACGGCACCAGGTGGGTCACCAGCACGGAGACGAGATGCGGCAGCTGGACGAACGGGGCGAGCTCGCGGAAGAGTCGTCCGCCCGAGTCGAGCGTCGCCACCTTGGCAAAGAGCCCGGGGTCCGAATCGACCCTCGCCCGTAGGTCGCTCGGGCGAACCTCCACGAGCCGATCGGGCCCTATCAGCTTCGAGGCGCCGGGGTCGCCGAGCGGCCGGGGCTCGCTGGCGGAACGGATCTCGAGCCAGACGAACTCGGGGTCGGAGAGTCGCGCCACGTGGAAGACGAGCTGGTTCACGAGCGTCCGCTCCTCGCCCCAGAAGAAGAACGAGGTCGGGCGCCGGAACAGCTCCGGGGAGAAACCGGCCTCGGCCACGTCCCGCGGCGCCAGCATACGCGTACATGCGCACGGCCGTCCCAAATACCCTTCCGACCCGGCCGGGCCCGTCGCGCGGACCCGAGCCCCCCTGCGGCGCGGCGGCAGGCGTGAAGTGGAGGTGCGCGTTCGGGCCTTCCGTGAGCGACAACGAGTCGCAGAAGGTCGCGCTGGGCCTCGCGTACGCCCACGGGAGGGTCGACGACCAGTTCGCCCGGGTGAACCAGATCCAGGGGACGCTCGGCGTCCTGCTCGGCTTTGTGGTGACCGCGATCGGCCTGATCTTCTCCTCGGGCAAGACCTGGACCGCCCAGAACCTCGGGGCGGACGCTGTCGCGCTCGCCTGTCTCATGGCCGCGGGGACGATCTTCGGGTTCGGGCTCGCGCTCTTCCGCCTCTACCGCGATCCCGAGGACATCGTTGCAACGGTCGGGCTGGGCGACGAGTCGGTCAGCTTCGAGGCCGCCCAGCACCGTCTGTTGGATCGGTACCTGCGGTACTACCAACGGAACAAGCAGACCTTGCGCCGGAGGTTCTTCCTGGTCAACGTCGGTCTCGCGCTCCTCCTGCTCGGGATCTTCGCCTTCGCGTTCGGCAACCTCCCGTACTGAGGCACGTCGAAGGTCCGCGGGACCGGCCCCCACCCTCGGCTTCCGTCGCGCGGAATCCGGTCTAGGCTATAGGTCGCCCGACGCTAGGAACGGAAGGCGGGCCATGTCGACCCGAGGACGGAGCCGTGCCGCCGCCGCGCCCCCGGCCCCGACCTCTCCCGGGATCTCCCAGATCGCCAAGATCGTGGTCGTCCTGCAGGAGAACCACACGTTCGACAACTACTTCGGGACGTATCCCGGCGCCGAGGGGACCGCGGGGAAGGGGCTCCTCCTCCCGACGGTCGCGGGCGGCCGGCCGTCCGTCGGCCCGTCCCCGAGCCCCTCCGTGACGCCGGTGGACCTGAACCACAACTGGGCCGCGGCCCACGCCGACTTTGACGGCGGAAAGATGGACGGGTTCGTCTACTCCGAGGGGAGCCCGGGGACGCTCGTCTACTTCGACCGGACCGACCTTCCCCGGTACTGGGCGGCGGCGGACAACTACGTCCTGTGCGACCGCTACTTCACCTCGGCCATGACCGAGAGCGCCCCCAACCACCTCTATCTCGTGGCCGGGACGTGCGGGGGCCTCCAGGACGACCATGTCCCCGCGCGGCTCGACTTCCCACCGGTCTTCGAGCAGCTTGACGCTCAGAAGGTCTCCTGGAAGGTCTACGGGTTCACGACCTGGTACGAGCGGTTCGCGTACGTCCAGGACACGCCGGCCGCCGCGGCCCGCTTCGTTCCGGCGAGCGCCTTCCCGCGCGATGCGGCGGCCGGTACGCTTCCTGACGTGAGCTGGATCATCGGGGCCCCGGGGGGGAACGAGCACCCTCCCGCGAGCGTCACGGCCGGCCAGAACTCCGTCGCCGACGACATCGTGAACGCGGTGGGGAAGACCCCGGCCTGGGATTCCGTCGCCATTTTCGTCACCTGGGACGACTACGGCGGGTTCTACGATCACGTCCCGCCGCCGCAGGTCGACGCGCTCGGCCTCGGATTTCGCGTGCCGTGCCTCGTCGTCTCCCCCTACGCGCGAAAGGGGTTCGTCGACCACACGGTGAACGACCACACCTCCGTGCTCCGCTTCATCGAGCGCCGGTTCGGCCTCTCGCCGCTGAGCTCCCGGGACGCCGCCGCGAACGACCTCACCGAGGCGTTCGCGTTCGACGCCCCCGCGCGGCCGTTCGTCCCCCTCTAGACCCGCCGCGCCGGCGCGCGCGCAAGGCGATCCGGCCGAGAGAGTAAATCCTACTGTGGCGTTGTACGCGGCGGGGGCGGGGCGTACGGGGCAGGGACGTCCGACGCCGGCGCGGCGGGTCTGCCGGACCCGCCTGTGGAAGCAGGCCCGAAGCCGCGCCGCGGGAAGGGCCCCGGCCGCTCCGACGGGGGTCGCCCAGGCGCCGCTCTTCCAAGGGACCCTCTACCTCGCCGACATCGCCTTTGAAAGCGGCGGGACCGTGACGAGGGTCGACCCCGCGGACCTCCGCACGGTCCAGCAGTACCTCGGTCGCGTGGCGGGGCCGATCGCCCGGTACGCCTCGCAGTACGGCACCTGTCGGATCGCGGTCGGCAATCAGCTCCCTTCCTTCACCGCTCCGATCACGGGGGCGGAGTACTCGGACGCCCAACTCCAGGCCTGGGTCGACTCCCTCGTGAGGACCAACGGCCTTGGGGCCTCCTCCGCGGTCCTGCTGATCAACCCTGTCGGAGTGGTGAATCAGGACGCCAAGGAGAGTGGCGGAGTCGGCGTCCTTGGCTACCACGGCCTTGCGTCGGTGCCTTACTGCTTCGTGAACGCGCTAGGTTCCGGCTACACCTCGGACGATCGTGGGGACCTCTTCGGCGAAGCGGTGAGCCACGAGGTGGCGGAGATGGCCGTCGACCCCCGCGCCGACGACAGCAATCCGGAGGTGTGCGACGGCTGCGGGACCAACTGCCAAGGTTCGGGGGCGTACCGATCGTACTTCGACGCGGCCGGCACGTACGTCGGCTCGAGCCCTACGTTCCCGCCGTCGTTCCCCTACGCGTTCTTCCTCAGCGCGATCGCGAAGCCGTCAGCGGCGACCGAATGCCCTGCCCCGGCCGCGGCCTGCGCCTACGCTCCTCCTTGAGTGGGCGGTCCGGTCGAACCATCCTCTGCCCGGCGGTCTTACGAAACGACCGTCCGCCGCCCAACCGCCCGGCTCTCGGTCGGGGAGGTTCCGACCCGAACCGCACGGGCCGGGCCCTTCCAACGTGTGCAACTCTCGGGCCGCACGCCGTCGCTAGACCCCCCCGCGCAGGCGGACGACGACCATCGCGAGCATGGTGACCATGCCGATGCTGAACCACAGCATCCCCGACCAGAACGAGCGCGCACGGATCGCGTGCCGCCCGGCCCCCGGGGTTCGAGTTTCGAAGCTCATGGTAAGACCCCCGCTTCGTCGTACCCCGGCGGTCGCTGTCCTCTCTAGCGCTTTAGCGGACCGGACGGGAATCGTAGACCGGTCTCGGAAGGGTTCGTAGCCTCTCCGGCTCCCCTTGGGGCGTTTCCTGGGTCCCGTGTTCGCCCGGCTCCGCCGCCGAATCCTCAGGTGAAACCGTCGGGCCCGGTCGTGAGCGTGCGGGAAGGTCAACCCCCGTTCACCCGGCGGTTATTGGTGCCCGGGCCCTCGAGCGCACGAGGTGCCATGTCCGCCAATGTCGAGACTCCGACCCCCGGCGCTCCGGGTCCTTCCACGCCCGGGTTCAGCTGGCGCGTCGCCGTGAGCATCGTGAGCGTGTTTGGGTGGCTGAGCTTCGTCCTGCTCTACTTTGCGTTCTGGGCGAACCAGTTCACCGGCGTGCAGAGCGGGGTGCTGATCCTGGTCTCCCTGCTGGTGTTCATCGCGGTGAACGGGGCTGCCTGGGCCTCGTGGGGTACCCGGTACGCCCGGGCCCACCACGCCTGAGCTCCCGCGCAAAGTCGCCAGTGGCGTTCCCCCGAGGGGACGCTCAACGCACGGTCACGCGGGGACCCGCCGCAACGCGGAGGGGGCTGCCCGGAGTTCGCTCGCACGGTGGAGCTCCTCAACCAGGTCCTGACCGGCGACCCAGAGAACCGAAGACCGCTCGATCGGCCCCGGGGTCTGGGAGACACAGAGGCGCAGGTCGAGCTGCGCTGCCTGAGAGCGTGATACGAATCGGCGGCCGAGGGAGGCCCTGTTCGGCTTGTCACCGATGGCGGGAGTAGTACCGCCGGTCGGAGTATCCCGGTCCTCGCCGGGCCGGGGCGGCACGGGCGGCGAAGTACACCACGACGCCCCCCGTGATGGCAAGGAGCGCCGCCCCGACCTCGAGCGGGGTCGCGTACTCGGGCGCCCCCACCACGAGCAAGGTGAACGTGACGGTCCGCCAACTGGCCCCGTCGCACGCGTACAGGACGTAGCCGGTGGACGGGCGGAGGGTTGCTGCGAAGGAGCCGCTCGCGCCCGTCCCGTTGGCGACCACCCCGGTCGCGTTCGGGCAGGTGGGGGTTCGGGTCGCCAGGTAGGCGACGGTCGTGGGGGTCCCCCCGGTCCAGGAGATCGTGACCTGTTGCGGCTTGTCCGAGGAGGTCGAGACATTCCAGCCCGCACCCGCCGAGACCGTGTCCGTCTCGTAGGGGAACGGGACGGTCAGCGCGACCACGATCAGCGCGACCGCCGCTGCCAGAAGGACGACCCCGACCGCGAACCGTCCCCCGCGCATCGTCCGTTCAAGAGCCGACCGGGATAAAATCGTCGGCCCGAAGGCGCGGTTGCGAGACCGGCTCGACAACTCCGACAGGTGAAGCCCACAGCTCCTCACGCCCCCGAGGTCGAACGAGCAGCGCGGGACCGGCCCGGCGTCGAACGTTCGTCGGGAATCCTGGGGCGCAGGTTAACCGGATTTCACACACCGATTATTCGTTTCCCGATCCTCCGGCGACCGATGGCCGATCCCCCGACGTCCCGTCGCGCGGTCTGGGCCCTCGTCCTTGGGTCGGTCGCCGTCGTAGCGCTCGTCTCCGTCGGAGCGGCGATGGCGTGGTTCCCGGGACACGCCGGTGCTCCGTGGGGCGGGCCCCCGCCCCCTGGAAGCGGACCGACGGCGTACGTGAACCTCACGATCGGATCCGCGCCCGGGTCGGGGCTCGACCAGGTCAGTCCCGCCAATTTCACCGTCCCCCACGGGGAACGGATCGTGCTCAAGGTGACAAACTTCGACACCGGGGTGAACCCACCCGCCTCCATGTGGTCCCGGGTGATGGGGACGTACTACGGTACCGAAACGATCGCCCTGGGCTCCGGCACCCCGACAACGATCTCGTGGCTTTCCCCGTACGAGGTCTCGCACACGCTGACGCTGCTTCCGTCCGGTTGGTCGTTCTGGGGCTCGATGATGAACGGAACGGGCATGGGCGGCGCCGGTCCCGGCATGATGGGGACGATGATGGTGAACCTCCCCATCCCGGCGGCGCCGAACGCGAGCACCCCGACCGTCGTCGTCGCGTCGTTCTACTTCGCGACCTCGGGGACGTACGCGTGGTACTGCGAGGCGCCTTGCGACGCCACCGCCATGGCCACGCCAGGGTACATGCGCGGGACCGTCACCGTTCTTTGATCCTTCCCTCGACGTGGAGCGACCCCCGCGGACCAGGACGCGAATCCCCCCGGGGCATCGCAGGCGGACACGCGCCGGCCCCTCCGGCGGCGTGAACCCTGGCCTCAGCGCGGGTCTTCGGGAGCGAGGAGTGCCCTCGCGCCGTTGATCATGAACCGGACGTCGGACGCCAAGGCGACGAACCGGAAGCCGATCTCGCGGGCCGCGGCCTTCTCGTTGCGGTCGACGACGAGCGTGCCGGGGATCTTCCCGTGACGGTCGCAGGCCTCGACGACCTTGCGCATCGCCGCGCGCAGGGTCGGATGGGCCCGGTCGTCCATCAGCCCCAGGTTGAGGGCGAGGTCCTGTGGCCCCACGAAGAGGAGGTCGACGCCGTCCACGCCGGCGATCTCCTCGAGGTGGTCGAGCGCCTCGCGGGTCTCGATCTGGACGCCGACGAGCGTTTCCGCGTTCGCCCGTCGCAGGTACGAGGCGAGCTCCTTGCCGTAGCGGGAGGCCGGAGCGGAGGCGACCCCCCGAACGCCGTCGGGCGGGTACTTCGCGAACGCCACGGCGGACCTCGCCTGGGCCGGCGTGTTCACGAGCGGGACGAGCACCCCGTGGGCCCCCGCGTCCAGCGCCTGCTTGATCAGGTACTGGTCGACCTGCCCGACGCGGACAAGGGGAACCGGGTCTCGCTCGCCCTGGAGCGCCACCATCGCCGCGAGGGTCTCGGGGTTCACCTGCGCGTGCTCGGTGTCGATCACGAACCAGTCGAAGCCGAGCCCCTTGAGCGCATCGACACAGACGAGGGAGGCGGAGGAGATCCAGGTGCCGAAGGTGGTGGACCCCGACCCGCGAAGCTGCGGCGCGAGCGGCTTCGGCATCCGACCGGCCGTCACGGAGGACCGTGCGCGATAAGCCTTCCCCCCGGGCGAGGACCGCCGTCCCTTCGGCTCGCCTCCCGTGGGGCCGGAACAACCGTATTGTATCCCGACCGGCCAGCCCGGGCATGGACCCACCGCGGCCCGGCGGCGCGAACCTCCACTGCAAGGACGTCCAGGCGTTCTTCGACTACCTGACGAAGGTGCTCGAGTTCACGCCGATGTTCCGGGTGCGCAAGCCCGGAGGGGGCAGCGTCTTCGCGGGGGCCAGCTGGGGGCCCGCGCGGACGGGCCAGCGTCTGGTCCTTGGGGACATCCACGAGGCCCTCCACGGACACTACGACCACGGCGAGTTCGGCCGTACGATGGAGCAGCACCCGCTAGGCACGGGCGTCGTCCTCTACTTCTACGTCGACGACGTGGACGCCTACTACGGTAGGATCGTCGCGCGAGGAGCCCAGATCGACGAGCCCCCCACCGACCAGTTCTGGGGCGAGCGGACGATCAGCGTGCTCGCTCCCGAGGGCTACTACTTCACCTTCGCCCAGCCGATCCCGAACTTCCAGTTCCCCGAGCGGTTGGCCGCCGCGACGGAGCAGTTCGACACCGCTCCCTCCCGCTGAAACCCCCCGGGGTCGGCGATCGGATCGCGCACCCCCCTCCGAACGCGGAGGGCCAGGATCCGACCGCCCTGCGCGCCACTACGGCGCGGTCGAGCTGGGCGCGGGCATGGCCGACGCCCCGCGCCAGCGGCCCTGGCGTCCCCGAAGCAGGAGGTAGAGGCCGGCCCCCAGGAAGAGGAAGGCGACCACGAGGCCGCCGATCCAACCGGCCCACGTCGGCGAGCCGATGTCCTGGATGCGGGTGTTGCGGTACGTCGTCCCGTAGATGTTCACCGCGGTGCTGACGAGTTCCTGGGCCCCGAACAGACCGAGCCCCAAGCCCCCGACCAAGTAGATCGCGGTCTCCACACCGCGCGGCGAGCTCCCTTGTGCCGACATCGGTCCTCCGAGATTCGCCCGGGATAAGTAGGGGTCGACAGACGCGGGCCGCGGACCGGGTTGGGAACCGTGTCGCACTTCCGTGCAGAACCGAGAATCTAGCGTCGAGGGGCGTTCGGGCCCGAGCGGACGGTTCCGCGGGTGCGGTCAGCGTTTTCCACGGCCAGGGCTCCGGCCCGCGTGAGCTTCCGGGCCGTCGACAGGAAGGTGCTCCTTCCGGTCTACCTCGCGACCCTCGGCACCTGGTCGGCCTACGCCCTCGTCACCGTGGTCCTTCCGTTCCGCTTCCAGGAACTGGGGCTCTCGGTCGTCGAGTACGGGGTCGCGCTGGCGATCTACGCGCTGGGGACGCTCGCGACGGAGGGGCTGTGGGGCTACCTCGCCTTCCGCATCGGGTCCCCGCGATGGTTGGGCGGCCTCGGGCTCGTCACCGTGGTGTCGATGGTGGCGCTCGGGTTCGCCCGGAGCTTCCCGGCCTTCGTCCTCGTCCTCGCCGTCTACGGAATGCTCGTCGTCTACAGCACCCCTCTCATCCGGTGGATCGGCTTGACCGCCTCGGGTCCGGGGACGGAGAGCCGGGGCCTCGGACGGTTGGGGCTCTTCTTCGGGATCGGGCTGAGCCTCGGCACGGCGGTCGGCCCGCTCCTCTTCACGATCGGCGGATTCTGGCTGAACCTCGCCGTCGGCGCCGCGGTGTTCGTCCTGGGGACCGTCCCGCTCCTTCGGGTCTCCTGGCCCGACGTCCCTCTCCCACGGGCACGGACCGGCGGGTTCCGCTCGCTGGGCGCGCTGCTCGAGCGACAGTTCCTCGTCGCGACGGTCCTCGTGGTCCTGTTCTTCATGGTCTACACCCTCGTGACGAACTTCCTCCAGTACTACTCGCTCGGCCTCTTCCACGGGTCCATCGAGCAGTCCGGCTACATCATTGGAGGCGCGCGGGCGGTCTCCGTGGTCGCCGGGGTACTGCTCGGGTCCCAGATCGACCGGTGGGGACCGGGCCGGACCGCCCCGGTCGGGTTCCTGCTCCTCGGCGTGGGGGCGGTCGGGACGTGGTTCTCGTTGGACTACTCCGAAATGGCCGCCGCCACGATGGTGCTCGCCGCCGGGACCGGGTGTCTCTCGGTCTCCCTCCTGCCGATGGCGCTCGCCCGCATCCTGCCGGCCCACCAGGGAACGGCGGTGGGGGTCTTCGGCTCGTTCGAGGATCTCGGGCTGGTCCTAGGTCCCCTCTTGCTCGGCGCGGTGTACGAGGCCTGGGGCCCCCGCGCCCTCTTCCCGGTGACCGGGGTCTTGGCGTTCGCGGGCCTCGGCCTCGCCTTGGCGGCCCGCGCCTCTCGCGCCGCGGACAAGGTCGAAAGGGCCCCCGCGTAGGGGCGGATCCCGGCCGCCGGCCCCCTCACGGGTCCGAGAGAACGAGGTCCTCGCACGTCTCCGGGAGAAAGACGTGGACCTCGTTCCGCGTCGGGTCGATCGTGAGGGTGTGAGCTCCTCGGCCGGTCGCCTGGGGCGCGGCGGAACGGAACGGGTCGATCTCGAACGCGTCGACCGCTCCGGGATCCCCGACGGCCGCGTAGAGCCTCTTCGTCCGGGCGTTCACCCAGAGCACATCGGGAGGTCCGCTCAACCGGCCCACCCGCTCCGAACGGCCCGACGGGAGGTCGACCGAGACGAGGCTCCCGTCGTCGCACGCGCAGTAGAGGACCCTTCCCGCCGGGTCCTGCTCGAGACCGTGCGGGCCGGTGGCCGGTACTGCGAGGGCGCGCATCGCCGCGAGACGGCTCCCCGCCTCGACCACGACGATCGACGCCGGGTCGGCGATGTTCACGTAGAAGGAGTCGGTGGGCCGGTGGAACGTCGCCCACCGGGTCCGGCCGGGAGCGTCGATCGTCGAACGGACAGTCCCCCGGTCGACGTCGACGAAGGTGAGGGTCGGGCGCGCGGCCGGGGGACCGGGGTTCCCTACGCCGGCGACCAAGAGCGTGCGGCGACCCGGGTCGAACGCCATTCCGTTCGGACGGGCCCCGGTGCGGACGCGGTGGGTCTCGACCTCTTCCGTGGCCTCGATCCGGAAGATGCTGGCCGTGTCCTCACCCCGGTTGGACGTGAAGAGGAGCCGGCTCTCCGGATCGACCCAGACGCCAGCGACGCCCTTCAACCCTGGGAGGGAGCGAAGGTGCCTCCGTGACCTCAGATCGACCACCTCGACCGTGTCGTTGGACGTGTGCGCCACGTACAGTCGGTCGGACACAGGGTCGACCGCCGCGTGGTCGAATCCTCCCTCCGGCTCGTGGCCCGGCAGCGCGATCCTCGCGACCTCGTTCATGGCGGTCTCGGGGTGGGTCCGTCCCGGCGTCCTGGTTCAGTGGGCCGTGTGCTCGAGCCGGCCCTTCTCCTCGACCTTCCACCTGCAGTAGGCGTAGAGCGCATCGTAGAGGGGGAACTGGAGCCGTTGGTTCTCGTGGTCGTCCCGTGCCATCAGCCGAAAGCCGGTGGCGGCCGCCTCTAGCCCCGCCGCCTCGATCTCCTGGCCGCTCCCCCCGTCGGCGACGCGGACGATCTTGGCGAGCTCGAGGAGGGCCGGGTCCTTGAGCTGGTACTTGCGGATGAGCGCGTCGAAGCTCACGAACTCCTGCCCGTTCTCCTCGTAGTGGTGGAGTTCGGCCCCGGGCGTGTCGAAGGGGATGGCCCCCTGCTTCTTCGCGACCTCCATCACCCGGTCCTTGGGGACGTAGAGGAACTCCGCGTCCTTGTCCACGAACTTCCGTATCAACCACGGGCACGCGATCCGGTCCACGCGGGCCTTCTCACGGGTAACCCACTGCATTTGCCCCTCGCGGGGCCCATCCCTCGGCAGGCTGTATCGTTGCAGGTCGGAGCCGATCGTGGGGGATGGCAGGAGGGCCGGCCTAGACGATGTAGTTCTCGAGGGGCGGGCGAGCCGCATCCTCCTCGGCCTGCAAATGGGCCGAGGACCGTGAGTGGACCGAGAGCCCCTTGAGCGTGCCGAACGATCGGGAGCACGCGACGCACCTCCACGTGGTGGGACACGGTTCCCGCGTTACCGTGCTGGCGAGCGCGAACGCGGCGTGGCGGTCCGGCACGTGGCTCTCCAGGTGCCGTCGCAGGCGCCACCGGCTGGGATAGCCGCGGCCGCAGGACGGGCACTTCAGGATGGTGGCCACAAGGGGTTCGCGGGGAAAGGGGTAGTTGAATGTATGTCTCGCCCGAGGGGGACGGCGCTCGGTACGGCGCGAGCGGCACGCCGGAAGAAGCGATACGGAACCGGGGGGCATTCCCTCCGTTCGACCCGGGCCAGGGGAAAGGGACGGGCGGGAGCAACGGACGGTGCGTGGCGGCCGGGGATGGGGTGGACGCGCATCGCCCTGGGAGGTCAGCAGGGGGACCGGTGACAGGGGCGATCCCCCTCTCTGTCCGGGGCGTGCGGCCCTCCCCGGGGTCGCTCGGGAGTGCCCCTTAAGGGTCGTCGTGAGTTCCCGGGGTCCGTGATCATCCACGTCGTCCTGGTCGCGTGGAAGCACTCGACCACGCCCGAGCAGATCGCCGAGGCCAAGGCCACGTTCCTCGGACTGGCGTCCAAGGTCCCCGGCATCACCGGGGCGTACTGGGGCGAGAACATGCCCGGCGGCACGGACGGGTTCAAAAACGGGGTGGTGGTCCTGGCGGACAGCACCGCTACGCTCGACGCCTACCACGCCCACCCGGACCACGAGCGGTTGCACGCGATGATCCGCGCCATGTCCTCGCGGATGATCGGAGAGAACATCCAGGCCGGAACGTAGCCGTCTCGCGCGGCTCGGCTCCGCGCGGCCCGTTGGGCGACCTCGGCAACCTCCGGTCCGTGGTCGGGCGTGTACGGACTCCGGGGAACCCGCTCGGGACGGGTTCCGTCTCGGGCTTACGTCTATTACCCCGACCTTGACCTATCGACCAGGGACGAACCATGGCGATGGCTCAGCCGACCGCAGCGAAGCAAGCCCTCTACTCGAAGCTCCAGACCATCGAGTCGGAGCTCTCGGAAGCGTCTCGGACCATCAACGGCGCCCAGAGCGGGGTCACCTCGCTCGACGCCTCGCTGGGGGGCCTCGCGGGCCGGCTCGCCAGCGTGCGCGGCCACGGCTATTCGGCGATGGGCCATCTCGACAAGACGATCGAGCTCCTCTCGAAGAAGTGGACCGAGATCGGGCCCAGCGTGAGGCAGACCCTTTCGACCACCCTTCAGCCGCTCACGGCGCAGATCAGCGCCCTCCAGAGCGAGGCCTCGACCCTCCGAATGATGGTCGATTCGAACGACATCATGGGCGGGGAGATGCTGGCCTCCCGTCTGGGGGCCGACGCCGCGTCGATGCGGTCGCGGGCGACCTCGGAAGCGGCCCAGGTGACGGCGCCGGTGCGCGACCTCACGACGGGACTCGCGGCGGTGGAGCGGGACCTCAAGATCGCGGAGACGACCGTGGGACTGTTCGGCCAGGCGAGCTTCCCGCTGAAGCAGAACGAGGCCCCCGTGCTCGCCATCGAGGGGAAGATGATGGAGGGGGAGAAGAGCCACGGAACGCTCTACTTCACGAACCAGCGGTTCGTCTTCGAGGGCCAGAAGGAGGTCGTCCTTGAGAAGCACCTCTTCATCGCCACCAAGAAACGGGTCGACCGCGCCCTGATGATCGAGCAGCCGGTCGGAGCGGTCCAGGACATCACCAAGGGGCGAGTGGGCCTGATCGCGGGCACCGGCGTCTACGTCCACTTCCGGCCCGAGACGTCCCTTGCCGTGACCCCCTTCGACGTGAAGGGCTGGGAGGCCGACGTCATCACGCGGTTCTTCCGGTACATCACGGGCGGCGAGGCCGACCAGGACATCGCCACCGTGCGTGGGGTGGCCCCCTCGGCCGCGCCCACGATCAAGATGGTG
>JBAIXP010000086.1:0-1742 GCA_037916495.1 Thermoplasmata archaeon | reverse complement strand
TGGCAGAGCCCCTCGGCGATGACGAGACAGGCGCCCCCCCGGAGGCCGTTGGTCGGCACCCTCGGGAGGTTGCGGAACGCGCTCACCTCGGCGTCGCCCTCGGTCGACTCCCCCGAGATCGCGACCGGAAGGTGCGTGACGACCTCGGCGATCTCGTGCGCGCTTGGGACGTACTGGAGGTGCTGGTAGAACTTGTAGAGCGGGATCTCCTCCTGGAACCGTCCGACCTCCTGAGGGTCGGCCTTGTAGGCGGAGAGCCCGAGGTCGCGCCGGACGATGTCGGCCAAGAGCACGCTCAGCGCCTGCGCCGTCCCGCCGGCGGCGCGAATCGGGCCCGCGTAGTAGAGCTCGATGTACGGAGGGGCGCCGCCGTTCTCCCGCAGGTGGACCTCGGCGAGCCCCTCGAGCGGAGCGACCAGGATCCCCTCGGTGAGGATCGCGAGACCGACCCTCAGCGCGACGTCGACCCGGTCGGCGATCGAGCCGCCGCGCTTCGTGTCGAGCGCGAGCTGGCGCGTCAGCCGGACGGCGACCTCCTCGCGGGGGAGCGTCTTCGCGAGCTCGCGGATCTCCGCGGAGATCCCGTCGACGCCGAGGTGACGGAGGAGCTTCTCGACGCGCGTCGCCATGTCGTGCGCGCGCGGGATCTCGGGGACGGTCTCGGGGTCGATCCCGACCGCCCGGGCACGTTCGGCCGCGCGGTAGGCGCGGTCGACCTCGGCCTCGAGCGCGTCGAAGTAACCCTCCACGGGGCGAGGAGCGGCTCCCGTTAGATAAACGCGCGCCGCTCCGGGGCGCGCCGGCCGGGCCCCGGGCCTAGCGCGTCGGGCCGGACGCCCGCTCGGGCAGCGGGAACGCGTCGAGGAACGACCACCAGGCGCCGATCGCCTGCCGCGACGCGAGGAGCGCCCGACGGCGGGCGGCGGGGGACTGGCGGAGGTGGCCGCCGAGGATCGCGGCCTCCGCGCGCGAGTGCTCGACGTCGGCGCCGGTGTGCACGCGGAAGAACTCGTGGGCGGACCTCGCCCGGATGCCGTAGTGGGCCCGCAGGCCCCGGGACTTCTCGGCCGCGATTTCCGGGAAGATCGACTCGTACGCGTAGAGCGCCGAGAGCCCCTCCACCGGACCGGTGCGCGTCAGGCGCTCGTAGCAGTCGAGGAGCTCGCCGGTCGCGCCGAGGGGGACGGACCGCCGCACGGCGGCCGGGGAGACGCCGATCCCGCGCGCGAAGTCGAGCCAGAGCTCCGGATGCGTCGGGGACCGTCCCTCCTCGTCGACCATGTTCTCGAGGAGGACCCGGCGGTCCTCGGCCCGGTCGAGCTGCGAGTAGGTCGCGCCGACGTACTTCGGGAAGTTCGATTCGAACCGGTAGTACTGGCCGGCGTAGGAACGCAGCGTCTCGAGGGGAAGCTCCCCCGCCGACCAGGCGGTGTAGAACGGGTGCTTCAACAGATGGCGCTCGCGCAGCATCGCATCGATCGGACCAAGCCCCTGGGGCATGCTCGGCCCGAGGTCACCTGGGTGATACATACCTTCCGGAGGCACGGACGCGGTCCCGGCCCTCGAGCCGTTCCGTTTGACACAAATGTTTATGTAGCAACCCCCGAAATCTTCCCTCAGAGCGTATGACGCTCGTCTGACAAACGGACGTGAACCGACGATGAAGTCGATCATTCAGGAAGCGATCGCGAAGCACCAGGAGAACCAGACCCTGGTCGAGGAGAAGAAGCCGACCGGGCCGG
>JBAIXP010000085.1:0-6725 GCA_037916495.1 Thermoplasmata archaeon | reverse complement strand
AGAAGAACCCGCCCGGGGCGAGACGGTCGAAGATTGGTACTGGGACGACCCTCTGTGCGGGTTCCATGACCGTGGAGCACCGATCGCCGGTCTGAGCATTATCCTACCCTTGTCCCCTCGCGGGGCGGTCCAGGGTCGTTGGTGGGCCGGGTAGGGGGTTCGTTTCTTGCTGGGCGAGGCTCCGCTCCCCCGGATACCGCCGTAGGGGGGGAAGCGCCCGTGCTGGGATTCGAACCCAGGTCTGAGGCTCCGCAGGCCTCTAGGATAATCCAGTATAGCGATCCGAGGGCCTTCCCTCGGGACCGTAGCTACCCCACACGGGCGTTCGTGCGCCGGCTGGCGCATCCGCCGGAGAACGCCGCGCTCATAAGGTCGGGGGTCCCCGTCCTCCCGAGGGCTTATACCGGCCGACGCGTCGCTCGGGGCGAGGTTCCACGGACGTGCCCGCGACGCCGTCGCGCGACCCTTGGCCCGAGCTCCGCGCCCTTCCGCTCGGCGAGCAGGTAGAGCTCACGAACCGGGACGGTCGCCGTTGGTCGGGGACGATCATCCCGCCGCACGAGCTCTCCGGGGACCGCATTCTCTCGCTCAAGCTCGAGAGCGGCTACAACGTCGGAATCTGTGTCGAAGATGGGGCGACGTTCCGACGGTTGCCTCGCTCCAGCGCCTCGCGCCAAGCAGCCCCCGCGGCCGAACCTCCTGCGCCGGGCCGTGACGGCACGGTCGAGCTCCTCACCACGGGGGGCACGATCGCCTCGCGGGTCGACTACGAGACCGGCGGCGTGCGGCCGGTGAGCGACGAGAACGAGATCCTCGCTTTCTATCCCGAGCTTCGCGAGCACGGGAACGTCCGGATCGTCCCTGTGCTCGACCGGCTGAGCGAAAACATCGTACCCTCCGACTGGGTCGACCTCGCGGGGAAGGTCGTCGAATCGTTCGGCCGGGGCACCCGAGGGGTGGTCATCGCGCACGGCACCGACACCCTCGGGTTCACCGCCGCCGGCCTCAGTTTCCTACTGAAGGATCTGCCCGGCCCCGTCGTGCTCGTGGGTGCGCAGCGCTCGCCCGACCGCCCGTCCTCCGATGGCCCGTCGAACCTCGCGGCCGCGGTCCGGGTGGCGCAGGACCGTCGCCTCGGGGAGGTCGTCGTGGTGATGCACGAGACCATGTCGGACGGCCGGTTCTCGGTGCACCGCGGCTCGTGGGTGCGCAAGATGCACTCGAGCCGCCGGGACGCGTTCGAGAGCCGCAACGGCCCGCCCCTGGGAACGGTGGACGGAGCGAGCGTTCACCTGCTGCCGTCGGCGCGACCGCCCGCGGCCGGCCCGCCCCGGGTCGACGGTCCGATCGACCTGCGGGCCGGGCTCCTCTGGTTCTATCCGGGGCTCGCTCCGGACCGGGCGGCGACGTTCGCGGACGGGCTGCGCGGCATCGTCCTCGCGGGCACCGGGCTCGGCCACGTGAGCTCCGACCACGTCGGCTGGATTCGCGCGGCGACCGACCGGGGGGTCGTGGTGGCGATGACCACCCAGTGCCTCGAGGGAGTGGCGGACCCGTTCCTCTACGCCACCGGCCGCGAGCTCGTGCGGGCGGGCGTGCTCTATCTCGACGACCTCCTCCCCGAGACGGCGTATGCGAAGATGATCTGGGCCCTCGGGAAGACCGAGCGGGCCGAGGAGGTCCGGCACCTTCTCGCGACGGACCGGGCCGGCGAGTTCGTCCACCGGCGCCGTGCCGAGGGACCCCCGTGAAGGTCGGCCTCGAGGTGCACCAGCAGCTCGCCGGCGCGAAGCTCCACTGTGCGTGCTCGACCGAGCTTTCCGAAGCGGTGGAGGGCTCCGTCGTCCGTCGGCTGAGGCCCGCGGGCGGCGAGGAGCGGACGGTCGACGCCGCGGCGGCGTTCCAGGCGTCCCGCGGGCTCTCCTACCGCTACGAGATCGGGCCCTCGAACTGCTTGATCGAGCTCGACGAGGAGCCTCCCCGCCCCCTCAACGAGGAAGCGCTCGACACGGCGCTCACGGTCGCGCTGCTCCTCGGCTGCCGGCCCGTCGACGAGGTCGAGGTGATGCGCAAGATCGTCGTCGACGGTTCGAACACCTCCGGCTTTCAGCGCACCGCGCTCGTGGCGGTCGACGGCGCGCTCGAGGTCGACGGGCGGCGCCACGCCATCCTTTCCGTCTGCCTCGAGGAAGACGCGGCCCGCAAGGTAGGGGAGGCCGACGGCGAGCTCGTCTACCGTCTCGACCGGCTCGGCATCCCGCTCGTCGAGATCGCCACGGGCCCGGACATCGCCTCCGGGGCCGAGGCGCGCGCGGTGGCGCAGGAGATCGGGGCGCTGCTGCGGTCGACGCGCAAGGTCCGCCGCGGCATCGGCACGATTCGGGAGGACCTCAACGTCTCGACCGAGGGCGGCCGCCGCATCGAGGTCAAGGGGGTCCAGGAGCTCCGGCTCATCGATACGTACGTCGAGCAGGAGGCGGCGCGCCAGGAGCTCCTCCTCCGGGTCCGCGACGAGCTCCGGGCTCGCGGCGCCCGTGTCGGGGCCGAGATCGAGGACGTCGGCCGCGACCTGGCCGAGGTCGGCAACCGTGTGGTCCGGTCGGTGCTCGCCGCAGGCGGCGTCGTCCTCGCAGTCGGCCTTCCCGGCTTCGGGGGCCTCCTCGGGCACAAGGGAGCAGGGGAGGAACGGCTCGGACGCGAGCTCGCCGACCACGCCCGCTCGGCGGGGGTGGGCGGGATCGTGCACTCCGACGAACTGCCAGGCCAAGGATTCTCCGCCGAGGACGTCGCCCGGCTCAAGGGGCGCCTCGGGCTCGGGGCGGCGGATGCCTTCGCCCTGATCGCCGACAGCTCGGCGGAGCGGGCCCGACGGGCCGCGGAGCGCGTGGTCACCCGGGCCCGGGCCGCCCTCGAGGGAGTGCCGGGCGAGACCCGCGACCCACTCCCCGGGGGCCGGACGCGCTACTCCCGGCCGATCCCTGGACGGGACCGGATGTATCCCGAGACCGACGTCCCCCCCGTCCCGATCCTCCCGGAGCGCCTCGAGCGCCTCCGTGCGTCCCTTCCGGAACGGCCGTCCGCGACCGTCGCTCGGTTGGGGCGCGATCACCAGCTGTCCGCCGAGCTGAGCGGTCAACTCGTCTACGGGGCCGAGCTCGACCGATTCGAGCTCCTCGTCGGGCGAGGGCACCCCGCCGGTCGGGTCGCCCGCCTCCTGATCCAGGAGGTCCCCGAGGCGGCCGGCGAGGTCGCTTCGTTCGACCCGCCGGTGCCCCTCCTTGACGAGCTCCTGGCGGCCGAAGAGGCCGGTCGGTTCGCGAAGGAAGGGACCCCTAGGGTCCTCGCTCAACTTGCGCTCGGCGCGCCGAGCGTGGAGGCTGCGGCCGCGGCCGCCGGGCTCGTGTCGGTCGGCGCGGACGAGCTTTCGAAGATCGCCGAGCGGATCGTCCGTGAGAACGAAACGCTCGTGCGCGAGCGCGGCGCGGCGGCCTTCTCCCCGCTCATGGGGGACCTCATGAAGCAGGTCCGGGGCCGGCGGGACGGCAAGGAGGTCGCCGAGGCGCTCCGGGCGGCGATCCGTCGCGTCGCCGAGTCCCCGCCCCCGGCGGGGGCGCCCTGACGTGGCCGCCCGCCGCCCCGCGCCCCGGACGTTCCGGCCGCGCGCCGTCGTGACCGATGTCGACGGCACGCTCACCGACCGGGACCGTCGCCTCGAGCCGGAGGCGCTGCGCGCGGTGCGCACCCTCGAGCGGCGGGGGATCCCCGTCGTCATCGCGACCGGCAACGTCCTTCCGATCTCCCTCGCCCTCTACCGTTTCCTCGGCCTTTCCGGGCCGGTCGTCGCGGAGAACGGCGGTGTCGTCTACCGCGACGGGAAGACCGGCCCGACCGTGGAGCGCCTCGCGGACGCGCGGATCGCCCGCCGGGCGTTCCGGGCACTCCTGCGCTCGGGGCTCCCGGTGCGCCGGCTCTTCACCGACCGCTGGCGCGAGACCGAGGTGGCGCTCGAGCCGAGCGTCCCGGTCTCCGCCGTGCGCCGGGCCCTACGAGGCTGGCCCCTCACGATCGAGTCGACCGGCTACGCGATCCACCTCATGGAGAAGGGCGCGGGCAAGCTCCCGGCGCTCGACCGCGCGCTCGCGCCGCTCGGGCTCGCGCCGCGCGATTGCCTCGTGCTGGGAGACGGGGACAACGACGTCGCGATGCTCCGGGCGGCCGGCTTCGGGGTGAGCTTCCCGTCGGCGAGCGCGCGGGCCCGGCGGGCCGCCGGCTACGTCACGCGGGCCGAGTACGCCGCCGGTTTCCTCGAAGGGCTTAAGGCGAGCCGTCTGCTCGCGTGACCGGTTTTCGCGGAGTGGGACGTTCGTGCTCGTCGGTCAGTGCGCGCGGTGCGGAATGCCGGCGAGCCTCGGTTGCACGATCTGCGGACGGACGTTCTGCCGCAACTGTCTGGACGCGGACGAGCGGGTCTGCTCCGACTGCGCGGCAGGCCTGAAGCAGCAGAAGAGCCCCGTGGACGCGCGGTCGCCGCCGTCGCGGCGTGTGGTGCGCCGGCGCACGGGCGGCGTGCAGGCGGAAGCGCAGGACGCGGGCGGGTCGTACCGCTAGCCGGGCCCTAGTACTCAAAGCCCGGCAGGACGAGCCGGCCCTTCGGGGTGGACCGGCCGATCAGGAGAAGGGCCAGCCCGAACGCCCCCGTAAAGAGGCCGAGACCGAACGCAGCCCAGGCGTACGCCCCGAAGCTCGCGCCGACGTACACGCCGAGGAAACGGCTCCCGCCGCTCGGCGCCAAAAGGTGGAGCAGGACGTTGAGAAGGACCGCGATCCCCCAGCCGACGACGACGAGCAGCCCGCCCGCCGCGAAGTACCCCGCGCGCTCGTCCCCCTCGGGGTCGAACGGCGGCACCGCCGGCTCCTCCTGGAGATCGGTCACGTGTCGGCGAGCCGCCCGTCAGCTAATAGGCGTTGCGCGGAGCGTCGGGCGCTCGCGCCCCGGCGTCGCGGAACGTCGCCCCGTCAAGACCGAAATAGGCCTGTTTTATATACGTGCGCAGACTTACTTTTCGCGCAAAGCCGAGGTGGATCGATGACGAAAGCCATCCAACCGAAGCGCGAGGAGCACGATGTCTGGACCGAGCTCGACCGCCAGCTCGACGCGATGCGGTCGAGGTTCTTTGACGCCTGGGGGATCAGCCCGTTCGGGCCGTTCGCCCCCGTCACGAGCGCGGGCGAGCACGGGGTCTTCCGGGCCGCGCGCGCCGACGTGACCGACACGGGCACGAGCTACAAGATCGTCGCCGAGATCCCGGGGATCCCGAAGGACAAGCTCGACATCCGGGTGCGCGGCGCGACCGTCGAGATCCGCGGCGAGGCGGCGGAGGAGACCGAGGAGTCGAAGGGCGAGTACCTGCGCCACGAGCGCAGCTACAGCGGCTACTACCGATCCCTCGAGCTGCCTGAGCCGGTCGTGGGGACCGACGCGAAGGCCAAGGTCGAGAACGGCCTCCTCGAACTCGAGCTGCCGAAGCTCCACCCGAGCCCCTCTCCCGAAGAGGTCCGGGTGAAGGTCGGCTAGGCGAGGAACCCCTTTTTGCGACCTCGGGGGCCCGAGGCCCCCGGGGTCGTACCTTTCTCGCGGGGTCGCTAGCCGAAGCCGGGGAGCGATTTCGTGTCCCGGCCCGTCCCCGGCCGGACCGGGGGCTTGCGCAGCTCCTTCGGGCTCTCCACGAGCCGCGTGAGCGTCGCGGACGGGACGACGTAGGTCGGAAGGCCGGTGTTCGGGTCGTTGCCGGCCCGGAGGACGTTCATGATCTCGAGGCGGACCTCGATCACCGAGCCGTCCTTGAGCTTGAGGCGAAGGCGCCCGTCGCCCTCGACGATCTGGTAGTCGACGATCTCGGCGTTCGAAAGGTCCGTGGGGGGCGGCCCGCTCGGCCCGATCACGGAGCCTCGGGACGCTTGGTCCGCGCTTTGAGCACGGCGCGGGGGTCCTCGCCGCCGACGCTGAGGCCCAGGGAGACGCAGGTGCCGATCACCTGGTTCATCTTCTCCTCGATCGAACGGCCGAAGAGGTCGTTGCCCTTCGCCTGGGCGATCTTCTTCACCGCGTCGAGCGACACGTCGCCGATCACCTCGCCCTTCGGCTTCCCCGAACCCTTCTCCTTGCCGGCTTCCTTCAACAGGAGCGCCGCCACGGGAGGACGGCCGACCACGAGCGTGAACGACCGCGTCGCCGGGTCGACCTTCACGACGACCGGCACGCGCATCCCGGCGAACTGCCGGGTCTCTTCGTTGATCTTCGCCACGACCTGCCCGACGTTCACCCCGAGCGGCCCGAGCGCGGGCCCGAGCGGGGGACCGGCGGAGGCCTTGCCGCCTTCGACCAGCACGCTCACTTCATCCGCCACTTCTGCCACCACCCTTCTCGAGCATCCGCACGTGGTCCCCGCGGACCGTGACGGGGATCGGGACGACCGCCTCGATCAGCTCGACCGTGATCTCCTCCTTCGCCTGGTCGATCTTCTTCACCCGGGCCTTCTCGCCCTTGAACGGGCCCGAGATGAGCTCGACGATCGCGCCCTCGACGAACCCTTCGACCGTGATCTTCGGGACGAGGAGCGGTTCGACTTCCTTGAGGGTCGTCTCGCCCGCGACGAGGCCGCGGGCCTTGCGGATCCCCTTCAGCATCTCGTGGACCCCCTCGAAGCTCATCCCTTCGGCGAAGA
>JBAIXP010000084.1:0-6735 GCA_037916495.1 Thermoplasmata archaeon | reverse complement strand
CCTTAAGACCGCTCGATTCCACGCGCGGCCGCCGGCGCCGACGGCCCCGGCACGCCGGAGCACGCTCCGTTCCGCGACACGCTTATTAACCGCGCGTCTACTCGGCGCCCTCAGCAGGTGCTTCGAGGGTGGCGATAGGCTTCGTCCTGATCAGCACGGCGCCGGCCAAGGAGCACGAGGTCTACACCGAGCTTCTGAGGGTGAAGGGGATCGTGGAGCTTCACCCGCTGTTCGGAGAGTACGACCTGATCGCCAAGGTCGAGGCGGAGGACTTCAACGCCCTTGGCCAGCTGGTCGTCGACAAGATCCGCTCGGTGAGCGGTGTTATCGACACGAAGACCCTGACGGGAATCAAATTCTGAGGTGCAACGATGTTCGGTATGGTGGGTGCAGCGGACTTGAGCGTCACGGGCTGGCAGTTCCTGGAGATCCTTCTCCTGGTCTTCTCGCTCTTCATGATCTTGGCGGGGGTCTTCACCGCCTACTTCGGCAGCGGCAAGAGCCGGACCATCGGCGTGGGACTGCTGGTCGCGGGCCTCGTCATCGGCCTCGCCTCGGGCTACCTCTACAGCATCGGCACGTTGAGCGGCGGGGCGAAGGGCGGGCTCAGCACCCTCGTCTGGCAGGCGTTCCTCGTGATCGTGGCGGCGGTCATCGGCGCCCTCGTGGCGGTCGGGATCTTCCTGGTCGCCATCATGAAGTCGTAGGACGCGGGCGACCCGACCCGTGCCGCGGCGCGGGCCGAAACCTCGGCCTTCGAAGCGCCTGCTCACCCTCGCGAGCGACGTTGGGGCGGCGTACGCCGCCCAGATGAAGGCGGTCCTGCTTCGGACGGTAGGGGCGGCCCGCCTGGTCGACCTCGCGCACGACCTCCCTCCCCACGGGGTCGTCGAGGCGGCGTTCCTCGTCCGGGCGATGGCGTCCGGGTTCCCGGCCGGGACGGTCCACCTCGTGGTCGTCGACCCGGGGGTCGGAGGGCCACGGGCCCCGCTCGCCGTCGCCTGCGCGGACGGCTCGGTCTTGGTCGGACCCGACAACGGGGTGCTGATGCCGCTCGCCCGCGCCCTCGGGCGGCCGCGCGCCTTCCGACTCGACCCGGCCCGCATCGGGGTGCGGCGCCGCGTCGGAACGACGTTCGACGGCCGGGACCTGTTCGCGCCGGCGGCCGCACAGATCGCGAACGGGGTCGACCCGGCGCGCCTCGGGACGCCGATGAGGCCGGTCGAAGGCCCTCTTCCCGAACCCCGACGCGCCCCCGGGCGGCTCGCCGGCACCGTCGTCCACCTCGACCGGTTCGGCAACATCGTCACGAACATCCCGGCGGCCTGGGTCCCGCCGGAGACGCGCACGGTCGAGGTCGGGTGGGGCCGGCGGAGGCGGACGGTCCGGTGGGTCACGAGCTACGGCGAAGCCCCGGTCGGAACCCTGGTCGCGCTCGGGTCGAGCTTCGGGACGGTCGAGATCGCGCGCAACCAGCGCTCGGCGGCCGCCCGCACGGACCTCTCGGTCGGAGCGTCCCTCGTCGTGAGGTTCGGCCGGCGGTCGCGCACTACGGGTAAATAGCGCTCGACCTAGGGAGGCCCGGGAGCCGGCCCTCGGCACCGTTTGATGGCGAAGCGCGATTACTACGAGGTCCTCGGGGTCCCGCGGACCGCCACGACGGACGACGTGAAGAGCGCCTACCGCCGGCTCGCGCGGCAGCACCATCCGGACGTCTCCAAGGAGGACCGCAAGGTCGCCGAGGAGAAGTTCAAGGAGCTCTCCGAGGCCTACGAGGTCCTCGCCGACGACGAGAAGCGCCGCCGCTACGACCAGCTCGGCTTCTCGGGCGTCGCCTCCGACTTTGGGCCGGCCGGGTTCACCTGGCAGAACTTCACGCACGTCGCCGATCTCGAGGACCTCCTCGGGGCCTCCCCGCTCTTCGCCCAGTTCTTCGGCGGGTTCGGCGCCCCGTTCGGGGGGTTCGCGCGACCCGAGCGCGGCCGGGGCAGCGACGTCGAGGTCTCCGTGCGGCTGCCGCTCGTCGCGGCGGTCGACGGGGCCCGCCCGACGGTCGAGGTGCCGCGCCGGGCCCCGTGCCCGGACTGCCGCGGGACCGGCGCGAAGGGCGGCACGGCCCTCGAGACCTGCTCGGAGTGCAACGGCCAGGGTCAGGTCCGCCGGGTCCGCAGCCAGGGCTACACGCAGCTCATCACGATCGGCGAGTGCCCCCGGTGCCACGGGGCCGGACGGCGCATCCTCGAGCCGTGCCCCTCGTGCAAGGGGCGCGGACAGACCGCGACCGTCGAGAAGATTGAGCTCTCGGTCCCGCCGGGCATCGAGGACGGGGCGGTCCTGAGGGTCCCCGGCCACGGCTCCGCCGGCCGGGCGGGGGGCCGGGCGGGCGACCTCTACGTCCAGATCACCTTCGAGCCGTCCGGGACGATCCGGCGCGAGGGCCGCGAGGCCTACGCGGACATCACCGTCCCCCTCGCGACCGCGGTCCTCGGCGGCGCGGCGACGGTGCCCACGATCGAGGGGCACGCCGAGCTGACGATCCCCGCGGGCACCCAGCCCGAGACGCAGTTCCGCCTGCGCGGTCGCGGCTTTCCGAGCCTGCGGGGCGGCGGGCGCGGCGACCTCATCGTCACGGCGCATGTCGAGCTCCCCCGTTCGCTCTCCGGCCGGGAGCGCGAGCTCCTCCGCGAGGCCCTCGGGGCGAGCCCGCGCGCCCCGAGCGAACGGCGCGAGCGGCTGTTCCGGCGGCGGAGCTCGTGACGGCGGACGAGACCGGCGAACCGGCCGACACGTACTTCTCCGAGCGGCCCCGCTCGCCGTCCGTTCGCCGGGAGTTCCGGTTCCTCTACCGGGGCGAGCTGCTCTCCTTCACGGTCGACGCGGGCGTGTTCGCCTCGCACGGCCTCGACCCCGGGACCGCGCTGCTCATCGAGCACCTCACGGTCGGACCCGCCGACCGCGTCCTCGAGATCGGCGGAGGCTGGGGCGCGGTGGGCGTCGCCCTCTCCCGGTGCACGCCGAAGGGGTCGGTCGTCCTCACGGAGGTGAACCGTCGCGCCGCGCGGCTCGCCCGCGAGAACCTTGCGCGAAACCGGGCGCTCAACGCCGAGGTGCGCGTCGGGAGCCTCTTCGAGCCGGTCGCGGGGGAGATGTTCGACCTGATCGTCTCGAACCCCCCCTACCGGGCGGGGCGGCCCGTGGTCCTCGCGATCCTCGAGAACTCGGCCGTCCACCTGAAACCGGGAGGGCGGCTCGTGATCGTGGGGAAAGGCTCCCAAGGGATCCTCTACTACCAGGAGTGGCTCCGCGACCACTGGCCCGGCGGGGTCCGGGTGCTCGGGCGGGGCTCGGGCTACCGCGTGCTCGAGGCCCGTCCGACCCTCGAGACCGTTCCGGGCGCGGTTCCCGACACCCGCGCCTCCGAAGCCGTTAAGAACCGAGCCCATCTCGGCCCTACCTCCCGAAGACGCCGGCCGGCACGAGCGGCCTAGCCGACCCGTGCGGGGCGTGCGCAGACGGGAGTCAAGGATAGGCCAGTGAGTCCCGCGCCCAAGGAAGGGAAGGCCCCCGCCGAGGAGGCCGCGAAGCCGTCGGCCGAAGGGCCCGCGGAGACCGCGGAGAAGACAACCAAGCGGGAGCGTCCGGCGAAGGGCAAAGAAGGCAAGGAAGCGAAGGAGGGGAAGGAAGGGAAGGGCAAGGGTCGTGCCGGCCCCCCGACCAAGGCGGCGAAGGCCGTCTCCGACAACCCGAACTTCCGCTATATCGTCCGGGTCGCCGACACCGACCTCGACGGGACCCGCTCGGTCGCGCTCGCCCTCACGAAGGTTCGCGGGGTGGGGCTCCGTCTCGCCGAGACGACCTGCCGCCTCGCGAAGGTGAACCCGACCGGCCTCATCGGGGACCTCCCCGAGCCGGCCGTCGAATCGATCGAGACCACCCTCCGCACCCTGCCCACCAGCGTCCCGGTCTGGATGGTCAACCACCACACCGAGCCCGTCCTCGGCGACTCGATCCACTACATCGGCGTGGACGTCGAGACCCGCCGGCGGGACGACGTCAACCAGATGAAGATGATCCGGAGCTACCGCGGCGTCCGCCACGAGCGCGGACAGAAGGTCCGCGGGCAGCGCACCCGCTCGAACGGCCGCACGGGAATGGCCGCGGGCGTGCTCAAGAAGGCCGCCAAGGAGGCTGCCGCCGCCGCGGGCAAGGAAGCCCCGGCGGCCGCCGCCGCCGCCCCCGCGCCGGCCGCGCCGGCCGCCGCCAAGAAGGAGTGAGCAGGTAGACCGTGGGCGATCCGAAGTTCCTGAGGCGCCGGTACGACACGCCGAAGCACCCCTGGGAGGGGAGCCGGATGGAGGAGGAACGCAAGCTCCTCGACCGCTACGGCCTCAAGAACAAGCGGGAACTGTGGAAGGCCCAGTCGGTCCTGCGCGGGTTCCGCCGCCAGGCCCGCGAGCTCCAGGCCCGCCTGCGTGCCGGCGAGGAGCAGGCGCGCCACGAGACCGATCAACTGCTCGCGCGGTTGAGCCGGCTCGGCATCCTCTCGGTCGCGACACCAAGCCTCGACGACGTGCTCGCGCTGACGACCGAGGACGTACTCCGCCGCCGCCTCGAGTGGATCGTCTTCTCCCGCGGGCTTGCCCCGACGCCGAAGGGTGCGCGGCAATGGATCGTGCACGGCCACTTCACGGTCGGCGACCACCGGGTCACCCGGCCGGGTCTCCTCCTTCCGTCCGCGGACGAGCCGCGTCTTGCGTTCAGCGCTACGAGCCCGTACTCGGACGACGGTCACGCGATGCGCGTGGCGCTCCGCGAGCGCCAGGAGCGGCGCGCCGCCGGGCCCGAGCCGCCGAGCGCCCCCGAGGCCGCCCCTCCGGGGGCCTGAGGTTCCTATGACGAAGATCGGCATCGCGCACATCTTCGCGAGCTACAACAACATCCACATCACCGTCACCGACATCACGGGCGCCGAGACGCTCGCCAAGGCGACCGGCGGCATGGTGGTGAAGGCGGCCCGCGACGAGTCAAGCCCCTACGCGGCGATGAAGGCGGCCGACCAGATCGCTGCCGTCCTGAAGGAGAAGGGCTACGAGACGCTCCATGTCCGCGTGCGCGCCCCGGGCGGCAACCGCTCGCGCTCGCCAGGACCGGGAGCCCAGGCGGCGATCCGGGCGCTCGCCCGCGCGGGCGTCAAGATCGCGCGGATCGAGGACGTGACGCCGGTGCCGCACGACGGTACGAAGCCGAAGGGCGGACGGCGCGGCCGGCGGGTGTGAGCGAGCGATGCCGGTCGTCATCGAGGAGCTCGTCCCGCGGTCCGCCTCCCTCGAGCTCGAGGGCGTGAGCGCCCCGCAGGTCAACGCGATCCGCCGCACGCTCATCTCGGACGTTCCGAAGCTCGCGATCGAGGACGTCGAGTTCCACCTCGGCCCCATCCGGGACGAGGCGACCGGCAAGGACTACGACTCCTCGACCAGCATGTTCGACGAGGGGGTCGCGCTCCGGCTCGGCCTACTCCCGATCCCGACCGACCTCTCCGAGTTCCGGCGGAAGTCGGAATGCACCTGCGGCGGCGCGGGCTGCCCGCACTGTCAGGTGATGTACTCGATCGACCGCAAGGGCCCCTGCACGGTCTACGCGAAGGACGTCGTCCCGCTCGCCGACCCGTCCCTCTCGGTCCTCGAGCCCGAGGTGCCGATCGTCCGCCTCGGCGCCCGGCAGGCCCTGCTCGCCTACGCGACCGCCACCGTCGGCACGGCGCGCGAGCACGCGAAGTGGCAGGTCGCCCACGGGGTCGGCGTCTTCCCCCGCCCTCACGTCAAGATCGCGCGCAAGGAAGGCTGCTCGGACGCGTGCTTGAAGCGCACCGCGGCCACCTGTCCGGTCGACATCCTCGCGTTCGCCTCGGGCAAGCTCACCGTCACGGACGAGGTGAAGTGCATCGACTGCGGCGCCTGCGAGAAGGCGTGCGAGCACGGTTCGATCCACATCGAGCCCGACACGGAGAAGTTCTTCCTTCGGTTCGAGACGGACGGCTCGCTCTCGGCGCGCGAGGCGCTCCGCTTCGCGCTCAAGGACCTCAAGCGCCGCTTCGAGGACCTCCGGGAGTCCGTCCAGTCGATCCCGTAGGGGTCCGCGCGCTCGTCCAGTCGTAGCGTAGGATCGCCGCGATACTTCCGAGACCGGCAAGCTGGCCCCCCGGCCCTTCCGCGGACCGCACGACGAAGAGCCGGGCCCGCGAGCCGCGCGACCGGTCGAGAAGCCCCACCACCTCGGGGTCCGCGAGAAGCTCCTCCGAGACGAGCAGCGTCTCGACCGCCCCCGCGTCGATCGCCTCGGCGACCTCCGCGCGGCCAACCGCGGCCCGGCGGCCGCTCGCGACCGCGTGCACGAGCCGCTCGACCATCTCCGCCTCCTCCGCGGCGACGCTCGCCCGGAGGACCTCGCTCGCCCGCCCCGAGCGCAGGATCTCGTCGACCCCGGCCCGTCCGCTCTCGCTCGCCGGATAGACCTTGACCCGCCGCGCGGAGGCGGGGTCGGTCTCGGCGAGGCGGTGCAGCAGGGCCTCCTTGAAGAATCCAGGTCCGACCAGGACGACCGCGGTCGCCTCGGCCGCCTCGCGCGCGAGGAGCGCCCGGACCTCCTCGAGGTAGGCGGTCCGGTCCTTCTCGGCGAGCCCCGGCTCGAACCGCTTGCCGGCGAGCGTCCGCCGTAGATCCGCGACCGGTTCGACCG
>JBAIXP010000083.1:0-3418 GCA_037916495.1 Thermoplasmata archaeon | reverse complement strand
ACGAGATCGCCCGGATCCTCGGGATCAGCCGCTCGGCGACCGCCGAGCTTCTGCGCCGCGCCGAGGCGAAGATGCTCGACCCGGCGTTCTCACCGATGTGAGTTCGTCCCGCCCGGGCCGTGGGGGTACCGGCCGCTAGGGCCGAGCGGATCGCCGACGCCCGCGTCTCGGGCCCGTCCGCCGTGTTGCGGCGACGAACTTCGCAGGGTCCCGCAGGGGGTCGGCGAGGGTCTGCTCGAGCTGAAGGCCGGCGTTCAAGCTGAGCTCGAGGCCCTCGCGCACGGCACGACGGGCCCTCTGGACCGCGTCGGGAGGGCGGCTCGCGATCTCGAGGGCCCACCGACGCGCCTCGGCGCGCAGCCGCGCCGCGGGAACGATCGCGTTGACGAGCCCGACGTCGCGCGCCCGGCGGGCCGAGATGCGGTGCCCTAAGAGGACCATCTCGAGGGCGATGCCGAGCGGGACGGTGCGAGGGAGCCGCTGCGTTCCGCCCTGGCCCGGGAGGATCCCCCAGCCCACCTCGGGAAGGCCGAAGACCGAGCGGGGCGTGGCAAGGCGGAGGTCGCAGGCCAGCGCGAGCTCGAGACCGCCGCCCAGGCAGTAGCCGTCGATCGCCGCGACGATGGGCTTCCCCGGGTCGAGGTTGCGCGTGATCCCTCCGAGTCCCGGCTCCTTGAGCCACCGCTCGAGCCGCTCGCCGGGCCGCTCCTCCCGGTAGAAGTCCTCGAGACGGCGGATGTCGATCCCCGCGGAGAACGCCCGCGGGCCCTTGCCGGTCAGGACCGCGCAGCGGAGCTCCGGGTCCGCGGCGAACGCCCTCCAGGCGTCGACCATCTCCGCGGACATCTCGGGGTCGATGGCGTTGAGCCGTTCGGGCCGGTCGAGGGTGAGGACCAGCAGCGGTGCCTCGCGGCGGACCTCGAGCCCCACGAGCGCGGTAACGAGCGCGGCTTATCGACCTAGCGGCGCCGCGGTGGAGGGTCGAGCGGGGCGCGACCCCTTACCGGTCAGGTCCAAAGAACTTGGGCCGGTCGGCGAATGGCCGGGGCGAGAGCATGGCGACACGGAGCCGTCCCTCGTCCTCGCCCCGGTCCGATCTTGCGAGCCGCGACCCGCTCGCCTCCGAGCTTCCGGCCGAGCCGGACGGAGCGGCGGACGTACGCGTCGAGAAGCACGACGGCGTCGCACGGGTGACCATCGACCGGCCGGCTGCGCTCAACGCTTACACCACGAGCACCCTCGCGCACCTGCGCGACGCGTTCCGCGACGCGGCCCGGGACGACCGGGTCGGGGTCGTCGTTCTCACCGGCGCCGGGACCCGGGCGTTCTGCACCGGCGGCGACGTGAAGGAGTACGCGGAGCGGTTCGTCCGCCGCCCGCGGGACTACTGGAAGTACATGGAGCTCTTCCGCGAGACCGTCGAGTCGATCCTCAGGGTCGGCAAGCCGACGATCGCGCGGCTCAACGGCATGGCGATCGGTGGAGGGAACGAACTCCACCTCGCCTGCGATCTCTCCGTTGCCTCGGAACACGCCGTCCTCGGCCAGGTGGGGGTCGGGGTCGGCTCGGTCGCCGCGGGGGGCGCCACGCAGTGGCTGCCGCTCACCGTCGGCGACCGTCGCGCGCGCCGGATGCTCCTGCTCAACGAGCGGGTCGGCGCGCGCGAAGCGCTCGACTGGGGCCTGGTCTCCGCGACCGCCCCGAGCGTGCTGCGGGGCCACGACTGGGTCTCGCCGCCGACCGCCGAGGAGGCCCGGTGGGCCCAGCGGGAGGAGCGCGGCCTCAAGGTCGACCTCGGTCGACTGGACGAGACCGTCGACCGGCTGAGCGCGCGCCTCCTCGAGATGTTCCCGGAGTGCCTGCGGTACACCAAGGCCCAGGCGAACTTCTGGAAGGAGCTCGCCTGGAACCAGACGGTCGGGCACGCCCAGGAGTGGCTCAGCCTGCACTTCGCCACCGCCGAGCCGTACGAGGGGATGCACTCGTTCGTCGACAAGCGTCCCGCGCGCATTCCCGAGATGCGCCGGCGCCTGGCGGACGGCGAGGACGTGAGCTACCTCCACGGGGCGCCGGTGCGCGCGTGCCCGGCGTGCGGCCAGGACGGGCTTCCCTCCGCGTTCCGCTTCTGCGGCCGTTGCGGCGAGCTCCTCGAGGCCCACGCGAAGGGAGGTTAGCCCGGGATGCCGAGCGAGCTCGCCGGCCAAGACAAGGCCCTCACCCGGGCGCGCGACCGTCAGAAGGAGCTCACCGACGCCTACTACCGGGGTCTCGAGACGACCGGCCCGAAACGGAAGCCCGTCGCCTACATGCTGGTCGGGGGCAACCTCGCCGAGATCGTCCGGTCGTTCGGCTACGAGCTCGTCTTCCCCGAGATCGTCGCGCTCAACTGCGCGATCAAGCACCAGTCGCTCCCGAACATCCTCAACGCCGAGGCGCAGGGCTACGGCCTGGACGTCTGCGGCTACGTGAAGAACGACCTCGGCCTCCAGACGCTCGGCGGCAAGACCTCGTTCGGCCAGATCCCGCCGCCCGACCTGCTCGTCTGCAGCTTCTCCGGCTGCTACGTTTACGTGAAGTGGTGGGAGGCGCTCGCCGAGCGGTTCGGCTGTCCTTTGTTCATGCTGGACGTGCCGTACCTCCGCGAGGCGAAGCCCCGGCGGGAGGAGATCGACTACGTCGTCGCGCAGCTCGGCGAGCTCATCGCCCTCCTCGAGAGGACGACGGGCCGCGCGTTCGACCGCGAGGCGCTCCGCCGCGCCCTCGCGGACGCCCGCCGTGCGGAGGAAGGGTGGGTCGAGTACCTGCGCGCCGGGGCCCGCCGCCCCTCCCCGATCGAGGCGTACTTCGAGGCGGTCTTCTACATGTTCCCGATCAACGTCCTCCGCGGCACCCCCGAGGCCGCCGACTTCTACCGCCTCGTCAACGAGGAGGTGAAGGCGCGCCTCGACGCGGGGGTGTTCCCGGTCCCCGAGGAGAAGTTCCGCGTCGTCGTCGAGGGGGTCCCTCCCTATCCGAGCTACCGGACGTTCTGGGATTTCTTCCGGCGGTGGGGCGCGGTCAGCGTCGCCGCGACGTACCCGAAGGTCGGGGGCCTCTTCGACGAGGGCTTCCTCCACGACCCGGCGCGCCCGCTCGAGAGCATCGCCGAGTACTCCCTCGGGGCGTACGTCAACCAGGCCTGGCCGCTCCGGCGGGACCTCATCCGCCGGTACGTCCGCGACTACGGCGCGGACGCCGTCGTGGTCCACGGCATCAAGTCGTGCCGGTCGTTCACGGCGGGTCAAGGCGACCTCCGCGACTGGCTGATCCACGAGGCGGGGGTCCCGACCCTCTACCTCGAGTCCGACCACGAGGACCCGCGCTACTTCGCGCCCGCCCAGGTGAAGAACCGGATGGACGCGTTCTTCGAGTCGCTGCG
>JBAIXP010000082.1:0-17957 GCA_037916495.1 Thermoplasmata archaeon | reverse complement strand
CGATCAACCTGGGCCTCCCGACCCTCGAGGCGCCCGGGGTGCGGGCGATCTTCTCGAAGGGGGACCGGGCCCGCATCGACCTCGAGGCCGGCCGTATCGAGAACCTGTCGACCGGCGCCTCGGTCTCGTTCCCGCCGGTCCCGGCCCATCTCCTCGACCTCCTCGAGGCGGGGGGCCTGGTCGAGAAGGTCCGCCGGGAGCTCGCCGCGCGCCGCAACGCGGCCCCGCCGGCCCCCGGGGCACGATGAAGGACGCCGGCTACCAGATCGCCGTCTTCGCCGGCGACGGGACCGGGCCCGAGGTGATCCGCGAGGGCCTCAAGGTCCTCGCTGCCCTCGCCGAGGGCGGGCCCGCCCCGTGGAAGGCGACCGAGTACCCGGGCGGCGGGCAGTACTATCTCGCCCGGGGCCGGGAGTGGGAGCCCGAGGGGGAGGCGGCCGCGGAGCGGGCGGACGCGATATTGCTCGGCGCGGTCGGCTGGCCCGGGGCGACGCTGCCGAACGGCGACCTCGCCGGGCGTGCGCTCGTTCTCGGCCTCCGCGAGAAGCTCGACCTCTACGCGAACGTCCGGCCGTGCCGGCTCTACCCCGGCGTCGCGCACCGCATCAGCGGAGCGTACCGGACCGTCTGGGACCCGGCCCACGTCGACATGGTGATCGTCCGGGAGAACACCGAGGACCTCTACACCCCGGCGCGCGGCCGCTTGAAGCGGGGGGGCGAGACCGAGGTCGTCATCGACACGCGCGTGATCACCCGCAAGGGGACCGAGAGGATCCTGAGGTGCGCGTTCGACATCGCGCGGGCGCGGACCCGCGGCGCCCCGGAGGACGGGGCGCGTCGGGTGACGTGCGTCGACAAGTCGAACGTCCTCGAGGGGTGCCGCTACTTCCGCGAGACGTTCGACCGGCTCGGCGCGGCCGAGTACCCCGAGCTCGAGCGTGACTACGCCTACGTCGACGCGTTCACCCAGTGGCTCGTGCGCAACCCCGAGCACTACAACGTCGCGGTCGCGCCCAACATGATGGGCGACATCATCACCGACCTCGCCGCCGTCCTCCAGGGCGGGATGGGGTTCGCCGCGGGCGGCAACCTCGGGACCGACCACGCGATGTTCGAGCCGATCCACGGGAGCTCGCCGAAGCACGCGGGGAAGAACCAGGTGAACCCGTTCGCGACGTTCTTCGCCGTCGAGCAGATGCTGAGGTGGCTCGCCGGTCGCCACAGCGACCGTCGCCTCACCGAGCAGGCGGACCGCCTCGAGTCGGCGGTCGCGCGGGTGCTCGCCGCCGGGACCGCGCGGACCTACGACCAGGGCGGGAGCGCGACGACCGAGGACGCGGGGAACGCCGTCGCCTCGGCGATCCGGGGGGAGGGACGATGATGGTCCGCCCGGTCGCCGTGGTCGGGGGGACGCAGACGAAGTTCGGCGTCCGCGCGACGACCTGGCCCGAGCTCGCGCAGGAGGTCGGCGCGGCACTGTTCCGCGCGGTCCCCGAGCTCCGCGCCGAGGACGTCGACTCCTTGTTCCTCGGCGCCGCGATGCCCGAGCGGTTCGCCTTCCAGTCGCACGTCGCGCCGCTGGCCGCCGAGCAGATGGGGCTCCGCCCGACCCGCATCCTGCAACGGACCGAGCTGGCCTGCGCGTCGGGCCAGTCGGCGATCCGCTCCGCCTACGCCGCGATCGCAGCGGGGCTCTCGGAGGTCGCGGTGGCGGTCGGGGTGGAGAAGATGAACCTCCCCTCGATGGCCGAGGCGAACAGCGCGATGGCCTGCGTCATGGACCGCCCGTGGGACGGTCCGGCCGGCGCGACCGCGCCCCCGTTCTTCGCCATGGTCGCCCAGCGCCACATGCTCGAACACGGAACGACGGCCGAGGACCTCGCCGTCGTCTCCGAGAAGAACCACCGGTACGCGAACGCGAACCCGGACGCGCAGTTCTACGAGAAGACGTTCTCCCGCGACCGACTGCTCCGCCTTCCGATGGTCGCCCCGCCGCTTAGGCTCGGCGACTGCTCGTCGATGACGGACGGCGCGGCCGCGGTCGTCCTCGCGAGCGAGGAGGCCGCGCGTCGCTACCCCGGGGTGCGGGCGTGGATCCGGGGGACGTCCCAGTACTCCGACTTCCACAACCTCGCGAACGCGGGGCCGCTCACCGAGTGGGTCGGGCTCAAGCACGCCGCGCGCGAGGCGCTTGCGCGCGCGAAGATCACGGTCAACGACCTCGACCTCGCCGAGCTGCACGACTGCTTCACCATCTCGGAGATCGTCGAGTACGAGGCGATCGGCCTCGCAAAGCCCGGCGAAGGGGCCCTCTACGCGCGCGAGGGAGGCGGCGAGATCGGCAGCCGGCTCCCCGTGAACACGCGCGGGGGTCTCCTGGGCTGCGGCCACCCGCTCGGCGCGACCGGCATCGCCCAGGCGGTCGAGGTCCTCCGGCAGTTCTCGAGCGCCGTCCCCCCTCAGCGCCAGGTCCCCGACCCGGAGTGGGCGCTCGTCCACAACCTCTCGGGGAGCGCGAACGTCCACTCGGTCATGGTCTACCAGCGGGGAGGTGCGTCGTGACGGAAGGTAAGCCCCCACGGCCCCGCCCGGTCCTCAAGCCCCCGGTCGAGGAGCCCCCGAAGCCGGCCGCGTCGACGGCCTCCGAAGGGCCGTACCTGCTCGATTTCTTCCCTAGGGAGAGCGAGCGCGAGACCCGGTTGAGCCGGTTCTTCGTGCGCCTGCGCGAGGGTCGGCTGTCCACGACGCGCTGCGCGCGGGACGGTCTTTTCCTCTGGCCGCCGCGCACGGCCTGTCCCCGCTGCCACACCGAGGAGCTCGAGTGGGTCGACCTTCCGCCCTCGGGCAAGATCTACGCGTTCAGTGCGGTGCTCGCTGGCGCGCCCCTCGGGATGGAGGCCGACGTCCCGTTCGCGGTCGGCCTGGTCGACCTCGACGGCGTCCCGCTCCGCCTCTTCGGCCGGATCGAGGGCCGCCCGTGGAGCGAGCTCGCGATCGGGCAAGGCGTCGACGTCGAACCGTACGAGGTGCCGGGCGGCCGGGTGTTCTACCGGTTCCGGGCCCGAGCCTGAGCACCGGAGCGGCCGTCGGATGGCGACCGTTGCCCCCCGGCCCGGCGCCGGGCCGGCCCGCTCACGAGGCTATTTATACCCGTCCCAGGTCTCGCGCGCCGCCGGCCCGACGGAGGCCGTGAGGTAATGGACACCGGGTCGACGGGGTGGTGGCGACGCCACGGTTGGACGATCGCCATCTTGCTGGTCGCGTTCAGCATCGCGTTCGTCCTCCGGACCGCCTGGGCCTACCCGATCATCGCGCGGTGGGGCCCGCTCTACACGTACGCGGGCGGCTCGGACTCCTACTACCACTCGCGGGTGATGGCCTACATCATCCAGACCGGCCACAACCTGGTCTACGACCCGATGCTCAAGTTCCCGATCGGGGCGACCAACCCGCGGGAGCCGCTGTTCGACTGGATGAACGCGGTGCTCGGGATCGTCTTCAGCCCGTTCTTCGGGGGGAACGCGGTCGTCGCGGGCGCCTGGTTCCTCAACCTCCAGCCGCCGCTCTGGGCGGCGCTCCAGGTCTTCCCGATCTACCTCATCGGACGGGAGGTCTCGGGCCGCCGGAGCGGACTCATCGCGACGCTCATCTATCCGTTCCTCGCCGCGTCGATCAATTCGTCGACGTTCGGCTACGCGAACTACCTGTCGTTCTACACGTTCGTCCTTCTCGTCGTGGTCTACGCCTACCTGAGGACGGTGAAAACGCTCGGGCACACGCGCTACATCGAGAGCTACCGGAACGTCCGGCAGTACTGGCCGGGCCTCCGCGCGTTCTTCCGTCAGGAACCGCTCGCGGTCAAATGGTCGGTCTTCGCGGGGGTCGCGCTCGGGGCGCTCGCCCTCGCCTGGCAGGGCTACACCTACGCCGTGGTCGTGATCAGCATCGGGCTGCTCGTCTCGATGGTCATCGAGCGCATCCGTCGGGTCGACTCGTTCGGCCTCTACGTCTCCACCTGGATCATCGGGCTCGTCGGCTTCGGCATGGCGTCGCCGTACTACATCGCCCAGCACGAGGTCAAGGTCTTCCTCGATGTACCGCTCTTGCTGTTCTTCGGCGTCGTCCTGTTGCTCCTTCCGTTCCTCTTGATGCGGGACGTGCCGTGGGTCTTCTCGATCCCGGCGCTGGTCGGGATCGTCGTCGCGGGCGTCGTCGGCCTCAGGTTCGTGAGCCCGACGTTCTTCACGAACATCGTCACCGGCCAGGGCTACTTCGTCAAGACCCTCGTCTACACGACGGTCGCGGAGGCGCAGGCCCCGTCCATCGACCAGCTGGTCGTCGGGTACGGCGTCGTCACGTTCTTCCTCGCGTTCGTGGGCCTCGCCCTCGCGGGCTACTTGCTCGTCCACCACCGGTTCCGGCGCCACCACGTCGGCTTCCTCGTCTACGCCCTCGTCTCGCTCTACCTCCCCGTCTCCGCGACCAAGTTCTTCCTGGTCGGGGCGCCGATCTTCGCGCTCCTCTCGGCCGAGGCGCTCCACCGCGCCCTCGACGTGGGCGGCTACCCGCAGCTGCGTCGGACGGTCGCGTCGCTCTCCGACCGCGGCGGCCAGTGGGGGGCGTTCCGGAAATCGTTCAAGGCCCGCCACGTGCTCGTCCTGCTCCTCGTCGTCGGGCTCCTCCTCCCCAACATCTGGGTCGCGATCGACGGAGGGATCCCGGGCAACAGCAAGGACGCGTTCGCCCGGCAGGTCAACAGCACGATCCCTACCTGGTTGAAGCTCAACCACACCGCCCCGGCCACGAACTACTTCGGCCAGGCGGGCTCGTCGCTCGACACGCCGAACCAGTACGATAGCGCCGCGTACAACTGGCTCGCCCAGCAGGACACCAACATCCCCGAGCCGTCACGTCCCGCGTTCATCAGCTGGTGGGACTACGGGTTCCAGGCGATCGACCAGGGCCAGCATCCGAGCGTCGCGGACAACTTCCAGAACGGGATCGACCCGGCGGGCCAGTTCCTGCTCGCCCAGAACGAGTCGCTCGCGATCGGCGTGCTCGCTACCACCCTTTTGCAGGGGGAGATCCTGAAGAGCGGCGAGCCGACCCTCCCCGCCTCGCTCAACACGATCCTGGTCGGGGACGGCGTGAACGTCACGACGCTCCACCAGCTCCTCGACGACGGGGCGGCCGACTACAAGCTCGTCGTGAACAACCCGGGGAAGTACCTCCCCGTCAACCCGGACACGATCACCGACGACAACGCGATGTACCTGGCCGTTTCCTACTACCTCGCCGACCACCTCACCTTGAGCGGGGTCGCGCGGGTCTACGACGACCTCCAGGGCTACACCGGCTGGTCGATCCGCTACGACATGGTCGACTCGCGCCTCTTCCCGTTCTCCGGGCAGAACACGGGGATCTTCTACGCTCCCGCCGACCTCACCGGTCGGGTGATCAACGCGGCGGGCGTCCCGTCGACGTACTACAACGTCACCATCCAGGGCTCGGACGGGAACACCTACCCTCTCGGGCGACTTCCCGCGGGCGTCACCGCGGTGAACTACAACATCAACTGGTCGACGCCGTTCTACCGCACGATGCTCTACCGGACGTACATCGGCTACAACGGCACCGACATCGGCCTCTCGGGCGGGATCCCGGGGCTCTCGGGAGCCGCCGCGCCGAGCCCGATCGAGCCGGGCTGGATGCTCCAGCACTTCGAGGTCGTCTACAAGACCGCCTACGTCTGCCCGGGTGTCAAGGGGGCGTTCCCCGGGGCGGCCTGTTTCCACCCGACGAACGTTCCGGACGCGGTCGCGACGGCGAACCGCACCCACGGGACCGCCGACACCAACTCGTCGGCGTACTTCTCCGGGGGCGAGACGATGCTCGCCTACTACCCGGGCCAGACGCTCTACGGCACGATCACGCTGCCGGGAGGGGCCCCGGTCCCCGGCGTGCGGGTCACGGTGTCGGACGGCTGGGGGATCCCGCACATGAGCGCGGTCACCGCCTCGGACGGGACGTTCTCGCTTGTCCTGCCGCCCGGGAACGACACGCTCAACATCTCGAGCGGGGCGTTCGACGCCGCCACCCAGGGCGGCTCGAACTTCCTTAACCGCGTCCACCTGAACGTTTCGAACGCGATCGGTTTCAGCCCGAGCGCTCCGCCTCTCCGCGAGACGTTCCAGCTCGCCCCGGGGAGCGTGAACGGCCTCGTCTACTACAACCTCGCGAACAACTCGAGCTACGTTCCCCAGGCCGACCCGGTCGTCTACGGGGCGAAGGTCGTCCTCACGGGCCTCGGCGGCGCACCCGTCTTCACCGCCCTCTCCGACCCGAGCGGCTCGTTCCACCTCTCCGAGGTCCCTCCCCAGGTCTACAACGTGACGGTCTCCTACGCGGGCCAGACGTACAACGCGACCTCGGAGAACGTGAGCTCGGGCGCGGCGACCAACGTGAGCGTCGGTCTGGCCTCAGGGTTCCTCTCCGCCCACGTCCAGACCCCTTCGGGAAGCCCGGTCCCCGGGGCGAACGTGGTGGTCCGCAACAATAGCGGGTTCGTCATCAACGGTACCACCGACCGGGCCGGTGCGGCCGACATCCGCCAGCTCGTTCCCGGCGACTACGTCGCGACGGCGTTCGTCCCGGGGAGCTCCTACCGCAGCTCGAGCGTCCCGTTCTCCATCACGACCCAGGGAGGCGCGGCGTCCGTGAACCTGACGGTCGGCCTCCGGGGGACCATCTCGGTCGAGGTGAACTACGCCGGCGCGGCGGCCGGCGGGATCTCGGTCCGGTTCGTCCCCGAGATCGGCCTCGCGAACGGCTCCTTGACCCCCATCGCGTCCCTCGAGGGCTCCCTCTCCGCAACGACGTTCGCCACGACCGACGCCCAAGGCTTTGCGAGCGCCGCGGTCGCCCCCGGGCCGTACTCCATCTACGCCTTCGGCACGGAGAACGGGCAGCGCGTCGCGGCGATCGGCTCGATCGTGTCCGTGGCCGGGGCGAGCCTCGGTCCGTTCCCCCTCGTGCTCACCCTGGCGCAACCGGTCGCGGTGTCGGTCACCGGGCCGTTCGTGCCTTCGAACGCGAGCCGAACGGCGGTCGTCGCCTATCCCTCCGGGAGCCAGGGCGAGGTCGTCGGGTGGGCGAGCTCGAACACGACCGCGGTGCTCTACCTGCCGAACGGCTCCTACAGCTTCGCCGCGCTCTTCGGCACGACCACGATCGGCAGCGGGACGCTCGCCGGGCTGGCCTCCGCGAACGTCTCGGGCCTGTCGAACCGGTTCACGATCCCTCTCACCACCGCGGCCGCGACGCACTTTTTGGTCGGCGCCTCGACCTCGAGCGGCGGCATCTCGGGCGCGTACCTCGCCCAGGTCGCGATCTCCGCGGGTCCGACCGGCCCCTTCGTCCGGATGCTGAGCGGGCCCAACGGCACCACCGGCCTCGCCCTCCCCGATGTCGCCCCGGGATCGACCGACGGCTACTGCGTCCACGTCCAGGCGTTCGGCTACGCGACCAACTCGAGCTGCGGCTGGACGACCCGCAGCCTCCAGAACCTCTCGTTCTACTACCTTGAGCTCGTCCCGGTCTCGGTCACGCTCTCCGTCCACGGCCTGCCGCCGTCCACGCCCGTCACCGTGACCCTGACGGCCGAGAGCCCCACGGCGGTCAACCGGACGCTCGTCGGCGGCCCGTCGTTCTCGCTGAGCCTCCCGCCCGGCACCTACGGGGTCGGCGCGAAGGCGGTCATCGGCAACGGGACGACCGTCTACCTTCCGTCGACGATCCTCGCGACGACCCTCGCGCTCGGCACCACCTACTCGAACCTCTCGCTCACCGTCGTTCCCGAGATCAACGCCTCGGGTCCGATCACCCTCCCCTCGGGGGCGAACTACAACACGACCGAGATCAACCTCACGTCGCCGATCCTCAACGTCTCGGTCAACGCGACGAACTACACGAAGGGCTTCCGGGCGACCCCGGGCAACTACACCGCCGCGGTCTCGACGACCGTGGCGGGGGTCCGCTACGTCAACGTGAGCCGCGTCAACGTCGCGGCGAACGGGTCGATCTCCCCCCGTCTGGTCGTCTCGCAGAAGGGCGTCTCCGCGACCGGCCTCCTCCTCCAGTCGAACCACCAGGCCGTCCGGGCCAACACCTCCGCCACCCTCGTCACCTCGAGCGGGATCGTGCTGCCGCTCGCCATCGCGAACGGGTCGTTCACGGCCGAGCTGCCGCCCGGCACCTACGGCGTCTTCGTGAACGCGACCACGCAGGTCCGCGGGACGAACGGGACGTACTTCGAGTCGTGGGTCTCCACGCCGGGGATGAGCTGCACGTACGCGGCGAACCTCTCGCGCTGCGAGATCCCGATGAACGGGACGGTCGAGCGCGTCAACGCCTCGGGGACGCTCGTGCGCGCGGGCCTCCCGACGTTCCTGGACGGGACGGTCCGCCTGGTCGGACCGTACCCGAGCACGAACGTCACGGTCGTCAACGCGACGCTCGGCTCGTTCGCGGCGTCGCTCCTGCCGGGAGCGTACTTCGTCTTCGCGCAGTCCTCCTCGAGCGCGAACCTTGCGGGCTTCGCAAGGCTGCTCGCCTTCCCGGGGAGTGCGACCGTCGCCGTGTCCCTCGCTCCGACCTGGGCCGTCACGGTGAACGTCGTCCCCGCGAACGGGACCGTCCTTCCGAACGGGACGGCGAACGTCCAGCTGAAGGACGCCTTCGGCAACATCACCGTCTTCGCGGGAGCTCCCGTCAACTCGTCGTTCGTCGTCGACCTTCCCGTCGGGAGCTACCGTTTGAACGCGAGCGCCCCCGGGACGCTCTCGGGCTTCCCCGGCACCGCGACCGCCGCGGCGGCGCTCTCCGTCGCGAACGGCAACGTCGCGGTCACGCTCCCGCTCTCCGTGCCGCTCGCGGCGCGGGTGAACGGCGTCGTGGTCGGCAGCTCGACCGCCACGGTCGCGGCGGGCGGGTCCGTCACCTTCCCCTTCACCCTCAGCAACACGGGAAACGTGCCGGTGACGGTCCACGCGGTCGGCGCCCCGTCCGGTTGGTCGTTCGCCTACTCGTTCACGAACGCGACCTTGGCGCCGCACGGTGCGTCCTTGGCGGCGGAGGTCCGCATCACCGTCCCGAACGGCACCGCCGTGACCCACCCCCCGATCGTGATCGCCTTTGACGCGGTCGACGGCTCGCAGGTCGGGGCGCTCTCCCCCGCCCTCACCGTGAACGTCCTCCCGTACTACGGGGTCAAGCTCTACGCGAACGCGACGGGCGCCCGGGTCGGCGAGACGAGCGCGAAGGTCGGCTTCAACCTCAAGAGCACCGGCAACGCCTTCGAGCAGGTTCGCTTGAGCGTCGTCGACGCCGCCCGCCTCGCCTCGATCGGCTGGACCGCGACGCTCGTCGCGGGCAACTCCGTGCTCAAGAACGGCCTTGTGAACCTCAGCGCGGGGGGGAACGACTCGCTGCTCGTCAACCTCACCGCGAACGCGACGGTCTTCGAGCCGCCGCTCTCCGTGACGGTCGAGGCCCAGGTCCTGAACGTCAGCGGCTCGGTCGTCACGTCGATCACGGTGCCGGTGCCGCGCGCGGTCGTCACCCCGTCGCCCTCGAAGACCTACGTCACGGGCCCGTCGGTCGCGGGCGGTCCCTCGGGCGTTCCGGACTGGCTCGTCCCGCTCCTCGTCTTCGTCCCGGCGATCGGGCTCGCGGTCGGCCTCCTCGTCCGCCGGTGGCTCAAGACCCGTAGGTGGACCCGTCGATGAGGCGCGCACCGTTCCTCGGGCCGGCGCTCGTGCTGGTCGTCGCGCTCCTCCTCGGCGGCCTCGCCCCGGGGCTCGCGCACGCGCAAAGCCCCGCGGCGAGCGCGACCGTCGCGCCGCTCACCGGCAACATCACCGGACCGGCCTACCTCGGGACGAGCACGAACGGGACGTACACGTTCAACGCCACCGGCGGCCCGGGCGTCATCGACGGAAAGTTGGTCGGCGGCCTCAACTGGACCGCGCGGGTCTCGGGGCCCGACCTCCAGGGGATCTCGGTCTCGCCGGTCAACGGCTCGTTCCGCCAGGCCGGGGACAACGCGACCGTCACGCTCACCGTCTCGAACTTCACCGAGACCGTCACGCTCGAGGTGGAGGTCCGTTCGACCCTCGGGAAGGAGAACGCCACGACCAACCTCACCTACTCGGTCTCGATCCGGACGCCGTACATCGTCCGGGCCGTGCTGCAGGCGGGCGCGACCGCCGTCCTCCCGTTCGTCGTCGTCGTCGATCTGGACGGCGTGCGGGTCGGCAACGTCACGGTCCCGACCCTGCTCGCCTACCAAGCCTACCAGATCGTCTACCGCTACGCCACCCCCGGCCTCTCCTCAGGCTACCACACCTTCCGCCTCTCGGTCGTCGACGAGCACGGGCTCGTCACGTTCTCGAACGGGCAGAGCTCGTTCAGCACGACGTTCTACGTCGCGCCGAGCCCGCCGAACGACGCGGTCTGGTACGTGGCGGGGATCGCGGCGTTCTTCGGAGTACTCTTTATATTCGCCACCCGAGTGGCCGCGCGCCGCCGAGGCTCGGGGAAGCGCTAGGCGCTCCCGGTCCGAGGCGCGTAAGGGAACGATCGTCCGTGATGGCCCGCACCGACCTCAAGTGCACCTCCTGCGGCCGGACCCTGCCGGGGCCGGGCGCGACGCAGTTCACCTGCCCGCAGTGCGGCGAGTCGACGATCGGACGGTGCGCCCGCTGCCGCGACCAGAGCGTGATGTACCGCTGCCCGAAGTGCGGCTTCGAGGGCCCGTAGGGGAGCACCCATGGGCCAGGTCGCGGTCCTTTTCCGGCTGATGCCGAAGGGCGTCGAGACGGACGTCGCGGGCATCGAGCGCGCGGTCCGCACGGCCGTCCCGCAGGGCGTGACGGTCCGCGGCACGCAGGTCCGCGACGTCGCCTTCGGCCTCAAGTCGCTCTTGGTCTCGGTCGTGATGGACGACCGGGGCGGGGTGCTCGAGTCGACCGAGACCGCCCTCGCCCGCCTCGCGGGCGTCGAGTCGGTCGAGGTCATGGAAGAGGGGCTCCTCTAGCGGGCCCCCGGGGGCTCCGATGGACCTCCTCACCCACGTCCTGGTCGCCTACCTCCTCACGTTCGGGGCGGTCGGCTTCCAGCCGCAGTACCTCGCCGCCGGGGCGCTCGCCGGGGGCCTTCCGGACGGCGACGCGTTGTTCTTCCCGATCGCCCGCCGCTTTCCGATCCTCCGCCACCACGGGATCACGCACTCCGTGTTCGGGGTCACGGTGATCGCGGCCGTCGGGTCCGTCGTCGCCCCGTTCCTCGCCCCGGGCGCGCCGGTCCTCTACTTCTTCGTGATGGAGCTCGGCGGCCTCGCGCACGTCGCGCAGGACGGCTTCACCAACTTCTCGGTCCCCCCGCTCCTCCCGTTCTCGTCGCGGCGGCTCGCCCTGGACGCCGACCGCGCCGTGAACTTCGCGACCCTGGTCGTGTCCGCCGCCTCGTTCTACCTGCTCCTTGGCGTCGAGCGTAACCGGGTCCCGTTCCCGGAGTACCTTCTCACGGTCTACGCGCTGGCCGCGCTCTTTGCCGTCTACTTCGTCGTGCGTCTTTTCGGACGCTGGTCGATCGGTCGCCGCCTATCCTCCCTGGGCTCGTTCGACAAGGTCGTCCCGACCTCGAACCCGTTCCGCTGGCTCGTCCTCTCCGAGCGGACCGAGGACGGGCACGTGCGGACGACCTGGGGGACCTACGTCCTCGGCCGGGGCCTCACCTCGGGTCCGTTCGCGGCGGAAGGGCCTCTCGAGCCGACCCCCCACTCGGGCGTCCCCGGGACCGAGGCGGAGGCGCTCGCCTGGGCCTACCCGCTCGCGCGCCGGGCGAGCCGCATGCTCGAGTCGACCTACCACTTCGGCGAGGCGACGAAGAACGACCGGGGCGAGTGGACGGCGGTGTGGTACTCCTTAGAGTTCACCATGCTCGGGCGGGCCGCCGCGGTCGCGGTGCGGTTCCCCACGGACGGGGGCAACGCGCTCGTGAAGTCGGCGTTCTACCGCCCGCGTCGGCGGGGGTTCTAGTCCCCTCGGAGCGGGCCGCCCGCGGGCGGGCGCGGCGTCCTACTTGTACGTCGACTGGTGGGTCGTGCCCTCGTCGTCGACGATGGTGATGCACTCCCCTTCGCACTCGAACAGGCACGCTTCGCACATGATGCAGTCCGGGCCGTGGATGACCGCGGACTTCTCGGCTCGGAACTGGAACTTCGCGGCCACGGCCGGGTCGTCGACGACGTTCGGCCAGTTCTCGCGGGGCTGCATCTCGAACACCGTGACAGGGCAAACGTCGCGGCAATGGCTGCAGCCGGTGCACTTCTCGTGGGCGACCTCGACCGTCACCATGGCTTCGGCCCGTGCCACCTTCGCGTGCTATATTAGGCCGTCCGTTCGAGAGGTCCACCGGCGGGGGGACGGCGTCCCGGGGGGGCGTTCGCCGGCTACGGGATCGCCTTCGGGTCCGTGGTGCTCACGCGCGTGCCGGTAGAGAGCCGGTCGAGCGTGCGGACCTCCTCCGGCGTGAGCCCGAAGTCGAAGACCCGGGCGTTCTCGGCGATCCTCTCGGGATGGACCGACTTCGGGATCTCGACGCAGCCGTGCTCGAGCCCCCACCGGATCATCACCTGCGCCGGGGTGCGGCGGTGGGCCCGGGCGATCGCACCGACCGTCGGGTGGTCAAGGTTCCTCGCCCGGGTGAGGGGAGAGTACGCCTCGAGCACGATCTTCCTCGTCCGGAGGTACTCCTCGAGCTCCGGGTCGCAGACGAACGGATGGTACTCGACCTGGTCGACGGCCGGGACGATGTCGGAGGCGGCCGCGAGCTCCTCGAGGTGCCGGACGGTGTAGTTCGCGACCCCGATCGCTCGGACGAGCCCGTCCCGCCGGAGTTTCTCGAGGGCCTTCCAGGAGCCGAGACGTTCCTCGGGCGAACGGGCCGTGGGCCAGTGGATGAGGTAGAGGTCGACCGGGCCGAGACCGAGACGGGCGTGGCTCTTCCGCGCGGCGTCCAGGGCCCGGTCGAACCCGTGGTCGGTGTGCCAGAGCTTGGTCGTGACAACGATCTCCTCGCGGGGGACCCCGCTCGCGCGGACCGCCTCGCCGACCTCGGACTCGTTGCCGTACATCGCCGCGGTGTCGATCAGGCGGTAGCCCGCCTCGAGCGCCCAGGTGACGGCGTGCCGCGTCGTGTCGCCGGGCGGGACCTTGAACACGCCGAGACCGAGCCACGGCAGGGAGAGCCCCTGGACGGTCGGGACGCGGTCGCCGAGGCTGGTGGGTCGTTCGGGGCTCATCGTCCTCCGGCGGGGGCACCGCCCGAGGGTCCCGGGGCGCGGAACCGTGGCCCGTCCGGAACTCGGGGCTCAAGGCGGCGGAGCTGGAGCTCGTGTTCCGGGCACAGCGAGAACGCCCTCCAGGCCGCCGAGGGGTCGGTGCGCCGGGCCGAGGCGGCGAGCAACTCGACCCGATGGGGTCGGTCGTCGCACGGGCCGCCCGAACCGACGTCGGGGTCCCCGAGCACGGGACGGAAGGCGAAGTCGTAGGCGGCGCCCATGTCGCACAACGGTCGCTGGAAGATCGCGCTCATGCGTTCGCCCCCCGCGGCAGCTCCATCGTGAAGGTCCTCAAGCCTTGAGCGGAGGCCGACGCCTCGAGCCTTCGGCGACGCTCCTAGCGCCCGGAGGGGCTAAGCGTCTGCGGGGCCGTCGGGATGGGCGTCGCAACGGAGGGCGAAGCGCTAGCGTGGCGTCCGGGGACCGTCCTTCGACCGGACTCTTTGCGGCGCGGGCAGGGCAGGGCGACCCCCTCTTGCTCGTGCACGGGGGCTGGGAGGACCGCCGTGCGTGGGACGGGATCTTTCCGTTGCTTTCGACCGGTTTCGAGGTGATCGCCGTGGACCGCCGTGGCCACGGCTCAACCTCCCGGGAGGGCCCCGGCCCGACCGTCCGGAGCGATGCGGAGGATCTCGCCCGGGCCCTCGAGGGGGCCGATCTGTTTCCCGCGCACGTGGCGGCCCATGCCTCTGGCGCGACGTCCGCGCTCGCGCTCGCGACCGAGCGCCCCGAGCTCGTCCGCAGCCTGCTCCTCCACGAACCACCGTTCCTCTCGTCGCTCGTCGCGGACCACGACGGGCGCGCGGCGGCCGAGGCGGTACGGGGCCGGCTTCGCCAGGCCCAGGCGCTCGCTCGCTCCGACCGCCCCGAGGAGGCGGCGCGGGCGTACCTCTCGCTCTTCGCCGCCGCCAACGAAGGGTGGGAGCAGTTCGACCCCACGATCCGGTCCCGCTGGACCGAGAACGCGCGTGCGTGGGCCGCGGAGCTCGACGACCCGGACCTCCTTCTGCCCGCCGTCGCGACCTTCCGCGACGTGCCCGTGCCGGTCCTCCTCACCCTCGGGGAACGCAGCCCGGTCCTTGCGCAACGGATCGCCCGCGCCCTCGAAGCGTACCTTCCGAACGCCGTGGTGCAAGACCTTCCGGCGGCCGGCCACCTCCCGCACCTGTTCGCGCCGTCAGCCCTGGTCGGCACGTGGGCGAGCTTCCTGCTCGATCGCAACGTTCCGCCGACGTAGGAGTCCCTAGGGGTCCCTTCGTCCAGCGGTCCCACGAGGGCCGCTAGGCCCGGGGCGACCCGCCTTCGTGCCGGAGCCGCTCGACCTCCGCCCGCACGGCCTCGGTGTCCCGCCGTCCGAGACCGACCCCCCCGACGCCGTCGCGCCGGTAGGTCTCGGCCCCCTCGTGGAAGACGAGCAGCGTCGGGACGATCGCGATCCGGAACCGGTCCCACAACGGGCTCTCCTCGTCGGATACATCGGCGAGGAGGACGTTCGTTCCCGCGCCGGCGAGCGCCTCGAGCTCGGGGAGGAACGACGTGCAGAAAGGGCACCAGTCGGCGAGGAATCCGACCACGACCGTCCCGCCGCGTCGAAGACGCACGTCGTCGAACGCTTCGGTCCCGATCCGCTCGATCATGAACTTCGGGGAGCTCGGCCGCCTCCCCGGAGCACCCCTTCGTCCGTCCAGTAGGCGGTGATAAGCCGTGCTGGGGTGCGGTCGAAGAGCGGGGGGAGCGCCCGGGGGACGGCCCGCGGGGGTACCCACTTCGAGCGGCCCGCGACGACGACGAAGGGCACTCCGGCCGCAAAGGCGGAGATGGCCAGCCGTCGGGTTCCGACCTTGTGGACGAGCGTGCCGCCCGGCTCCACCGCGTCCGCGCCGACGACCACGAGGTCCGCCTTCGCTAGAGCACGGGCGAGGGACCCGTCGCGCACCCATCGTGCGCGCAAGCCCGACCTCCGGAGGTCTCGGGCGAAGGCCCGGCCCTCGCCACCGGGGAGACTCTCGAGGACCACGACGGAGGACGGCCGTCGCCGCGGCGCGACGGCGAGGAGGGCCTCCTTGACCGACGAGCTACGGCTCAGCGTCACTAGACGCGCCCCCCCGGGCAGCGCCCGTCGGGCGACCCGGCGGATCCCGACGGGCTCTTGCGCGAGGGTCCCGCGGGTCCGGCGCACCCAGCCCCGAACCCCCCGAGTGAGGAGCGCAGGAAGCAAGGAACCCGCGAGTTGGTCGACCTCGACCGCCCACGCGCGAAACGGGCCCATCGCGGGCTGGGAGGCACGAAGGAGGCGCGCGAGTCGGTAGGCGCGCCGCCTCCGGTGCTCGGGCCGTACGTCGCGCCAGGACCGGACCTCCCGGTCGATGGCCGCGAGGGCGCGGAGGGAGAGCGTCCGGGCCCCATGCTCACGGTCCCGGGCGATTGTGGCGAGCTCCCGCTCCGCCGTCGACGGTCGAAGGGCGGCCCGCCGCGACCGGCGCGGCACGGTCCCCTCACGGTCCGCTCGTCCCTTGCGAACGCTCAACGTGCCCCCCACCACGGCCATCGCTTTCTACCCTCTCGCCTCTCGACGGACGGGGCCCCTGGATCATGCTCAAGGACAGCGCGCTCGTCTGCGACGGCTGCCAGACGACGATCACGCGGGTGACGAACGTTCCCGAGGAAGGATGGCCGACGATGCACAACCTCTGCTCGGCGTGCTTCCTCGCCCTCTGGAAGACGTCGATCCCGCCGGCCTAGGGCGGCGGGGTACTCCCCTCCGAACGCACGGCAGCGTCGACGTGCGTCCGGTCCGACCGGTCGGAAGTACAGCCCGTGAAGCGCGAAAGTGGGTTCGCGATTGGCGGGGGCGCGATGATCGCGCTCGGCGCCGTCCTCGCGCTCGGGCTCCTACTGAGCGGGGCGGGCCTTGCGTTCTACCCGTCGTACCTCGCGGCGGCGGTCTCGGTCGTCCTCGGCCTCTTCTTCCTCGCCGTAGCGAAGGAGGCCCGGGCGTACCGTGCGGAGTACCTCCGCGCGGCCGAGGAGGGCCGCCCCCTCCCACCCCACGGACCTCCCCCGTAGGGGCGCCCCAATCCTTTTCTCCGCGAAGGAACGTCCGGGGCTCGTGGCCGGGATGGGGTAGCTTGGTTATCCTGGGGGACTGTGGATCCCTCGACCCGGGTTCAAATCGGCGCGGGTAACCCCCGCGCCGGGAGATTCTCGGTCCCGGCCCTACGACGATGACCGCCGGCGCGTCGTTCCCCGCGGCCCCGACCTCTTCGGAGCGGCGGTGAGACGGGCGAGCACCTCGGGCAGTTCGGAGAGGTCGTAGTCCGCCCACGCCGCGCCCCAACCTCGGAGGTCCTTCGGGGAAAGGGTCCAGCTCGGAAGACGGCTGGCCCTCCCGAGCGCGACCGCCCCTTCGAGCGAGGCGGCCGCCTCCATGTCGAACCGCGAGTCGCCCACGAGGAAGATCGGGCCGTCGGGGAAGCGTCGGCGGTACTCGAGGAGGTGCTCGCGCTTCGTGCCGGCCGACGAGCCGAGGACCCCCTCGAACCAGTAGCGCAGCCCTTCCCGCTCCAGGAGGAGCTCGGCCATCTCCGTCTCGGCCCCGGTCGTGACGGCGAGGGTCCAACGTTCTTGGGCGAGCCGTCGCAGAAGCCTCGGCACCTCGGGGAACGGTTTCGCCTTCGCGTACGCCTCCGTGACCTTCCGCTGGTGGAACGTCCGGGCTGTCTGGGCCCGCAGGGCGGCCGGGGCGTCCGGATAGAGCTGCGCGAGCTGGGCTTCGAACGGCATGCCCGTCGTGGCGAGGTAGTGCACCTTCGCCTCCTCGAGCGGGGTCCCGAACGTCTGGTGGAGGACCTTCCCGGCGACCTCGCTGATGAGCCCGAGGTCGTCGAGCAGCGTGCCGTCGAGGTCGAAGAGGACCACGCCCCGCTCGACCCGCTGGGGGACCGGGGGCGGCAGGAGGGCCGGAGTGGGTGGCGGAGAGGCGGGCTCGGTCCCCCCTACGACGGGTAGCTCCGTCGGAGCGGAGGCATCCTCGCCGCCCGGGTCCGAAGACCGTCGGTCCGGTCCCCTCCCGTCCGGCATCGGGCGGCGGAGCCGCCGCCGTCTTTAACGGGGACGGCGCATCGCGTGCGCGGGAGGGACCGACCGGTCGCTCCCTGAGGCGGGTTCACGATGCACCCGAGCCGTTCGATCCGAGGGACGACGACCCACCTGCTCGAGGGTCGCCGCATCCTGCTCGGCATCTCGGGCTCGATCGCCGCGATCGAGGTCCCGAAGATCGTCCGCGAGCTCATCCGCCACGGCGCGGAGGTGCGGGCGGTGATGTCCCCCGAGGCGCAGCGGCTCCTCACGCCTGAGGCGGTCGAGTTCGCGACGGGCCACCCACCGGTGGTCCAGCTTTCGGGGAACGTCGAGCACGTCACCCTCCTCGGCCCCGGCGAGGGGCGGGCGGACCTCTACCTCGTGGCGCCGGCGACGGCGAACACGGTCTCGAAGATCGCCCACGGGATCGACGATACCCCCGTGACGTCGTGCGCCTCGGTCGCCCTCGGCGGCC
>JBAIXP010000081.1:0-7091 GCA_037916495.1 Thermoplasmata archaeon | reverse complement strand
TGCCTTACGGCGTGCCGCAGCCCGTTCACGTTCCTCGCCACCTCCTATCGACCGGGGTTCCGGGGGGCCGTCCGTCTCGGGGCCCGGCACGCCGCGTACTGCCTCGGGTGCTGCGCCCTCCTCTTCGTCGTCCTGTTCGCCGTCGGGCTCATGGCGCTCGGCTGGATGGCTCTGGTCGCGGTCGTCATCTTCGCCGAGAAGCTTCTCGTCGGGCCTCCCCGGAGGGTCGTCACGGGCACGGTCGCCGTCCTCCTCGTCGCGCTCGGGGTCTCGCTCCTCCTCTTCCCCTCCGCGGTCGCCCCCACGCTCGGGCTCGCCTGACCTTCCGGGCCACGTCCTCGCCGCTCCCTCCGAGGCCGGCGAGTAGGACGGGGCGGGACGGGCCCACCGCCTCGGGTCGGCCGACGACCTCGGGATCAGCGTTTCGGCCGATGCGGTTGGAACCGGGGAAGCCGGGTCTCGCTGACCTTCGCGACCCCGGGCATCCCGGCCCCGAACGCATAGCTCGCCAGGAGCAGGGAGACGCCGACGGCACCGAGCACGACCGCGAGCAGCTCCTGCAGCCCGGCGCCCAGTGCGATCAGTTGCGCACCGCCCCCGAGCGCGCCCACCGCGACCAGGACAAGGCCTAGCCAGAACGTCACGGGCTCGACAGGACGGTAGCGCATGCTATTCGGGCCGGTCGCCCCGAGGACGGGGGCGAACAAGACATCGTCCGAGTCACGGCCGATGCTGTCGACCCGCGCCCCGGTCGAGCGAAGGAATGCTCAAATCCCGCCGGAGCACGTTCCGCCGTGTCCGGCGCCGCTCCCCGGGACCCGCCTGAGGGAGGTTCGGTCGACACCGGACCCGCCACCGGCCGCGGCGTAGGCACGGCGGGGGGGGCCGAGGCTCCTGCGACGGACGTGCAGGCGTTCTATTCGAAGATCGGCCGCATGTCGCTCGCGGCCCAGCTCCGGGAAAAGCGGCCGCTCGTCGAGCCCGGCGAGTTCCTGGACCGCCTGTTCCGCGAGATCGAGAACGCGGGGGGCCATGACCTCGGGACGGTCGTCGATTTCGGAGGGGACACGGGGGTCACCCTCTCCCTCCTGGCTGCCCGTGTGCCGATCCGCCGACCGGTCTGCTACGACCTCGTGGCGCCGGTCGAGCCGCTGCCGGGGATTGAGTACGTCCGGGGGTCCTGGGACGACCTCGCCCGAGCCGTGCCGGCGGGATCGGCGGACCTCGTGCTCGCCGAGGAGGTCATCGAGCACATCTTCGACCCGGACGCCCTGGTCGAGCGGCTTCAGCAGCTGCTCCGTCCGGGCGGCCTACTCGTGGTCACGACGCCCAACCTCTCGAGCGCGGTCAACCGGATCGGACTGCTGCTCGGCCGGCAGCCGGGCGGCACCGAGGTCAGTACCCGTGCCATGTTCAGCGGCCGGGGGGTCGTGCCGGGACCGGTCGCCGGGCACATCCGCGTCTTCACGTTCGGGTCGCTGGTCGCCTTCCTCGAGTTCCACGGCCTGAGCGTGGTGCGCGCGTACACGTCGGCGTGGCCCCCAAAGACCGGGCTCGGAGGCGAAACGTCCGCGCCGGCGTCGAGGTCGCTCAACCTCCTCATCGAGCGGGTGGCCTCCCGACTCGGACCGACGCTGGGGTCACGGACGGTGGCGATTGCTCGCACCCGCGCGTCGCGCTGAGCGGAACCCGACCGCCGCAGCCGGGCCGATCGACCGCCAACAGGCCGGGCGACGCCTTGCGTTCTAAAGGTTACCTGAAGCCCTTTTTCCTGTGGGGGGCTTCCGGGGGTATGGCCCAATCTAGCGAGCGGATCGCCTCGCTTCCCCACCCCGACCTCGCACGCGGGGATCTCTGTCCGGTCTTTGCTTCGGTAGAGCTCGTCGGCACGAAGTGGAGGCTCCTCACCCTGCACCACCTCCTTTCCGGGCCGAAGCGCTACAGCGAGCTCCTTCACCTCAACCCCGGTCTCAGCTCGAAGACGCTCACCGCCACGTTGAAGTTCCTCGAGTCGGCCGGTCTGGTCGAGCGGGAGGTTCTCCCGGTCCGACCCGTCGCGGTCGTCTACGCGCTCACCGAGGAAGGCCGGTCCCTTGAGCCGCTCGTGGGCGAGCTGCGCCGCTGGGGAGAGAGGCGTGTCCTTCCTCGGCTCGGTCGCGGGGATCCCCGGCTCGTGGCCCGGTTCCAGGGGCCGAACCTCCAGTAGGCCGGCCTCCGCCCTCTGTTACCTTTGGGTGACAAACCGCCAAGAGCGTTCGACCCGGTTTATCCCCGGTGGGGCGCTTTCTTCCGTAGGAGGGGGGCAATGTGCGACACCTGCGGCTGTAAGTCCAAGAAGAAGGAGTAGACGCCGAACCCGTTTGCCCCTCGGGGTCCGCCGTGCGGGCTCGTCCCGAGGGGCCACCCACCCGCCGGGGAACCCTGCAGCGCTCCGGGGGCCCGCAAGACCTCCGACGCGGTCGCGAGGTTCATAGGCGGCGGACAGCTCGGGCGGACGTGCCGGAAACGCGCGAGTGGGTCGAATGGCACCGGGGGTACGGTGCCGGGCTGCCTCGCGCGGGTCGGCTCGCTGCGGTCCAGAGGATGATCGGCGAGCTGTTCGACCGGGCGCCTCCTGGACCGATCCGCGTCGTCAGCCTCTGCGCCGGCGACGGACGCGACCTCCTCGGGGTTCTTGCCACCCACCCGAGGGCCCCCGACGTGGAGGGGCGCTTGATCGATCTCGAGTCCGCGCTGGTCGAGGAGGGCCGTCGGGCGATCTCCCGCCTGCCGGTCCGAAGCCTCGAGTTCGTTGAGGGAGACGCGGCGCTCGCGGATTCGTACACGGGGTGCGCGCCGGCGGACCTCGTGCTCGCCTGCGGGATCTTCGGCAACCTTTCGGACGAGGAGGTCCACCGGACGGTGCGCCACCTGCCCGCCCTTTGCACGCGCCAAGGCTCGGTCATCTGGACGCGAGGTCGGTTCGCACCGGACCTCACCCCTCGGATCCGGACGTGGTTCGAGGAGGCGGGCTTCGAGGAGCGGGAGTTCTTCGCCGTTCCCGAGAGCACCGCCTCGGTCGGGCACGACGTGCTCCTCCGCGAGCCCGCCTCGAGGACCTGGGAGGGACGCCTGTTCACCTTCCTGCCCCCGGCCGAACGCCCGAGCGCGCGCGCCTCGTCCTCTCCCCAAGGTTGATCGGATCGTCACCGGTCTGCTAGGGCTCAACGCCCGACGGGATCCTTGGCCCGATCATGGCCGCGGTCCGCCCCTTGGCGGCCGACGCGGGCGGGCCGACCGAACCCGGGCCCACCGGCCCCGGCGACCGCGGGGGCGTTTCCTAACGGGCCGCTCGAGGGGCGAACCGGATCGGAGGCGGACGATGGGAGCTGCCCGGCAATCGATAATGCCGCACGATGGGTCGGCGGCCGTCCATGGGGTCCTCCCGTCCGACGATGCGCTCGGTCCTCGCGGCGCTCGACCCGCGGAGCGGGGGGCGTCCGTCGGGCACCCTGGAGGAGATCGTCGAGATGCTCCGCGCGCAAGGATGGAAGGCCGAGAACGACCCGGTCCAGGGAATCCTCGCGCGCCTCGTGGCGCAGCGGCGGGTCGAAAGGATCGTGACCGAGGACCACGAGACCACGTACACCCGTCCCGACGTCCTCGTCCGTATCGCCGGGGTCGTCACGGTCGTCCCGAACCCGAACCACCCGGAGGATGACCCCCGGTAGAGCGCCGTGGTCGCGCCGAGCGGCCCGCGGAAGGGGGCCCTGGACCGCGGCGCGGCGTTCGCCGTCCTCCCGGGGAGGATTCTCCCCGCACACCGGTCGTGGTAAAGGTGCCGCCCGGCCGAGGTCGGCTGCGCCGCTAGCGCGCATCCGGTCCGTGATCGCGAGAGTCCCCCGGGGCCGGGTGATCACCTACGGAGATGCGGCCGAGGGAGCGGGTTTTCCGCGCGCCGCCCGACTCGCGGTCCGCGCGCTCTACGGGAGCGAGGGACTACCCTGGCATCGGGTCGTCGCGGCCGGCGGTCGGATCGCGCTCCCTGGGGCTGCGGGGGCCGAGCAACGCCTCCGCCTCGAGTTGGAGGGCGTAAGCTTCCGGGGATCCCGGGTCCGTATCGAAGTCCACCGTTGGGTACCGCGGCCGGTCCGTCGGGACCGTCCGTCCCGGGCTCCCGTGGTCGCCTCTCGAAGGGCCGTACGGGCGCCCATCGCCCCCGGTCGGGTTATCCGTCGACCCGTGAAGCGGCGCTGAGCCGACGTTCAAGAGGGCCACCGTAGCTCCGAGGGCTCGATCGTCATGCCGGCCGAACCGAGCTCGGGGTCGAAATGTCCGTGGTGCGGGGCGCCGATGGACGAGGGCTACGTGCTCGGGCTTCCGGGCGGGTCGGACCTTCCGGTGTACCTCGGGCAGATCCCGGCGACGATCGGATGGATCGGCGGACCTCCCGAGGGACGTGGCATGAACGATCAGCTGAGCGCGGAACCGCTCGCGCACGTCGGGATCACCGTCTTCAGCGCCGACCCCCGGTTCGAGGCCGTCCGCTGCCGGGCCTGCCACCTCGTCGAGTTCACCTACGACCAGCCCGTCTACAACGCGAAAGCGGCCGCCAAGACACCGGACCCGTAGCGCGCGCCGGGACCTCCCGGTCCCGACCTTGCGAAAAAGAGGTCCGAAAGGGTTGGCGGGCCGGCCCGCGGACGGGGCTTCTCGTCAGTTCGTTCCGCGGGCGTCAGGGTCCCCTCGTCCTGCGGGACCGTGTCGGTCCGAATGGTCTTGACCGGAGGTACCGTGCCCCACGCAGCGTCCGTGGTCCTGGTGTTGGCCCTGATCGCAGGACGGCGGAGGGGAGGGTCCGGCGCCGGACGGCGCCGAAGGGGTCCCGGCCGGGGGGTGCCCGCCGGTCCGGGTCGGTGGCGTCAGACCGGAGGCACCGGGGGTCGATCCGTGGGCGCTCGCCAGCAGCGCGACCGCGAGGATCGCGGCGACCGCCCCGATCCCCACGGAGGCAGCGAGCGCTCGCTTCGCCAATCGCTCCATGGCAACCTCGCGCCGGGCGAGGAGGTCCGACAAATACCTGCCGTTCGACAGGTCGGCGCCCGCGACGGGCTCTGGCTTTGGCCTCGCGCCGCGACGCCGGTCGGGGCCCTTCTAGTAGAACCCGGCGGCGACCATGAACCCCATCGTAACGAGGAGGAGGAACGTGGCTACGGTCGCCATCATTCCGGCGCTGCGCGCCACACGGGGGAGCTCGGCCGGTACGTTGCTGCCGTCCGGGGCGATCTGGCCGTAGAGGTGGACGACCTTCTTGAACGCCGGAACGGCGACGAACTCCGAAAGCACGAAGGCGACCACCGCGACCCCGGCGCCGGTGAGGACGTCGAACCCCCAGCCCGTCGAGAAGGAGAGTTGGGCCGTGTTGTTGTAGGTCATGACGTAGAGAAGGAGGAGTCCGAAGACGACGGTCAGGCCGGCCACGACCTGGAAGAACCGGATGATGCCGGGCTGGATCGTGAGGAAGAAGTCCCGCGAGGCCGGGAGGCTCAGTTTCGCGAACTTGGGCGCGATCACGAACCCGAACAGGATGCCCCCTCCGAGCCACCCCATCGCCGAAAGGATGTGCGCGTAGGCCAGCACGGTCGTCAGGAGCTCGGTCCACATCGAGGCGCAGGTCGACCCTCGAGCCTCTTAGCCGTTGTGCCGTATCGGTCCTCGAGGGACTAGCTCCCGGACCTGAGGCCGGCCCCCGGCGGGACCGACCCGGTACGGGTCGTACCGGGCGCTCGGACCGATCGCGGGCAGGGTCGCACCCGCTCGGCAGGGCAGGCCGCGGTCCCCGAAGGGTCAACCGGACCCCACTCCCCCCCTTTAGGCTGGATCGCCGTGGCTTGCTTCGAAGAGTTATGACCGCCTTCGAGACGCGAGCGGCCCACCTGAGTTCCCTCACCCAGATTGCTCTCGAGCGCGAGCGGATCGGGTTCTGGATGCACTTCTCGGCCTACGTGCTGGTGAACGCTTTCGTGATCGCGCTGAACGCCCTCTACTCCCCGTGGGCCATCTGGTTCATCTTCGTCCTCATCCCGTGGAGCGTGGGGATCGTCGCGCACTTCCTCGGCGCCTTCTATGTGGCCCCCCTGCGAGCCCGCGAGAAGGAGCTGCGGTCGGCCGCCCCTCCGGGCCAGCCCCCGTCGACGGGCTAGGCCGCGCCGCGCACCTCGTCACCGGGCGGGCGCCTCGCCCGGGCCGCCCTCCCAACCCCGACGTTCGCAGGGCTGAGACTGTCTCGCGGACCCGAGCTGCGCGCGGAGGGCCGACGACGACCGCGTGACGCCCCATGTTTCATGTAGGCGGACCGGCCGGTGGACCAAGGTTTATCTAGGACCCGCCCGCGGGTTGAAGGGTATGACGTCTCGGCATAGTGTGAACGCCGCAGAGGTCGCGCACGTGTCCCGAGCCGCCGCCTTCGGGGTGCTGGGAGTGGTAATGCTCCTCACCCTGTCGACGGTCGGCCTCGGGCTGAGCCTCGTCTCGACGAGCGCGGCCCCGGTTAAGAACAGCGCCTCGGCAAGCGGAACGGCGTTCTCGCCGTCCGTCGCGCCGGCCGTAGTGCCCGCCGCCACGTTCCTTCAGAACGTGACGTTCAAGGCCCTCGGACTCCCGAACGGATCTCTCTGGACCGTCACCGCGGGCTCGCCGCCGGTGACGCAGAACAACACCACCCTGGGCGCCAAGGGCTTGATCGTCTTCCAGGAGCCCAACGGCACCCTCAACTTCTCGATCCAGGGACCCGCGGGCTGGGGTGTCCTGAAGGTCGTCGGCACGGGGATCCCGAGCCAGACCTCCGACATGATCAACGGCACCACGCAGATCACGGTCGTCTTCCGCCCGATTGTGACCCTGACCTTCAACGAGACCGGCCTGTTGCCGGGCACCGTCTGGGGAATCGCGATCACCACGGTCCTGCCGCACGGCGGACCGGCCGCGCAGAACGCGACGACCAACGGGAGCTCGATCACCTTCTCGGTCGTGAAGGGGAGCTACCACTTCGTCGTGACGCCGATGCCGGCGGACTACCGCGCCATGCCCCACAAGGGCACGGTCGGGGCGGG
>JBAIXP010000080.1:0-16567 GCA_037916495.1 Thermoplasmata archaeon | reverse complement strand
CAGGTCCGCGACGTCGCGCTCGAGGCGGCCCGCGTGAGCGCGGTGCGCGTGCTCGAGAAGGCCGCGCCGAACGAGTTCCACCTCAAGGTCCGCAAGTTCCCGCACCAGGTCCTGCGCGAGCACAAGATGGCGATGGGCGCGGGGGCGGACCGTATCTCGGATGGGATGCGGCGCGCGTTCGGAAAGCCTGTCGGCCGGGCGGTCCGTGCGGCGATCGGCACCGAGCTTCTCACGGTCTACACGACCGAAGCGCACCTCGGGGACGCCAAGGAGGCGCTCCGCAAGGCGTCGCACAAGCTGCCGGTTCCGACGCGGGTAATCGTCAGGGCTCCGTCGGCTTCGTGACCTTCGGCCGCACGACGAGCACCGGGCACGGTGCGTGCGTGACGAGGGCCGTCGACACGCTCCCGAGCAGGATCCTCTTCGCGGTCGAAAGCCCCCTCGATCCGACGACCAAAAGGTCCGCCGGGTTCTGCGCGAGGCGGGCGAGGATCTCGTCGACCACGACCCCCTCCTCGCACACTCCCGTGACGTTCTCCACGCCGGCTTCCTGGGCCCGGGCGACCGCGTGCTCGACGATCTCCCGGTAACGCGGCACCGTGCTCTCCGGGACGGTCGGGGGAACGAACGGCTCGTTCGGAGAGGCGTAGACCGGGGCGAGCGGGGCCACGGCGAGGATCAGCAGCTCGCTCGCGTAGCGGCGGGCAAGGTCGATGGCGGTCGCCACTGCACCGTCCGCCGTGTCGGACCCGTCGGTCGCCACCGCGATGCGGCCGAAGGCGACGTCGCTCACCGACCAGCCCGAACGGCTCCTCGTACATGGACGTTGTGAGGGGTCGGGAGCCTTCGCGTGCCCCGCGTTTCCTTTAAGGTAAGAACTCCTCGACGCCCGTGAGGACGAGCGTGGCGGTCTGCAGCAACTGCGGCGGGTCGGAGTTCCTCTGGGCGGACGCTGTGCGCACAGGATTTGTCGGCCGGGGGAAGCTCGCCCTGCGCTCGCGCGGGGAGCTTCAGCTCGGTACGCGCATCTGCCGGTCGTGCGGCCACGCGGACCTCTTCCTCCGGGACCCCCAGATCCTCAAGGAGCCCCACCGGTGGAAGGAAGGCGAGTTCCGGCCCCACCTCTCGGAGACGATCGCACCGCCCCCGGCTCCGTTCCCCGCATCTCCCCCGAACCCCACCCCGTCGCTCGAGCCAACCCCCGTGCCTACCGGGCCCGAGACAACCCCGGACCGAGGAGCCGAACCCGAGCTCGGGGTCCCGGCGGTCGGCGAGGCTCCCGCGGTCGAGCCGAAGCGGCCGCCGCGGAGGCGCCCGCCGACGAAGGGAAAGACCTCGGCCCCCCCGATCATCCACGACTGAGATCGCGGGCCTCGACGGGGGCCCCGGGGCCCCCGGAAGACGAACGGCGACGGTGCCGGGCTCTGTCAGGTACCGCCGTTGTTCGGCCGACGGGGCCGGCCCCGTCCTCCCTCGCGCACCGCCGCGCTCGCTCGTCGGCGATACCCTCGCCGGTTCCCACCCACCACCGACGAGGGTGAGCGTGACGTCCGGGAGCAGACCTTTCTGCCCCAGTTCCTCACGCGTCCGCAGCGACCATGTCGGCACGATTCCAATTGGTGATGGACGCTCACGACCAGGTGCGACAGGCGACATTTTGGGCGGCCGCGCTGGGCTACGTCCCCGAGCCGCCCCCCGAGGGGTTCGCGTCCTGGACCGCCTTCTATGATCATGTCGGCCTGCCGGAAAGCGATCGGGCCGCGGGAACGGACTCCCTCATCGACCCCAGCGGCAAGGGGCCGCGGATCTGGTTCCGCGCCGAGGACGAGCCCAAGTCAACAAAGAACCGGTGGCACCTCGACCTCCGGGTGAGCGGGGGACCGAGCGTCCCGTTGCCTCTCCGGAAGGAGCGCGTCGAGATCGAGGCGAAACGTCTGGTCGCGCTCGGCGCCGTGCGCCTCGAGACGCTGTACGTGGAGGGGTTCGACCACTACGCGGTCGCCATGGCAGACCCCGAGGGGAACGAGTTCGACATCAACTGAACCCCTCGCGCGTTCCGCCGGATCGGAGAGCTTCGCGCGGCGGTCGGGCACGAGGGCGCGGTGTTCCCTCGCCCTTGTCTTTCGCCGCGGAGGGCCCAAGGGCCCGCCGGTCAACCGTGAATGTGACGGATCACGAACTGGTTGCCGTCCGGGTCGGCGAACACCCCGAGCGTGACGGTCCCGAGCGCCGTGGGGAACGTTTCCGGCTCGTCCACGATCGTTCCCCCTCGCCGGCGGATCTCGGCGCACGCCGAGACGGGGTCGCGGTGGGAGAACACGATCCCGGAGACCGTCCCGGGCTCTCGGCCCCCCTCGCCCTCACCCAGGGGATGCATCGTGAGGAGCGTCGAGGTCCCCGGCAGGGCGAAGGCGGCCCGGGAGGCTTTCGGCAGGAAGCTGACCTCCCGTAGCCCGAGAACGTCGGAGTAGAACTTCCGGGCTCGCTCGATGTCTCGTATGTGGACCGTCACGGCTTCCATCCCTTCGATCACGTCGACCATCGTTGGCCTCCTGGACGTTCTCCGAGGCCGAGGCGCCATCCCCCTATGACGGTGCCAGCCGCGAAGCGGGTCGCGCGGGACACAGCCCGCCGCGAGCCTCTCGCGTCCCTCAGGGCCGAGGAGAAGTGGCGATCTCTCCGGCCATGCGACGCTCGGCCTCCCGCTCCCTCCGTTCGAGGGCCTTAGCGGAGGATCGGGTCACGGAGAAGAGGTGGACGCCGAGCCCGGCCCCCCAGGCGAGCAGCGGAAAGAAGAACCACAAGAACCCCGGGGTGAAGAGAAGATTGCCCACGATCAGGCCGGTATTGACGGCAACGTACGCGGCGAGGTGGACGTAGAATCCGAGCCGTCTCTCGCCCAGCTCCAACTCCCGGTAGGCCTTCTTGTAGGCTTCCAACTCGTCGGCGGACACGAACGCTACCCGCGTGTGGAGGCCGACGACAGACCTTGGACCATCGGTCAAGGTCGCTTGACTGAGGAGAGCCCAGCCAACTTCGGCGTGCCCGGCGACGACAGCGGTCGCTCCTCGAGCGGTCCGTTTCCGTGTGTCTTCCGACTTGCCGAGACCCTAGGGGCGCATGCTGTACCCCTTGCTGCAAATCTGGGCCGATGACGCGGGGGTGGACCTTGGCTGTGAGGAACCCCCCTGGTAGACGCTCGCCCGGGGCTAGCCAAGCCGCTCCGTGAGCAACGGGCCCTATCCGATCATCGATGGCTCCAAGAACCCCGGTCGCCTCACCGTCTTGATGAGCGACAACCCGCCGGCGGGACGTACGCATTACGGCCGGGTCGAGGTGGTCGGTCCATCTCCTGGTGCCCGCCGTCTCCGCGGTCGCTTCGCCCTTATGACGCTCGGGCCTTTGCTGGCCGTTGCGTTCCTACTCGTACTGACCCTAGTTCCGCTCAAGACGGAGGTAGTGACGCAGCAACTCCTCCAACAGTATTCGATTCCCGTGCTCGCGACTTCACCCGGCTCAGACTTCGGGGCGCAGACGATCAATCAACCGTTCTGGCCTTCGGTTGCGAACTTGTGCAGCTCGAGAACCTTGTCGCTGGTAGGAAATCAGACACTCTGGTTAAGCTGGCAGACCATCGCGGGCCCCGATCCCAGTTACGTACGACTCCAGAGCCAGAACGGTCTCGTCTTCACAACGCTCTACAATGTTAGCGGGGTGGGTTCCGGAGGCTTCACCCTGACGTCGGCGAACGAACTTGAATTCGTCTGTGGGACCGACCTGATCTTCTCGGCGTACTCGACGACGGCCCTCTCCATCATGATCCAAGCCGGTTTCGTGTACGACCAGACGACTCATGCTCCCCTCCTCTGAACGGCCCGTCTTCACCCGACCTCCCTTCCGCTGATGCGCGGTCAAACCACTGGTTCTTCCCGCATCCGAAAGCCCTCGCTGTCGGTCGGCTCCGGTTGAGGTCCGCCGGTGGACTTGGTGCCCCATGACGACGGCGCGCGTTCGAGTCTTCCGACTCGCCGTAACCCTAGCGGGGCATGGATTTGAACCATGGATCTACGGGTTATGAGCCCGTCGGGATTTCAGGACGGTCGGCGACGCCGGCCGCTTTCCTGACTACCCTACCCCGCTGCGGGGCCGAGCATGCAAGGTCGCGTATAAGACGGCTGACTCCCGGGAGGCGGCAGGCGCCGTTCTCGCCCCCCCGGGCGAGAGCGGCCGGGCTCCCCGCGGCCCCGCGACAGTTCGTCACTCCTGCAACTCTCTCCCAAACCCTTTTCCCCACCGTCCCGCTGGAACGGTAGCGGATGGGGGGAGCAACGACCAACGCGGCGCGGGCGCCGACCCGCGTGTTCGCGGATACCCTCCGCCGGCTGTTCCCTCCGGCCCGGCTGGTCTGGATCTTCCTGGCGGTCCTGGGCGGCTACAGCCTCCTCTACCTGCGGGGGATCGGCGTTACCGCGCTCCTGGTCGTCCCGCTGATCGCCGCCTTCACCGACCTTCCGTTCCAGCGGGTCCGATTCGAGCACCTCCGGTTCCCCGACGCCGCCCTGGCCTCCGGCCTGTTCGTCGCGCTGGTCCTTCCCCCGTCGGCCCCCCTGCTCTTCTCGGGCGTCGCGGCGTTCGCGGCCGTCTCCGTGCGGCACGTCCTGCGCTACGCGGGTCGCCCACTGTTCAACCCGGCGACGATCGGCATCCTGCTCGGCGCCTTCGCCTTCGGGCTCTCGCCCGCGTGGTGGGCCGGCGTCGGGCCGCTCGGCGAGTACCTGGTCGTCGGACTCGGGCTCCTGCTGATCGCGCGGTCTCCCGCTCAGTGGAGGATCCCCGCCACCTTCGTGGGGGCGTACGCCGCCCTCGCCACGGTCCAGCACGTCCTGCTCGGGGCGACCACCGACCCCCACATCCTCCTCCTCCAGGCGACCGACCCGACGACGATCTTCTTCGCGCTGTTCATGGTCCCGGAGCCGCGGACCGCCCCGGCGTCCCCGTCCGGCCAGCCGCTCTACGCCGGGCTCGTCGGGGTCGTCGCGGCGTTCGCTCCGCTGTTCTCGCCGACCGCGGGGCTCCTCCTGGCCCTGCTCCTCGGGAACCTTCTCGCGGTCTTCCTCCGCCGGGCAGAGCGAGCCCGCGCGGCGGCGCCCGCCCCGGCCAAGTCGAGCCGCCGGCGCCCCGTGCCGGTGCGCTGGTCGGCCTCCCGACGGGCGGGGGCCGGCCTACTGGTGGGCATCGTCCTGCTCGGGACGGTCTCCGCGATCCCGGTCCAGCACGGCGCCCCGATCTTGGTGGCGGGGGTTCCGGCGGGGACGGTCGGGACCGGCACGACGGGGTGCACCTCGGACAACTCTTCCATCCCCTCGTCGACGCTCAACCAGCTGCACCAGATGCTCGGGGCGTCCGTCATCCTCTCCTACAACTCCGCGAACGGCATGGTCGTCTTCTACGACCCGGTGAACAAGGTGACGGTCACGGAGACGGACCTCTACGAGGACTACGGCTTCGCCGAGTTCAACGGCGACGACTACGCCGTGAGCGGCTGCTCGGCCTAGCGACCGGACGGAACGCCCCGGGCCCGGGACTACGATCCCGGCGGCGTCCCACCGGCGCGGCGCGCGGCGTTCGCCTGCTCGAGCGCGAGGGCCGTGTACCGTACGAGGTTCGAAAGCTGGGCCGGCTCGAGCCGGACGGCGGCCCACCCCCAGTGGGCGGCGACCGCATCCCCGACGGCGAGCCCCGAGAAAAAGCGGGGGTCGAACGCGACCGACCGGCGCTCCACCGGCCCGACCCGGAGCTCCCCGTCCGTCACCTCGAGGGTCGGCTGGTCGAGATCGAGCCGGCCCGCCCCGAGGCCCCGGACCGTCCCCCAGACCGGACGGCACGCCTCCATGTTCGCGAGGGTCGTGGCGACATGCCCCGTCACCGCCCCGACCCCGACGTAGGCCACGTGGAAGACGTGGTGCGGGATCGGGTGGGGCGGTAGGCCGTCGGCGAGCTCGCGGGCCACGAACGTGGGCAGCCCCCGGGCGGAGAGCGCGCGGAGGATCCCACGGAACTCCTCGGCCCCGAAATCGTCCAAGAGCCGGTTCCCGAGCCAGTACGCCTCGACGACCTCCTCGTCGAACGGGCGCCGTCCGGTGTGGTGGGCGATCGCCTCCAGGTACGGGTACAGCGCTTCGAAGCGGGAGAGAGCCTCCCCGGCCTCGGAGAGTCCCGTCCCGTCCGTGATCGCCCGGTAGAGCACCGGGGCCGCCTCGGCCGGCCCGCAGTAGCGGAGGCGGTTCGTGGTGAGACTGAACCGGGCGGCGAGGCGGACCCCGTCCATCTCAGCTGGACGACGATGCGGAGGCCGTAACGCGACGCACCCACGCCCACGACCCGCGGAGGTACGCGACGCCGACGATCAGGCCGGCGCCCGCGAGGACCGCGAGCGACCCCGCGGCATCCCGGACGCTCAGAGGCCCGCCCCCGGCGAGCGAGGCAAGGAGCCAGCTCACCGGATAGCCGAGGACGAGCACGGAGCTCGCCACGCTGAGCTCCACGCGCGCCAGGCCCGCGTACCAGGTCGTGACGAAGGCGGTCAGCAGGACGGCGCTGATCCCGACCCATTCCCACTGGCCCCCCGAGAAGGAGAGGACGGCCGACCACTGAGCCGTGAACGCGAGGTACGCCCCGAGGAAGGCGGCCCCGAAGCCCATCCGGCCGAGGGCGAGCGTGGTCGACGGGAGCCGGGCGAGGAGGCGCTTCGAGAGCGTGTACTCCCCAGCCCAGAGGCCGGTCGCCGCGAGGACGTAGAGCGACCCCTCGGTGAGCTGCGCCGCGGTGATCGAAAGAAGGAGGTAGCTCCCGAGCAGCAGGAGCAGCGCGCCGGCCACGTACCGGCGCGACAGGCGCTCGCCGAGGAAGAGGACCGCGAAGAGCCCCGCGAAGAGGAACAGGGTCCGGTAGACGAACGACGCGGTCGTCCCGCCGTGGTCCGCGGCCGCCAGGGAGAGCCCGTGGAAGAAGAGGAGGAACGGCACCGCTCCGCCGACCAGGCCGACCAGGACAAGCGCGCCGAGGTCCCGCCGCGCGAGGCCCGGCCGGGGGCCCCTTCGGAAGGCCGCCACGACTCCCAGCGGCGCGAGGAACGCCACGACCGCGAGGTTACGGACCGTCACGAACGCGTCCGAGCTCGTCCCCCGGACCGCGTAGAGGTTGACGAAGGTGGAGACCCCGCTCACCAGGGCCGTCGCCAGGACGAGGAGGAGCCCCGGCCCGAACGGTCCACGCCGCCGCCCCGGGTCGCCCGCAAGGCCGCTCATGAGCCCCCGGGAGTTCCGGCCAGCAGCGAGGCGGCGCGCGCCATCGCCTGGGTCGCCTCCTCCGCCTGTCCCGAGGTGAGCCGGCGGATCGCGAACCCCGCCTGGACGAGGACGAAGTCGCCGACGACCGCGTCGGGGAGGAAGAGAAGGCTCGCGGTGCGTCGCTCGCCGGGGTACTCGACCTCGGCGGAACGGTCACCGGACGGGTCGTCCGTGATCCGCACGACCTTTCCCGGGATCGCGAGACACATCGTACCCTCGAGCCTCCGACCGTCCTAAAACCTAGCCCCGGCGCGACTCGCCCTTCCGGTCGGAGACCGCGCCCCGGTGGAACCCGTCGGACCGACCGTCGTCGACGTCGACCGCCCGGAGCACGACCGCGGAGGCGAGCGGGTCGGTCATGTCGTCCGAGGTCTCGACCTCGAGCGCGCAGCCGTGCGCCGGCCCTCCGTCCACGATTCCCGGCCAGGCCTCGCGCAACCGGGGCTCGGAAACGTGCGAAAGAGCCCCGAGCCAGACCCGGGCTCGTACGATCCGGCCCGAGCCCTGCCGTCCGGCGAGCTCGCCCAGGGCCCGACGCAGGTCGCGAAGGAGCGCCTCCTCGTGCATCCTCAGGCCCCCCCGCGGCCGGCCTCGGGCGGCGCCGCGAATCTCTCGAGCTCCTTGGCGATGCGTACCGCGGCGAGCGCGACGCCTCGGCGGACCGGCTCCGATCGTGGCGCGCCCGCGCCGGTCTCGGCGGCCTCGATCCCGTAGACGACCAGGTGGTCGGGAAGCTCTCCGAGCGTTCGCGCGAGGTCGAACACCGCGGGCAGTCCGACCCCGTGCGTGGAGAACGTTCGGGCCGGATCGGACCGGGAGAGCTCCTCGGCTGTCCACCGTCGCACGGTCCCCGGCGCGGCCCCCGAGCGGACCGCGTCGACGACGATCACGACCGACCGGCGTCGCCAGAGGTCGAGGAGGCCCGTGAGCTCCCCCGTCCAGAGGCGTACGTCGGCGGGGACCGCCGGTCGGGACGCGAGCTCCCGCGCGACGTCGAGGCCCGCGCCGTCGTCCGCGCGATCGTCGTTGCCCACGCCGACGACCAGGGGGCGGGCGCCGACCTCGTTAGTCACGGACGACCTCGAGCCGGAGGAAATGCGTGGCGCAGGAGATGCACGGGTCGTGGTTGCGCACCGCCCGCTCGCAGCGGTCGGCGAGCTCGGGGTCGGAAAGGTCGAGCGACCGCTCGACCAGGTGCTTGAGGTCGAGCTCCATCCGGGCCTGGTTCTGCGAGGTCGGCGGGACGATCCTCGCGTCCGTGATGATCCCCTTTGCGTCGATCGCGTAGCGGTGGTAGAGGATCCCGCGCGGGGCCTCGGTGACCGCGGCCCCGACGCCGCCCGCAAAGCCTCCGGGCAGCTCCACGTACGGGTGCGGGGGCGGGGTGTAGGCCCGGACCAGGTGGAGCGCCTCCTCGCACGCCGCCATCACCTCGATCGACCGGACGACGATGCTCCGGTACGGGTTGCGGACGACCTTCTCGACCCCCAGCTCGTCCGCGAGCCGGAGCGTGCGGGGCGGCAGACGCTCCCGGTTGAGGGCGTAACGGGCAAGCGGCCCGACCAGGTAGGCTCCCCCGCCGCGGCGCCGGGCCTGCAGGGCGTTCGAGTGCGGAACCTGGACCTCCTCGAACGCCTCGTCAAAGCGTTCCTGCGGGAGCGAGAGCCCCCGGCTCGAGGCAAGGTCCCCCTCGTTGAACGGGTACTCGTCGGGCGGTCGGAGGGCGACGAACTCGTACTCCTCCTCGGCGTCGGGGAACGAAAGGCCCGAGGCGAACCGCACGGTCGCCTCGGCGTCGGCGAGCGCCTGCGCGAGCATCGGCTCGAGCGAGGAGAGCTCGTCGCGCGACGGCACGCGGTAGAACCCCCCGACCCGAACGTTGATCGGATGGACCTCGCGCCCGCCCAGGAACTCGAGGAGCCGGTTGCCGGCCCTCTTGAGGCGAAGGCCGGTCTCGACGACCGAGCGGTGGTCCCGGGCAAGACGGACCGCGTCCGGATAGCCGAGGAAATCCGGGGCGTGGAGGAGGTAGATGTGGAGCGCATGGCTCTCGATCCACTCGCCGCAGTAGAGGAGCCGACGCAGCGCGCGGAGCGGGCCGTCGACCCGGACCCCGTAGGCCCGCTCGACGGCGTGGCAGGCGCTCATCTGGTAGGCGACCGGACAGATCCCGCAGATGCGCGCGGTGATGTCGGGGGCCTCGGTGGCGGCGCGCCCCCGCAGGAGCGCCTCGAAGAACCTCGGCGGCTCGAAGATCCGGAGCTCGACCTCCTCGACCGAGCGGTCCCGGACCCGGACCCGGAGCGCCCCTTCGCCCTCGACCCGCGCGACGTAGTTGACCGCGACCGTCCGCTCGCTCATCGGGCGCCTCCCTCGGCCGCCTCCGCGAACGGCTTCGCCGCCGCGTTGAACGTCCGGTAGAGCCGGGCGATCTCCGCGGGTCCTAGGCCGAGCTCGGAGAGCCGCCGGCCCCAGGCAACCGTGTTCGGGGTCTCCTGGGGTCCGAAGCAGCCGTAGCACCCGCGTCCAAAGGCCGGGCAGATCGCGCCGCAGCCGGCCTGGGTCACCGGACCGAGGCACGGGGTGCCGCGCGCGACCACGACGCAGACGGTCCCGCGGCGCTTGCACTCGAGGCAGACGCTCTCGCTCGGCACGTTGGGCCGGCGACCGTCCAGGAACGCGACGATCACCTCGAGGAGCTGCGACTTGTTCACCGGGCAGCCGCGGAGCTCGAAGTCGACCGGGACGTGGTCGCGGATGGCGGTCGAGCGCGCGAGCGTCCGGACGTACTCGGGCCGTGCGTAGACGACCCGCCGGAACTCCTCGACGTCGGCGAAGTTGCGCAGCGCCTGGATGCCGCCCGAGGTGGCGCACGCGCCGATCGTCACGAGCCTCCGCGCGCTCGCGCGGACCTCCTGGATGCGGTGGGCGTCCTCCTCCGTCGTCACCGACCCCTCGACCAGGGCGAGGTCGTAGGGACCCGCGACCGTGGCGCTCGACGCCTCGGGGAACGTCGCGATCTCGACCGCGTCGGCGAGTCCCAAGAGCTCCTCCTCGCAGTCGAGGAGCGAGAGCTGGCAGCCGTCGCACGAGGCGAACTTGAAGACGGCGAGCTTCGGCCGAACCGTGCGGGCCATGGCTCAGAGCTCCCGCACCTTGAGCAGGGCGCGTAGGTCACGGTAGGGGAGGACCGGGCCGTCGCGGCAGAGGAGGTAGGGCCCGAGCTGGCAGTGGCCGCACTGGCCGATGCCGCAGCGCATGTTGCGCTCGAGCGAGAGCCAGATCGCCTCGGGGGGGATCCCGCGCGCCTCGAGCGCGTCGGCGGAAAGGCGCATCATGATCTCGGGGCCGCAAAGGTAGGCGACCGTGTTCTTCGCGTCGAACCGGCAGTCCGGGATCCGTTGGGTCACGACGCCAACGTCGCCGTACCAGTCGCGGCCGGCGGTGTCGACCGTCACCTGAAAGCGCCCGTCGGCCCGCGTCCGCCACTCCTGGAGCTGGGCGTAGAAGACGAGGTCCTGCGGGCTCCGGGCCCCGTAGATCACCTCGAGGCGCCCGTACCGAGCGCGGTCGGCGAGGAGGGCGAGGAGGAGGGGCCGGAGCGGCGGGAGGCCGAGGCCCCCGGCGATCACCACTACGTCCTTGCCGCGCGCCGGTGCAAGGGGCCACCCTCGACCGTACGGTCCGCGCACCGCGAGGACCGACCCCTGGGCCGCCTGCGCGACCGAGCGCGTCGCAAGCCCGACCGACCGGACGGTGTGGACCAGCTCGCCGTCGCGGGCCGGGTCCCCCGAGATCGAGATCGCCACCTCCCCTACTCCGAGCGTGGAGACCATGTTGAACTGGCCCGGAGCGAAGGCGGGGACCGGGCCCCCTCGCTCGGGCGCGAGAGTGAGGGTCACGGTGTCCGCGGTCTCGGCGACACGCTGCCGTACCGTGTACGGGACCGGTTCGAGGGGCGAGGGAACCTCGCCGACGGCCGGGACGGCCCCCGCGGTCTCACGCGCGGTGGACATCGAGCACCTGCAGGCGCGTGGCGTCCAACCGCAACCCCAGCACCGGGACGAACCGGCAGAGGAACCGGTAGCCGTCCTCCGGGTGCGCCTCGAGCGCCGCGCGAAGCTTCTCCCCGTCGATCGCGAGCACGCGCGTCGCCTTCACCGCCCGTGCGTCGGAGCGCCAGAGGTGGGGAGGGACGAGCCACGACCAGCCGAAGACCTCGCCCGGGCCGAGCGTGAGCACGGTGAGACGGGGCCGGTCGTGCGGGACGAGCTCGAGGGCGACCTTGCCGTGCACGATGAGGCAGAACTCGCGCGCCGGCTCGCCCTCGCGCGCGATCGTCGCCTCGGGCTCGTAGTCGACCTGACGGGTCGCGGCGGCGACGGCCCCGAGGAACTCTCCCCCGAGGCCGGCGAGGAACGGATGCGTCGCGAGCGCGGCCACGGGAACGGAAGGGCCGGGAGCGCTCACGGGGCGCCTCCCCGGGGTCCGCCCGGACCTGGGGGCGCGCGCAGAGCGCGGGCCTCGGCGGTGAGGTCGATGCCGACCGGGCACCAGGTGATGCACCGGCCGCAGCCCACGCAGCCGGAGCTCCCGAACTGGTCGAACCAGGTCGCGAGCTTGTGGACCATCCACTGGCGGTACCGCGCCGGGATCCCCGAGCGGACGCTCCCCCCGTGCAGCTCGGAGAACGGCACGTTGAAGCAGGAGTCCCACCGGCGCCACCGTTCGACCTGCGCGCCGTCCAGGGACGGGACCTCCTCGGTCGCGTGGCAGAAGCAGGTCGGGCAGACCATCGTGCAGTTCGTGCACGCAAGGCACCGCTCGCCGACCTTCGCCCACTCCTCGTGCTCGAGGCGACCTAAGAGGAGCTCGCGGATCCCCCGGGCGTCGAGCTCGCGACCCATCGAGCGAGCGGCCCGGTCGACCCGTTCGCGCGCGAGCTCGCCGAGGTCCGCCGTGGCCGGATCGAGGGCGAGCGGGACGAGCACCTCCGCACCCTCCTCCGTCCCGACCTCGACCAGGAACCGATGGTCCGGCCCGTCCACGATCTCGGTCAGCGCAAGGTCAAAGCCGGGGCCGGCCGCCGGGCCGGTCCCCATGGACGTGCAGAAGCAGGTCGCCCCGGCCTGGGTGCACTGGACCGCGATCAGGAGCGTCCTTGCGCGCCGCGAGGCGTAGCCCGGGTCGACGTACGGCCCTCCGGTGAAGACCCGGTCCTGGACCCGGATCGCCGCGAGCTCGCAGCCCCGGACGCCGAGATAGGCGGTCGGGGACGCGTCCGGCTTCTCGGCGCGGGTCGTGAACGAGCCGCCGTCCCGGGTCGCGGTGAGCATCCGCTCGCGCGACGGAAAGAGGTACTTCTTCCAGCTGTGGGGTCCGACGTTGTAGCCGAAGAGGGCTTCGTCCGGCCGACGCTCGAGACGGTAGGTCCCCGCCTCCTGACGGTCGGTCCATCCTACGGGAAGGTCGGCTTCGGTCTCGATCGGCCCGTAGACGATCGCGCTGTCCCGGACCGTCGGGCCGACAATCCGGTAGCCGAGCGCCCGAAGCGCGTCGAGGAACTCCCCGAACCGCGCCCGGGGAAGGACCCAGCGCGTGCCCGCTCCGGGCCGAACGGACGGGACCTGCCCCCCGGTCATCTTCCCGCCCGCCCCTCCCGCTATCGGACGAACGTTAGCCACTCCGGGTGGCTCGCACCCTCACCGCGGAGGGCGTGGCCGTACGCCTCCTGGAGCCGGTGCGTGATCGGGAAGGAACCGTTGCCGATCGGGCGACCGTCGACCTCCCGGATCGGCGTGACCCCGGCGGCGGTGCCGGCGAAGAACAGCTCGTCCGCCGTGAACAGCTCCTCCCGCGCGATCGTCGTCCGCTGGAGCGGGATCTTGGCCTCGTCGGCGAGCCGGATCACCGTGTCGCGGGTGATCCCGCGGAGGATGCCGGAAGAGGCGGGGGGCGTGCTGAGCACCCCGTTGCGCACGCGGAAGAGGTTCTCTCCCGGGCCTTCCGAGACCACCCCCGCGGAATTGAGCAGGATCGCCTCGTCGTAGCCCCCGGCCTTCGCCTCGAGCTTCGCGAGGATGCTGTTCGCGTAGTTGGCCGAGCACTTCGCCTGCGGGGGCAGCGAGCGGGAGTCAATGCGGACCCAGCTCGACACGGCGGCCCGGACGCCGCGGGTCGTCCCTTCCTCGCCGAGGTAGGCGCCCCACGGCCACATCGCGATCGCCACCCGAATGCGGCTCGCGCTCGGGTCGAGCCCCATCTCCCCGTAGCCGCTGAAGGCGATGGGACGGATGTACCCTTCCTCGAGCCCGGTCGAACGGACGAGCGCGCGGACGGCGTCCGTGAGCTGCTCGACCGAGTAGGGTAGCGCCATCCGGTAGATCTTCGCGCTGTCGGCGAACCGCTCAAGGTGCTCGACGAGCCGGAAGACCGCGGGACCCTGCGCGGTCCGGTGGCAGCGGATCCCCTCGAAGACGGCGTAGCCGTAGTGGAGCCCGTGCGTGAGGACGTGGACCATCGCCCGGTCCCACGGGACGAGCTCGCCGTCCAGCCAGATCGTCGAGGAGGGGACGACGGGGGCCATGTGGGGCTTACCACGAGGGTTCCCGATTAAGTGGCGGTGTCAACGGAGGTTGACTGAACGGTTATTCCCCCCCATCCCCGGTCGTGCCCCGGGGCAACGTGCTCGAGATCCGGTTCTTGGGACGCGGGGGCCAGGGCGCGGTCCTCGCCGCGGAGCTGCTCGCAGAGGCGGCGTTCCTCGACGGCAAGGTCCCCCAGAGCTTCCCGTTCTTCGGGGTGGAGCGCCGGGGCGCTCCCGTGACGGCCTACTGCCGCCTCCACGAGGGGCCTATCGCCGTCCGCGGCTCGATCACCGAGCCGGACGTCCTCGTCGTCCTCGACCGGAGCCTCCTCAGGAACCCCGGCGCGACCTCGGGGCTCAAGGACGGCGGCTGGCTGGTCGTGAACGCGCCGAGCTCGGTCCGGGCGTTCCCCGCCCCTGCGGGGGTCCGTCTCGCGGCGGTCGACGCGAGCCGCATCGCGGTCGAGCACCACCTCGGCTCGGCGACACTTCCGATCGTCAACACCGTCGTGCTCGGCGCCCTCGCCCGGCTGACGGGAGCGGTGACGCTCCCCGCGCTCGAGCGAGCGATTGAGCACCACGTCCCGAGGAACCCCGAGGCGAACCGCGAGGCCTGCCGCGACGGCTACGCCCAGGTCCAGGTCCTCGAGGGCGCTGCGTCCCGCCTTCCCCCCGTCCCTGCGAGGTCGGCGGCCGTGGCGACCCTCCCCGAGGGTCCTGTGGCGTCCGCGTCGTCCGAGCGGATCTCGACCGCCTCGTGGCGGACGCTCAGGCCCGAGATCCACCTCGAGAAGTGCACACGGTGCAACTTCTGCTGGAAGTACTGCCCGGACGTCGCCATCGACCTCGATGCCCAAGGCTTTCCCGTCCTTCTCGAGGAGCACTGCAAGGGGTGCGGCATCTGCGCCGACATCTGCCCGCCGAAGGCGATCGCCCTCGTAGCGGAGGCGTAGGACCGATGGCGAGGACCGTGCTCTCCGGGAACCATGCCCAGTCGGAGGCGGTCCGCCTCGCCCGCGTCCAGGTCGTCGCGGCCTACCCGATCACCCCTCAGACGTCGATCGTCGAAGGGATCGCGGAGTTCGTCGAATCCGGCGCGCTTCCCGCCCGGTTCGTGAAGGTCGAGTCGGAGCACAGCGCGCTCCAGGTCTGCGTGAGCGCCTCCGCGCTCGGGGCGCGGACCTACACGGCGACGTCGAGCCAGGGGCTCCTGCTGATGCACGAGCTTCTGCACTGGGCCTCGGGGATGCGGGCTCCGATCGTCATGGGCGTCGTCAACCGAGCGGTCGCCCCCCCGTGGGCGCTCGGCGCCGACCATACCGACACCGTCTCCCAGCGCGACACCGGCTGGATCCAGCTGTACGCCGAGACGAACCAGGAGGTCCTCGACATGGTGCTCGAAGCGTACCGTCTCGCCGAGGACGCGGCGGTGCGGCTCCCCGCGATGGTGACCGAGGACGCGTTCTACCTCTCGCATACCGTCGAGCCCGTCGACGTGCCGTCCCAGGGGGCCGTGGACCAGTTCCTTCCTTCGCGGGTCGGCCACGCGATCCTCCGCCCCGGAGAGGCCCAGCGGCTCGGCTCGTTCGTCGGCCCGGAGGAGTACGTGCTCTTCCGCCACGAGCTCGCCCGGGCGACGTCGCACGTCGTGCCGACGCTCGGCGAGGTCGAGAACGACTTCGCGCGCCTCTTCGGCCGCGAGCTCGGCGGACCCGTCGTCCCGTACCGCACCGAGGGGGCCGACGCGGTCCTGCTCACGGTCGGGACTGCTTCGACGCCGGCCCGGGCCGTGGTCGATCTGTTGCGCGCCGAAGGCCGCAAGGTCGGCCTCGTCAAGCTCCGCCTCTTCCGCCCGTTCCCCGCCGAGCAGCTCCGTGAGGAGCTGGGGGCGGTCCCCCGGGTCGGCGTCCTCGACCGGTCCTACACGTTCGGGGCCGAGGGGGCGGTCGCCACCGAGGTCCGAGCGGCGCTCGCCGCCGGCGGAGCCGGCCCGAGCGTGACGAGCTTCCTCGGGGGCCTTGGGGGCCGGGAGATCACCCTCGCGATGATCCGTCGCATCTTCGACCGGCTGCTCGACCGACCCGAGGGAGGACCGTTCTGGGCCGATCTAGAGTCCTGGGGGGAGGTGAGCGCCCGTGGCTAAGCTCACGCTGCCAAAGGAGGAGTGGATGCGGCCCGGTCATGCGGCGTGTCCTGGCTGCGGCCCGGCCCTCGCCGTCCGGCTCGTCCTGAAAGCCCTCGGGCCCCGCACGATCGTCTCCGTCCCCGCCTGCTGCTGGACGGTCATCGCGACCATGTACCCCACGAGCGCGCTCGGCGTCGCGACCCTCGACACTCCGATCGAGTCGACCGGCGCTTCCCTCTCGGGGCTCCGCGCAGCGGCGGACGCTCTCGGGCTACCGGACGTCACCGTGCTCGGCCTCGCCGGGGACGGGGGGACGGCGGACATCGGGCTCCAGGCGCTTAGCGGGATGCTCGAGCGAAGGACGGACGCGATCTACGTGATGTACGACAACGAGGCGTACATGAACACGGGGATCCAGCGGAGCGGCGCGACCCCGCAGGGGGCCTGGACGATGACGACCCCCGTGCTCGACGGCTCGCGCGGCAAGGCCGAGCCGAAGAAGGACGT
>JBAIXP010000079.1:0-2612 GCA_037916495.1 Thermoplasmata archaeon | reverse complement strand
CCGGTCTTCTACGGGTTCTTCATGGTGACCGAGCCGCGCACCGCCCCGTCGTCGCGGTCCGCGATGGTCGTCTTCGGCGCGCTGGTCGGCGTCTCGGCGGCGGTCCTGCCGGCGGTCCTCGCCCTCGTGCCGGTCGTCGCACCTCTCGGTGTGCTCGCGCCCTACCTCGCCCTGTTCGTCGGGAACGTCTACGCCGGTCTCGGCCGTGCGGGCCGGCCGTCGCGGGCCGCGGCGCCGAAAGCCCGACCTTCGGGAGCGTAGGCTTCCCGGCGCCGCGCCTTATCTTGCGCCCGGGCGTGGCGGCGGCCGTGCGGCGTGCCCCGTCCGTCCGTCTCGCGCGCGGCGAGCGTCCCCGCTTGCTCGAGCTCGCCCGGTCGCCGCCGTCCACCCAACGCGTCGCCGCTCGGGCCCGGATCGTGCTGCGGGCGGCGGAGGGCGCGGACGACCGCACGATCGCGCGGGAGCTCGCCTGCACGCCGGGCACGGTCGCGCTGTGGCGACGGCGGTTCCTCGCGCAGCGGGTCCCCGGGCTTCTCCGCGAGGCACCCCGCCCCGGGCGGCCGCCGTCCCTTCCCCCCGCGCAGGTCCGCGAGATCGTCCGGATGACCCTCGGCCGGCGCCCGGCCGGCGGCGGACCGTGGACCGCCCGCGCGATGGCCCGCGAGGCCGGCGTGAGCAAGACGACGGTCCAGCGGATCTGGCGGGCCCACCAGATCGAGCCGCAGCGCGCGGTCGAGACGTTCCGGCGCAACCCGGGCGCGAGGTTCGTCGAGAACGTCACGGACCTCGTCGGGCTCTACTACCACCCCCCCGACCGGGCGATGGCGTTCTCGGTCGACCTCAAGGGGCGGACGTCCTCCGGGCTCCTGCCGCTCGAGCCCCGGCGGCTCGCCCGGTCCGAGGAGGACCGGCGGGCCTCCGAGTTCCGTCAGTTCCTCCAGGCGATCGACCGGGAGACGCCGCACGACCTCGACGTCCACCTCCTGCTCGACGGCCGGCTCGCGCCCTCGGCCGCCGAGGTACGCCGATGGCTCGACCACCATCCGCGCTTTTTCTTGCACTTCCTGCCGACCGAGCGCACCGGGCCGAATCTCATCGACCGCTGGTGGGCCGGATTCTCCCGCGCGCGGGTGCGTTCCACCGCCTCGCCCGGCGTGGCGCGGCTGCGCCGCGCGTTCCGCCACCACTTCGGGCTCGCGAGCTCCGTCGAGCGGGCGTTCGTCTGGACCGCGAACTCCGACGAAATCCGGGGGGGCCGGGCGAGGTCGTCCGCCCGAACGGTCCGGTCGGCCGGCCGGGGCCAAACCCCCGACGAAAGCCCGGGCCGCTGAGGTCGCCCGGGGGCCGGGGTCCCGAACCTCTAGCCCCGGTAGACGGCCGGTGCCGGGGCGTTGCGGTCGTCGGGCGTCTCGATCTCCGACGTGAACCGGCCCTGGATCGCCGTTGCTTGGGCCGACGTGAGCTCGGCCCCGCCCAGATGGAGCCAGACCCGGACCTCCGAGGAGCGCGCGAGCAGGTCGAGGTCCTCGAGCCACCCCAGGATCTCGGAAAGGCCGTGGATCTCGAGGAGGTAGCCGATCCCGTCGACGAAGAAGGCGGAGACGCCGTCCTGCTCGATCGCCCGAGCGAACTCGGCCGTGAGGGCCCCGAGGTCCCCGGGTCGCACGCTCCCCTCCTCGCCGAGACCCGTGAGCCGTCGCACGACGACCGGCCGGGACCCGACCAGGGTGCGCATCGCGTCCGGGCCGTCCCTCACGATCGCGACCCCTCGGTGGCCGACGGCCGTCGCTTCGAGGAACGGAAGGGCCGCAGCCGTCCGCGAGGCGTGCAGGCAGAGCTCGAGGCCGTAGCGGAGCGGGAGCGGGGACGTCGCCGGACTGTTCGGTGCGGGGCCGGCACGACGGGGCGCTTCCGCGGCCGGGGCCCCCGGAAGGGCCGACGCCGCGCCGGGCGCGGCTAGGGCCGGGGGGGACGAACCGTCGGCGCGATCGGCCTTGGGCGAGGGGGTCGGCACGGCCTCCGGTTCACCCGGTCCGGGACGAGACTCGGCCTCGTCCGTTTCCGACGACAGGGTCGCTCGCGGCCTCGCCGCCGGCCCCAAGGAGGCCCCCGGCGATCGGGCGAGGACCCCGACGGAGAAGTACGGACCGGTGGGGCGAGGCACCGGGCGGCCCGACTTCTGGAACAGGACGAGGGCAACCGGTCGGCCGAACCCCGGCAGCGCTTCGATGCGGTCGAACGCCGCGCCGGCGAGCTCGTCGACCGAGCGGAAGCCGGCCTCCCACGCGATCCGGGCCTTCGTGGGCCCGATGACGGGGGCGGCGAGGATCCCGTCGAGGCCATCGGCGAGCGCGCGCACGGACTCCTGCTGCTGAACGACCGCCGGTTCCAAGATGTCAACTTCCTCGTCGGTGCGGCCCTCCGAGGCGGTGATCGTGACGCGGTGCCCCGGGCGGGCGGCGCGCTCCTTGCGCGGGACGAGCGGCGCGGTGATCCCCTCGAGGTCGGCCCACCAGCGCGCCCCGGTCGCCGTGCGCCCCCTCAGGCGGCCCGGCCGTGGTTCGCTCGGCGCCCCGACGACCACGCGCACCGAACGGACCCCGAGGGCCCGG
>JBAIXP010000078.1:0-3479 GCA_037916495.1 Thermoplasmata archaeon | reverse complement strand
CGCCAGCAAGGCAAAGACGGCCAGCGCTCCGGTCACGATCGACACTCTTCCTGGTTTTCTCAGATTGGTCACGCTAGGTGCCCCCGCGGGCCGACCTGGCATGTTGTATATCATCGTTCCGCAAGGTTGACCCTGCAGCGCCCTCGCTGCACCCCCGCCGTTCGCGTCGACCCTCCCGGACGGAGCTCGCACCGATCGACCAAGCCCCGCGAGCGGCAGGGCGGGGCCCGCCGTGGAGCGTTCGCTCCAGGAACAACGTAGGGTGCGGGGACGGCCTGACTCCGCTCCCTCTCCGTCGAGGTTTCTCGCAAGGTCGGCCCTAGGTAGGTGCGAGGTGACCTGGGATCGCCGTTCCGCGCAACCACCGTTCCGTGGACCCGGCGAGCATCACGAAGAGCGGGGCGGTGGGCCTACGGGGTGAGGGCCGATCGGGCGAGGGTGACGGATCGGCCGTCGTTCCGGAACCCTGCTAGGTCTTGACGTCGCCCGGGAGGGTTCGCTGTTCCGAGCCCAACCTTACCTCGGCCGCGGCCCGCGACGACACGGTCCTGCCGGAACGAGGCTCCGCCTACTCCTCGGCGAGAAAGGTTGCGAAGAACCCAGTGGAGAGAAGGAAAGGGTTGGGCTTGGGGGTGCTTCCCCCGCGGGCCGACGATACGATTGCCTACGGGGCCGCCTTGGCCGGGTTCAGGTGCCCCGGAACGGTCGTCCCCAGGAACCACCACGCGGCGAAGCCGGCGAGGAACATGAACACAGGGAACGCCAGCATGACAAGGTGGAGGCCGAAGGGCACACGGTACCGGAGCGGCACGGCTCCCTCGGTCCCGTCCGATCCAACGGACGACCGAGCGGCAACACCGAGACCCTGGGCGGCCCGCGTACCGAAACGCGCGCGACGGGGGACCGTCGAGGGGACGGCCCGCCACGCCTTTGGATCCGAGGTGACCGTTCCGAGGTAGTAGTCGGTCACGACCGTCGCGGGCAGGGCCAAGACTCCCGACATCCCAAAGCCGGCGTAGAGCAGGAAGAACTCGAACGGTTCCGAGGTGTACCCGTCCACGTAGCCGGTCCAGCCGTAGAGGATCGTCACGGCGCCGGCGATGAACGCGAAGATCCCGACGTACTGAAGGCGCAGCCCGAAGTACGCGGAGGCCGCGAAGGCGATCATCACCATGCCGAAGACGAGCGTGATGTCGTTGAACAGGATGTTGTAGTGGGCCATGTCGATGTGACCCGCGGAGACGGGGGTGACGGGGTATGGCCAGGCCATTTCGGACCATAGCCCGAGGACGACGGACGCGACGCCCACCGCGGCGAGGGGCATCGCGGCCCCCTTGAGGTGGCTCCGTACGCTCTCCGGTCGGTTCTTGTGGATCGCCCACCAGGTGGTCACCCCGACGTAGGTGAGCACGGCGGCGGCGAAGAGCAGCAGCGCTTCGGTGAGCGCGAGGTTATCGATGAACATGTTCGCTCCTTTCGACGCGGGAGGCCTACGCCGCCTCCTTGCGCTTGGCTCTCGGCGAGTTCCCGGTGTTCGTTGTTGCGGTCGTCATGGTCGGCTCCTTGAGGGTCGATAATCGATCCGTGTAGCAAATGGGTCTCCTCCTTGTCGTAAGGAGAGACAGGAGAACCGGCGAGGATTTTCCTCGGAATCAATCAAAATTGACTTGCTCCTTATTGTACGGAGCCCCCCAACTGCGGTCGTGAGTGGCACGGTCGCGCCGGAGCACGAGGACCTCGGGACCCGCTCGAGCGTGCGCAGCGTGCAGCGGACGGGCCTCACGTCGCTCTCCGTCACCCTGCCGAAGTCGTGGACCGAGGCGTTCAACGTGCGGAGCGGCACGCTTCTCAGGTTCCAGGACATCGGCGAAGGCCGCCTCGAGGTCGCGGTCGCGGGCCAGGCAAAGCCCGGGGACGGGCGGACCCTGAGGCTCGACGCGACCGAGTGCGCGCCCAGCCTCGCGTCGCGCCTCTTGGTCGGCGCCTACATCACCGGTCAGGACCGGATCATCTTCTCGGCTCCCGAGGAGGTGCCGCCCGCGCTCCGCGAGGAGGTGAGCCACGTCGCCCAGCGCGTCCTCGGCATGAGCCTCATCGAGGACGAGCCGGACCGGCTCGAGGTCCAGGTCTTCCTCGACCCGACCAAGCACCGCCTCCCGAGCCTCCTCGACCGGGTGGTGAGGATGCTGAGGATGCAGGTCGAGCTGTGCGAGAAATCGCTGCGCTCGGGGGACGCGACCCCGCTGGCGCAGGTCCACCAGGTCGAGGAGGAGATCGAGCGGTTCTATCTCCTGATCGCGCGCCAGATCCTCCTCGCCTCGAACGATTTCCAGATCGCACGGGACATCGGGGTCCCGAGCCACCATTACCAGATCGGCTACCGCGTCGTCGTGAAGATGCTCGAGGTCGGGGGCGGTCTCCTCGCCCAGGTCTCTTCCGAGCTCGCGGAGGACCTTCCCCGCGGCAAGGACGCGGAGGACCTCCTCGTCCAGTTCGAGGAGTTCGACACGGTCCTCCAGCGCACCATGAGCGCGTTCCGCGACGTCGCCGCCGCCGACGCGCACGCCGCGCTCACCGAGATCGAGGGGCTCACCGAGCGGGGCGCGAAGCTCTCCGAGTCGCTGATCGGCCGGAGCCGCGACAAGCTCGGTGCCGCCCGCGTCCAGCGGATCCTCTCGAGCCTCGGGACCGCGCGCGAGATGCTCGGGGTCGTCAACGAGATCACGCTCAACCGCTCGGTCGAGCCCGAAACGGTCGCGGGGAACGGCGGCCAGCCCGTCGTCTTTGCCTCCACCCCCGCGCCGTAGCGTCGCACCGCCGTGCGTCGACCGAGTTCCTCCCCGCACGGCCCGGCGGCCGGGGGTCTCTCTCCGCTACCTCGCCGGGCCCCGGCGCTCCCGCTGCGGTACCGGGGGGCCTGCTTTTATCGCGAGGACGGAAGGAGCGACGCGGAGGGTAGCGAGCCCACGTGACGCCCGGGGAACAGACGAGCCCGAGCGGGGCCGGGATGCCAGGGAGCCGTGGCTCGGACGTGGCCTGGCTCGTTCTCCTCGGCGCGATCTGGGGCTCCGCGTTCCCGGTGATCCGCCTCGGCCTCCTCGCCGGGGTCTCCCCCCTGCCGCTCGGCGCGGCCCGCTTCGCGGTCGCCGCTGCCCTCGTGGGGGCGCTCAGCCTCCGGGAGAAGGGCTCCTGGCCCTCCCGGGCGCGGCTTGCCCGTCTCGCGCTCTTCGGCGGGGTCGTGTTCGTCGGAGGGTACGCCGCCTTCTTGAACCTCGGGGAACAGACGATCTCCTCCGGGCTCTCGGCGATCTTGGTCGGAACCCTCCCGCTGTGGACCGTCCTCTTCGGGGTCGCCCTCTTTGGCGAGGGCGGCGTCAACCGCTTCGGGGTCCTCGGGATCTCGGCCGGCTTCGCGGGGCTGATCGTCCTGTTCCTGCCGAGCGTTCGCACCGGGTTCACGGCGTTCACCTCGGGCGAGC
>JBAIXP010000077.1:0-55410 GCA_037916495.1 Thermoplasmata archaeon | reverse complement strand
GCGGAGAGCAGCCCGTCCCGGATCTCGAGCGAGACCGTGTCGCCCTCGACGAGGGCGCTCCCGAACGCGACCGCCCGCGTCGAGCGCACGACGTGCAGCCTCTCGATGCGCTGACGGAGGTCCTCCGAGAGAAGGTCGAGCGCCCCGTGAAGACGGGCGACCCCCTCGACCGTCGGGCGGTAACGCCCGTTCTCGACCCGCACGAGGCCCCGCCGACGGAGCGCCCGGAAGGTGTACGAGGCCGCCTGGACCGTCAGGCCGAGTCGGTCGGCGATGGGCCGGAGGCGGGCGGGCTCGGACGTGGCGCACTCGTAAAGGAAGAGAAGCTCGGGGAGGGCGGAGCGGGACCGGAGCCCCGCGAGCCCGCCCGGGTCCGGGGAGGCGGTGCGGGGCATCAACGCGGCATGTCGTCGCCGTAAAATCGCTTTGCCCACGAAGGGACGGGACTAGCCGGCGGCCGCACGTGCGGAGGGGGAGCGCGCCGAGCGCTCCTCGGCGCGCCGGCGGATCTCGCGGATGCGGTCGCGGATGCGGGCGGCCTCCTCGAAGTCGAGCTGCTCCGCCGCGAGCCGCATCTCCTCCTCGAGGTTCGCGAGCAGGAGGGGAAGGCGGGCCTTCCACTGCTTGCCGAGGCCGGCAACCGAGAGCTCGCCCGACGGAGCCTCCTCCTCGGGGCCGAGGAGCGAGCGGACCTCCTTGCGGACCGTCTCCGGGACGATCTGGTGCTCGACGTTGAACGCGAGCTGGGCGGCGCGGCGCCGGGCCATCTCGGCGATCGCCCGTTGCATCGAGCCGGTCGTCCGATCGGCGTAGAGGACCACCCTTCCGGAGAGGTTGCGGCTCGCGCGACCGGCCGTCTGGACGATCGACGTCTCGCTCCTCAGATAGCCTTCCTTGTCGGCGTCCAGGATCGCGACGAAGCTTACCTCGGGGAGGTCGAGCCCCTCGCGGAGGAGGTTGATCCCCACGAGGACGTCGAACCGCCCGAGCCTGAGGTCCCGCAGGATCTCGACCCGCTTGAGCGTCTCCACCTCCGAGTGGAGGTAGCGGACCTTGAACCCCTGGTTCGCAAGGTAGTTCGAGAGCTCCTCGCTCGTGCGCTTCGTCAGGGTCGTGACCAGCGCACGGTCGCCGCGGGCCACGCACGCCTTGAGCTCCGTCACGAGGTCGGCGATGTGCCCGGTGAGCGGCCGCACCTCGACCGGAGGGTCCACGAGACCGGTGGGCCGGATGATCTGTTCGACCACCCCGCGCGACGCCTTCCGCTCGAACGGGCCGGGCGTCGCGGAGACGAAGACCGCCTGGGGAACATGTCCGAGGAACTCCGGGAACTTGAGCGGCCGGTTGTCGCGGCAGGAGGGGAGCCGCCAGCCGAACTCGACGAGGTTGTCCTTGCGGCTCCGGTCGCCCTTGTACATGCCCTGGAGCTGCGGGACGGTGACGTGCGACTCGTCCAGGAAGACCAGAAAGTCGTCCGGGAAGAAGTCAAGGAGCGTGTACGGCGGCTCCCCCGGTCGTCGGCCGGAGAAGTAGCGGGCGTAGTTCTCGATCCCCGAGCAGTAGCCGGTCTCGCGGAGTATCTCGAGGTCGTAGTCGACCCGGCTGCGCAGGCGCTGCGCCTCGACGATCTTCTCCTCGGCCTTGAGCTCGGCGACCCGCTGGTCGCGCTCCTTCTCGATCTCGGAGAGGATGCGCTTCACTCGCTCGTCGATCGTGAGGAAGTGCGTCGCCGGGAAGACGAGGAGCTCGGAGAGCTCCCGGCGCTCCTCCTGGGTCACGGGGTCGAGCTCCACGATCGTGGCGAGGCGGTTGCCCTCGAGGACGAGCCGATGGACGGTCTCGCCCGCCCCCATCACGTCGATCGTCCCGCCCCGGACGCGGAAGCGGCCGCGCCGCAGCTCGACGTCGTTGCGGGCGTACTTCATCCTCACGAGCTGCTCGAGCAGAGCGGCCCGCGCGATCTCCTGGCCCACCGAGAGGGAGATCACCGACGCGCGGTAGTCCTCGGGCGAGCCGAGGCCGTAGATGCAGCTCACCGACGCAACGATCAGGACGTCCCGCCGCGTGAGGAGCGCCTGCGTCGCACGATGGCGCAGCCGGTCGATCTCCTCGTTGATCGCCGCGTCCTTCTCGATGAACAGGTCGATCTGGGGGACGTAGGCTTCGGGCTGGTAGTAGTCGTAGTAGCTCACGAAGTACTCGACCGCGTTCCGCGGGAACAGGGCGCGGAACTCGCTCACCAGCTGCGCGGCGAGCGTCTTGTTCGGGCTGACGACCAGGGTCGGGCGCTGGAGCTTCTCCACGACCTGGGCCATCGTGAACGTCTTGCCGCTCCCCGTGACGCCGAGGAGCGTGACGAACTTCTCCTTCGCACGGAGGCGCTCGACGATCCCTTCGATCGCGCGGGGCTGGTCGCCCTGCGGGACGAGGTCAGTCTCGAGCTCGAACCGTCCGGGGAGCGGCGCGGGGTCGGGAATCTTCGCCGGGGTCATCGGACCACCGGGAGGGCGAGCGCCCCGCCCCGGTACCCCCGAGGGTCGACGGCGACCGACCTAAAGCCGAGCGCGCGCAAGCGGGAAGTGATCTCCGCGCGGAGCGGTCCGTCGACCAGGCGGGAGAGTTCGGAAGGGTCGACCTCGATGCGCGCGGCCTCCCCCTCGACCCTCACCCGGACCCGGCGGAAACCCCGCTCGAGCAGGACCGACTCGGCCGCCTCGATCCGCCGGAGCAGGCCGTCCGTGATCGGGCTCCCCCGCGCCACCCGCGAGGCGAGGCAGGCGTCCGACGGCCGGTCCCAGTTCGGGAGGCCGCGCTCCCGCGCGGTCCGTCGCACCACCTCCTTCGTCCAGCCGGCCCAGAGAAGCGGATGGAAGAACCCGGCCTCGTCCATCGCCCGCACCCCGGGCCGCTCCTCCGCGAGGTCGTCGACGTGGAGGCCGTCCAGGAGCTGTCGGATCCCGCGCCGGTCCGCCTCGTCGCGGACGGCCCGGCCCTCGACCGTCCGGCAGTGGTAGCACCGGTCCGCCCCGTTCGCCCGGTACGCCTCGGACGCGAGCGGGTCGACCGCGAGGACGACGTGCTCGATCCCGACGGCGGCCGCGACCTCGCGGGCGCGTGCGATCTCCCGCGCGCTCACGGAGCTCCCGGCGAGCGTGATCGCTACCGCGCGGTCCCCGAGAGCCTCGCGGGCGAGCGAGGCGACCAGGCCCGAGTCGACGCCCCCCGAGAGGGCGATTGCGGCGGGCCCACCGTCGCGGAGGCGGGCGACCACCTCCGGCCCGGAACGTGCGGTGCGCGCGTCGGCCGGTACGGTCATCGCCCGCCGGTTCCGACGGGCCTCCGTCCCTTACCGTTTGCGTCGGCGGCCGCGGAAATCCCCAAGAGGGGCGGGACGGTCGGCCTCCTTCGATGCAGGCGGTGCGCGAGGGGACCCACTGGGCGGTCCGGTTGAACGAGGGCGACGATCTCTTCGGAGCGCTGGCGGAGTTCGCGCGGAAGGAACGGATCCGCGCCGCGACGGTCGGCTTCGGGATCGGGATGTTCGCGCGGGCGACCCTCGGCTACTGGGACGGGAGCTCCTACCGCCCCCACGAGGTGGACGTGCCGCACGAGGTCGTCGCGCTCCACGGGACGATCGCCGAGGCGGACGGCCAGCCGTCGATCCACCTTCACGCGGGCCTCGCCGGGCCGGACCACCGGCTGGTGGGGGGCCATCTCCTGCGCGCGACGGTGAAGGTCCTCCAGGAGATCTCCGTCGACACGTTCCCCGGTCGCGCCTTCGGCCGCCCGATGGTCGAGAGCGTCGGCCTGAGGATGCTCGACCTCGAGCCCGGCGCCCACCCGTAGCGGCCGGCCGGACCTATTTCCCGCCACCCGGCCTAGACCCGCCCGGGACCCATGGAAGGAGCTCTCGCGACGGGCCTGCCGGGGGTGGACCCCCGCCTGGTCGCGACCGTGGCATCGTGGGGGTGGGAGGGTCCCACCGAGATCCAATCGCTCGCCTTTCCCGTGCTCGCGGGGGGCTCGGACGCCCTGCTCCTCTCGCCGACCGGGACAGGGAAGACCGAGGCGGCGCTCCTTCCCGTGCTCTCCGCCCGGCTGAGCGAGCCGACGCCGCCGATCGCGCTGCTCTACATCACGCCCCTTCGGGCCCTCAACCGGGACCTCGAGCACCGTCTGGTCGCCCTCGCCCGGGAGGTGGGGCTCACCGCCGCCGTGCGCCACGGCGATACTCCGCCCTCGGCCCGTCTCGCCCAGTCGCGCCGCCCCCCCGACCTTCTGCTCACGACCCCGGAGACCCTCCAGCTCCTTCTGATCGGAACGCGCCTTCGCGTCGCCCTTGCGAACGTTCGGACGGTGATCGTCGACGAGGTGCACGAGCTGATCGGCTCGGACCGGGGGGCGCAGCTCGCACTTTCCCTCGAACGCCTTGACGCGCTGGCGGGGCGCCGGGTCCGCCGGATCGGCCTCTCCGCGACCGTCGGCAATCCCGAGGAGGTCGCCCGCTTCCTCGCCCCCGAGCCCCGGACGATCGCCGTCCGGTCCGCGACCTCCCGACGGCCGCTCGAGCTCGTCGCCCACCGCCCCACCGCACAGGTGGAGACGATCGCGCCGGAGCTCGTGAGCGAGTTACGTGCCGACCCGACGCTCCTCCGGGGGGTCCTCGAGGTCGCCGGCGAGATCCGGGAGCACCGGACCACCCTCGTCTTCGTCAATACCCGCCCGACCGCCGAGGGGCTCGCGGCCCGCCTCACGCGGCTCGCGCCCGACCTTCCGATCGCCGTCCATCACGGGTCGCTCTCACGGGAGGTCCGTGAGGAAGCGGAGCGGCAGTTCCGCGAGGGGAAGCTCCGGGGCCTGGTCGCGACGTCGTCCCTCGAGCTCGGGATCGACATCGGCGCGATCGACCACGTGGTCCAGTTCGGCTCGCCCCACCAGGTCGGCCGGCTCGTCCAGCGGGTCGGGCGCTCCGGCCACCGCCTCGATCGCACGATCCACGGCAGCGTCCTCGCCCTGGACGAGGACGATCTTGAGGAGGCGGCGGTCCTCGCCCGGAGAGCGGACGCCGGCCTGGTCGAGCCGGTGCGCGGGCGCACGCGCAACCGGCTCGCCGCCGCTCAGCAGATCGTCGCCGAGCTGCGTGCGCACGGCTCGGTCGACCGCTCGGGCCTGGTCGAGAAGCTCGCCCGAGCGGCCCCCGTGCAGGACCTCGCGCCCTCGGAATGGGACGCGCTCCTCGACTACCTCGCGGGCCTCGCGCTCGTGCGGACGGACGGTGCGCGGGTCGGCGCGGGACGCGCGACCCTCAGGAGGTTCTACGCGTCGCTCTCGCTCATCCCGGACGAGCGGAGCTACAAGCTCCGCGACCTCGCGACGAGGAAGCTCATCGGCACGCTCGACGAGCGGTTCGTCCTCACCCAGATCCTCGCCCAGCCGGACGAGATCTTCCTCCTCCACGGCCGGACCTGGAAGGTCGTCGAGTACCGGGACGACGAGCTCCTGGTCGAGGGCGTGCAGGAGATCGGCCAGGAGCCGCGCTGGGCGGGGGAGGACATCCCCGTGCCGTTCGACGTCGCCCAGGAGATCGGCCGGGTGCGCCGCCTCGGCGGCTGGGAGACCTACCCGATCCCCGGCGAGGACCAGCGGTTCCTCGAGGAGCGGCGCAAGGAGGCGGCCGCGGCCGGTCCCGTCGCGACCGACGAGACCATCACGGTCACGCCGAACGGCCGCCTGGTCGTCGTCGGGGCCTGCTTCGGGACGCGGACGAACGAGACGCTCTCGCTCGCCGTGGCGGGACTCCTCACCGCGCGGCTCGGCGCCCGGGTGACGGTCGCCGCCGTCGAGCCGACCTGGTTCGTCCTCGAGCTTCCCGTGGCGGTCGACGCGTCGGTGCTCGCGGACGCGTTCGCGCTCGATCCCTCGAGCCTCGCCCCGCTCGTCGAGCGGCTCGTCCCCGCGGGGCTCGACTACCGCTGGATCTTCCTCAACGTTGCCCGCAAGCTCGGGGTCCTCCCTCCGTCGGCCGACCTCAAGGACCTGAGGACCCTCGAGCCGCTCCTCGAGACGAGCCGCACGACGCCCCTCGGGGAGGAGGTCCTCGAGAAGACGCTCCACGACCGCTACGACGTCCCGCAGGCCGAGGAGGTCCTCGCGCGGATCGCCGCGGGAACGATCCGGGTCGTCCCGGGAGTGCGGGGACGCCTTTCTGACGCGCCGCTCGAGCGGCTCAAGTGGCGCGCGGTCCCCGACGTCCCGCCCCCCACCCTCCTCCGCGCGATCCGCGACCGGCTCGAGAAGGAGCCGCTCGTGCTCGTTTGCATGCGCTGCGGCTTCATCCGCACGACCAACGCCTCGCGCTACCGGGCCGAGGGCGGAAGCCTCTGCCAGCTCTGCCGCGGCGCGCTCTCGGCGGTCCTCTCGCCCCGGCGGGAGGCGGAGATCGAGAAGCTGAGCCGGTACGCGCGGGGGAAGTGGAACGCCGGACGGCGCCACGCGAAGGCCCCGATCCGGCGCCCCCGGGCCCCGACGCCCGAGACCGAGGCCCTCGTACGGACCGGCTACACGTCCGCCGAGCTCCTCGCCCACCACGGCGAACGGGCCCTCCTCGCGCTCGCCGCGCGGGGGGTCGGGCCCGAGACCGCCCGCCGGCTCCTGGCCCGGTCGTTCCGCAGCGAGGAGGCGTTCCTCACCGAGCTGTTGCGGGCCGAGCGGGACTACGCCCGGACCCGGGCGTTCTGGGACTGAGCGGGCGGCGGTCGGGCTCCCGGCATCAACGCGGGCCGCCCAGCGAGCGGGCGAGCCGTTCGACCATCGCTCGAGGGGCGTCGGTCTTGAACCCCTCGGGGCGGAGGTGGGTGCGGCAGGCCCGGTACCCGGCGCCCCGCAGCGCCTCGAGGAACGCCGCGAGGGCGGGGGGTTCGGCGAGGCCGAGGGCGGAGGCGAGCCGGTTCGGCTCGAAGAAGAACGGACGGGCGATCGCGGTCTCCTCCCGCCAGAGGCCGAACAGGCGCGAAAGCTCCCGGGGCCGGGCCGCTGTCGTCGGCACCTCGAGGCGGGCGAGTGTCTCCGGGTCGGCGAGCGGGCCGAGCCAGAGCGGGCCGACGAGCCGGTCCGTGCCGAGCTCGGGTCCGTCAAAGGTAGCGGGGTCCAGGAGGCCGACGGGGTCGGGCGGGCTGTCGGGGCCGCGGAGCCGGACGTAGGCTCGGACGTGGTGGCCCTCCACATAGGCCAGGAGGAGGTGGGCTGAACGCCCGTCCTTCCGCGCGGCGTCCGCGAGCCGGGCGAGCAGGATGCGAAGGCCCCCCTCGGGCCCTAGCCGGCCCCGAACGGGCTCGGAACCGTAGATCCGCCGCGTCTCCTTCGGGTGCGCCCCTGCGAGCACGACTAGGTCGGTCGCCGTGGCGGCGAGGACCCCACCGTCCCGCACCGCCGCAAGACCGGGAACGAGGAACGGGAGCGGCGAGCCGTACGGGTCGAGGTCGACCCAATCCGCCGACCGGCCGAGCCCCTCGGGGAGCTCGCGGGCATCCTCGTGGACGGCCGTGGCCCCCGCGAACCTCGCGGCGTTCGCGGCGAGGACCGGGAACGACCGGTCGCCGGCTTCGCTCAATCGGAACGACGCGAACCGGCCGCTCTCGTTCAAGAGCCGAAGGCCGCGCACGCCGGTCGCGGCGTTCGTCTCCCAGCCCCGGGCCTTCGGCCCGTCGGCGGGGAGGACGGCGCGGGCAACCGCCACCGCCACGTCCCGGTCGAGCGCCATCGCCGGGTTGTAGAACGGTTCGGCCCGCGCCCGCGGGCCGGGCCTGTCGAGCGTCTCCGGACCGAGGAACCCGGTCGCCCCCTCGGTGAGGAGGGTCAGTGCGACCGGCCGGTGATCAGGTGGACGATCTTGAACGCGAGGAGGTTCTTGTTGACCGGCGTTACCTCGAGGAGTCGTAGCTCGTCCCTCCGACGGATATCCTGGAGGAGAGGGTTCCTGGACTTCTTGTGGAGGGTCATGACGATCGACTTCGGCGCGTCCAGGGTGTCGATGACGCTCTTGGTGAACGCCTCGCTGTCGACGTCCATCTTGCCGACCTCGTCGATCACGATCACGTCGGCCGAGGCCCGGGCGTCCTCGAGCGATTTCGTCCCGATCCCCTCGAGCGCCGCGACGTTGATCCCGTACCGGCCCGAGCGGACTCTCGACTTCAGCGTCTCGTGGGCGAAGACCTCGTGCTCCTTCGTGAGCCAGTTGGTGATCTGGAAGCCGGCGCGGTGGTGCTTCTCGACGATCGGTTCCGTCACCATTCCCCCGACCTTCACCCCTTCCTCCTCGAGGAGCTGGATGATCCGCAACAGCGTCTGGGTCTTGCCGGCGCCGGGCATGCCGGTGATGCCGATCTTCACAGGGGGAGCAAGACGCCGTGGCATTTCGTGCGTTGAACCGGGGGTCGCCCTCATTAGGGACCCTGCGAATAAGAGCGCATCTCCCGGCCACCGGGCCGGGCGCACTTTCCCTCGCAAGCGGGTGACATGGCGTCGCACGAGCCCCGGCCGGTCTACCCCGAGCGCGAGGACACCCTCCTCCTCGTACCGTTCGCACGGGCCGGCCCGGGCCGCCGGGTCCTCGACCTCGGCACCGGCAACGGCCGGCTCGCGCTCGAGGCGGCCCGCTCGGGCAGCCGCGTCGTAGCGACGGACCTCAACCCGGACGCCCTCCGGGCCGTACGCGCGCGGGCCGGTCCGGCCCTCGGTCGGCTCGAGCTCGTCCGCACCGACCTTGCCCGCGGCCTAGGACGGTTCGACCGCATCCTCGCGAACCCGCCGTACCTCCCGACGTCGGTCGCCGAGCGCGACCCCGACCCGTGGGTGAACCTCGCGCTGGACGGAGGGCCGGACGGCTGCGGCCCGCTCCGCCGGATCCTTAGGACCCTTCCGGAGCACCTCGTGCCGGGAGGGGCCGGCTACGTCCTCGTCTCCTCCCTGCAGCGACCCGAAGCCCTCGCGCGAGCGCTCCGGGCTTGGCGCGCACGCGGAGGGACGGTCCGCCGGATCGCCCGCCGGGCGCTCCCGGGCGAGGTCCTCTTCGTGCTTCGGCTCGGCGCCCCGAGCCGGAGGTTGTCGGCTAGGCCGCCGCTCGCTCGGCGTGGCGGACGACCGCCGCGAGGAAGCGGTGCCCGTCGCCGAACCCCCGGGAGGAGCCCGTCCGCGTCCAGTCCGGCGCCTGCCGGCGGAAGAACGACCGCTCCGGGTGCGGCATCAGGCCAAAGACGTTCCCGCCGGGGTTCGTGAGCCCCGCGATGTCCCCCTCGGAGCCGTTCGGATTCCACGGGTACGCTGGGGGCCCACCGTCCGGGGCGACCCAGCGGAAGAGGACCTGACCGGCGTCCTCGAGCTCCTTTCGGCGCGCCGCCCCGTCCCCGCCGAGGACGAGCTTCCCTTCGCCGTGCGCCGAGGGGAAAAGGAACCTCGTCCCCACGGGGAGGTCGCGGAGCGGCCGGAACCGGCCGCCCGGCCAGGCGACGAAGGTCGGGCGGCACTCGAACCGACCGGAATCGTTCGTGATCAGCGCGGCCTCCGCGGGCCCGAGGCGTCCGTCCTCCCGACCCGGCAAGAGGCCGAGCTCGATGGCGACCTGGAAGCCGTTGCAGATCCCGGCGACGAGCCGGCCGGAGCGGACGAACTCCTCGAGCTCGGGGCCGATCGCGGCCCGGGTCCGGGCGGCCAGGATCGCGCCGGCGCGGACGTAGTCGCCGGCCGAGAACCCCCCGGGAAGGAAGAGGGCCGCGTAGTCCCCGAGGCGCCGACGCTCCGCGCGCGGCACGTCGTCCCCCGCGAGCTGCTTCAAGCGGACGACCTCGGGGGCCGTGCCGAGGGCCCGGAGCGCGACCGCGAGCTCGCGGTCGCAGTTCGTGCCCTCGATGGAGAGGATCGCGATCGGGAGCTTTCGACGGGCCACGGAGAGCGGACGAAGGTCGCGCTTAACTGCTTGGCGCGCCGCCCCGCAGGCTCGCGAGGTCGAGGTCCGCGACGCGGAGGCGAGCGCCGGCCCGGACCGCCCCCGATCCCGGGGGAAGGATGACGAACCCGGTCGCGGCGCGGAGGCTCGTGATCGCCGACGAACCCCGGAACGTCGTCCGGACCCGGTCGCCCGTCCGCTCGAGCGGCACGACCGTCGCGAGCCCCGGGGTCCGCGCGAGGTCCGGTCCCGTGAGCACCGCGTCCCGCTCCGTCCAGCCGGGCCCCGGCTGACGGGCAAGGCGGCGGAGGGCCGGGAGCACCAGCCAGTACATGTTCGACAGGCACGACGCGGGGTGCCCCGGCAGCCCCAGGAGGACCTTGGGGCCGGCGCGCGCGGCGAGCGTCGGCTTTCCCGGCCGCACGGCGAGCCCGTGGAAGAGGAGCGAACCGAGCTTCGGGAAGATCCTCGGGAGATGGTCGCGCTCGCCGACCGAGCTCCCTCCGCTCGCCACGACCATGTCGGCGCTCCGGAGCGCCCGTCGGAGCACGGCCTCGATCTTCCGGGGGTCGTCCGGCACCGGGGGAAGGATGCGCGGAACGCCCCCCGCCGCAGCCACCACCGCCGCGATCGACGGGAGATTGCACTCGTAGACCCCGCCGAGCCCGAGGCGCTCCCCCGGCAGCTTGAGCTCGTTGCCGCTGGCCACCAGGGCGACCACGGGGCGCGCGTAGACCTCGAGCGACGCGACGCCGCAGGCGGCGAGCGCCCCGACCGTCGCCGGCCCGACCGGCTCGCCCGCGCGGACGAGCACCGTGCCCGCGGCGAGGTCGTGGCCGGCCTTCGCGATCCTTTCGCCGGGACGGACCGGGTGGAAGAGACGGACGGACCGGCCCCGCTTCACGACCTCCTCGAAGATCGCGACCGCGTCGGTGCCGGGCGGGAGCGAGGCGCCGGTAGCGACCGCGACCGTTTCCCCGGCGCCCACCCGTCGGCGTGAGGAGTCCTCGGCGTAGAGCTCCTCCACGAGACGCAACGAGATCGGCCGACCGCGGGACGCGCCGACCGTGTCCGCGCTCCGCACCGCGTAGCCGTCCCACGACGCGCGGTCGACCGGAGGTACGGGCCGAGGCGCCCGCACCGTCCGAGCGGCGACGCGCCCGGCCGCGAGGGAAAGCTTGACCCGCTCCGTCCGGACGACAGGGGTCACGGCTCGCTCGAGCCGGGCCCGGGCGGTCGCGATCGGGAGGAGGCGGCCGAACGCATGCATCCGCACGGTCCCGTCCCCCTACGGTCCGCTCTCGATCCGCAGGCGTGCCGAAGCGCAGCCGGCATCGAGGCACCTTCGGAGCGGCGCACCCTCGAACCACGCCGCGTAGAAGCCGCCCCGGAAAGCGTCACCCGCCCCGACCAGCGTGCGGACCCGACGCGGACGCGGGGCCCGGACCCGCACGGTCCCGGCGCGCGAGACGGCCGTCGCGCCTTCCGGGCCGTCGGTGCGGACGATGAGCGGAACGCGGGCGAGCAGGCCCGCGACGCCCCCGCCCGCGAAGCGGACCGCCCGGTCGATCTCGCGGCGGTTGCCGAAGAGCGCCTCGGCCGAGCGGAGGATCTTGAGGAACCTGGTGCGGTCCCACCGGTAGAAGATCTCCTGGGCGGGGTCGACCGCCACGTGGAGGCCGGCCGACCGCGCCCAGCGGGCGACGGCAAGGTGGTAGTCCGGGTCCCCCGTCGCGAGGTGGACCCAGGAGTATTCCCGGCCCCATGTCCCGGGGAGCGGCGCCCGCCGGCCGTCCCCCATCGGCCCCTGCTGGATGACGATCCGGGTCGCTCCGTGCGGGTCCGCGAGGATCGTGCAACACGGCGTCGGAGCGTTCCGAACGACCGTGAGCCCGCGCAGGTCGATCCCCTCCGAGCGGAGCGTGCGCACGTACGCCTCCGGGAACGACCCCCCGACCCGCGCGAGGATCCCGGTCCGCACCCCCAGTCGGGAGGCGACGCGGGCCAGGGTCGTCGCGGTCCCGCCGAGCTCCTCCCGCTCCGCGAGGACCGGCTCCGTCCGGTCCGGGCCCGGAAAACGCGGGACGACCAGGTGGCGGTCGATGTTGACGTGACCCGCGACCAACAGATCGCGCACCGGCCGCTCGAGCGCCACCGAGTCCCTCTCCGGGCGAGCCGTCCGTTCGGATAGCGGGTTCGGGCGCCTCCCCGCGCCCGCTAAGACCGACGGGCGGCATGCGTCGCGCCGCCGCGATGCTGGTCGAGGGGGCCGTACTGGACGTGGACGGCCCTCGGGCGGCGTACGTTCGGATCCGCCACGGGCGGGTGGTCGAGGTCGGCGCCCGCGGCACCGACTCCTCGCGGGGCCGGGACCGCCGGATCCGGGGGATCGTCGTGCCGGCTCCGGTGAACGCCCACACCCACCTCGGCGACGCGGTCTCGTCGCGCGAGCCGCCGATGGGACCGGTCGAACGGCTCGTCGGGGTGCACGACAGCTACAAGCTCCGTCTCCTCCGGGAGACCCCGCCGTCGCGCAAGCGGTCCGCGATCCGGGCGGCGCTCGCGAGGATGGTCCGCGAGGGCGCGGCGGCGGTGGTCGACTTCCGGGAAGAGGGCCGCGAGGGAGTTGAGCTGCTGCGCGCCGCCAGCCGCGGTCTCCCGATCCGGGTCGTGGCGCTCGGCCGACCCCTCGAGCGTCCGATCGCGTCGGCCGAACTCGGCCGGCTGCTCGACGTCGCCGACGGGATCGGCCTCTCGAGCGCGCGGGAGGAGACCGGGGAGACCCGGAAGGAGGTCGCGCGGGCGTGCCGGCTCCGCCGGAAGATCTACGCCCTCCACGCCAGCGAGGCGGTGCGCGAGCGGCCGGAGACGTACCTGGAGCCTCGGCCCGACCTCCTCGTGCACCTCGCGCGGGCGACCCCCGCCGACCTCGAGCTCGTACGGGACGAGCGGGTGGCGGTCGCGGTCTGTCCCCGCTCGAACGCCCTCTTCGGCCGCCAGCCCGATCTCGGCGCGATGGAACGGCTCGGCCTCAAGGTCCTGCTCGGGACCGACAACGCGATGTTCCACCCGCCGACCCTCTGGTCCGAGCTCCAGTTCGCCTACGCTGCAAGCCGGCTGACGAACCGTCCGGCGTCCGCTGCGTTCCTGGCACGGGCCGCCCTGGTCGAGCCGTGGGCCTGGCTCGGCGAGCCCAGCGCGGCGCGCCTAGAACCCGGGAGCCCCGCCCGGCCGGTCGTCCTACGGCTCCCGCCGGACGACCCCGCCTACCAGGTCGTCACGCGGGTCACCGAACAGCTTATCGTCCGGGCGGGACCGAACGGGCCCGCGCAGTCCGGATGAAGATCGACGAGCTCTACGCGCTCCTCCGCCGCCGCGGCGTCCTTTGGCCGTCCGCGGAGATTTACGGCGGGGCCCAGGGGCTCTTCGACTACGGCCCCCTCGGCACGGCGCTCAAGCGCCACCTCGAGGACGCGTGGGCGACCTGGTTCCTCGGCCTCTCGGACGACTACTACCTCATCCAGCCGTCCGAGCTCCTTCCCGAGGCGGTCGTTCGGGCGTCCGGGCACCTCGAGAACTTCACCGACCCGGAAGTGACGTGCGACGCCTGCCGCACCTCCTTCCGGGCCGAGACGCTGCTCGAGAAGGTCCGCCCGCAGGGGGTGGACGGGCTCACCGCGCAGCAGATCGCCGAGGTCGTGCACGCCAACCAGCTCCGGTGCCCGTCGTGCGGCTCGCTCGCGCTCGGCGTGCCGAAACCGTTCAACCTCATGTTCGGCACGGCGTTCGGCGTCGGCCGCGACGAGCGTGCGTACCTCCAGCCCGAGACGGCGCAGGCGAGCTACCTCGCGTTCTCCCGGATGTGGGACGTCGGCCGCCGGGCGCTCCCCCTCGGGATCGGCGTCATCGGCCGGGCCTACCGCAACGAGATCGCGCCCCGTCAGGTCCTCTTCCGGATGCGCGTGTTCACCCAGGCGGAGCTGCAGATCTTCTTCGACCCGAAGGCGTTCGAGCTCCCGTTCGCCGCCGTCGCCCAGGAGAAGGTCCCGGTCCTCCGGGCCGAGCGGCGTCTCGCCGGCCAGGAGAGCACCGAGCACCCGACGGCGGCCGAGCTGGTCGCCTCGGGTCTCCCCGAGTTCTACGTCTACCACCTGGTCCACATGCTCCGGTTCCTGCGCGACGTCCTCCGCTACCCCGAGGAACGGATCCGCTTCCTTGAAAAGTCGGAGAAGGAGCGGGCGTTCTACAACCGTCTCCAGTTCGACGCCGAGCTCGCGATCGAGAGCCTCGGCGGGTACCGGGAGATCGGGGCGGTCCACTACCGCGGCGACTACGACCTCGCCCGCCACGGCGAGGGATCCGGCAAGGACCTCGCGATCTCCCGCGGGCCTTCCGACCGGCTCCTCCCGCACGTGCTCGAGCTCACGTTCGGCGTCGACCGCAACCTCTGGGCCCTCGCCGACGTCCACCTCGCCAAGGACGGCGAGCGGACGGTCTGGCGGCTTCCCCCCTACCTCGCCCCCGTCCCCCTCGGCGTCTTCCCGCTCATCCCCAAGGAGCACCGGGAGGCCGCCCGGCGGCTCGCCTCGGAGATGCGGGCGTCGGGGATCCCCACCGGCTACGACGAGGGCAGCTCGATCGGCCGACGGTACGCGCGCATGGACGAGGCCGGAGCGCCGTTCTGTGCCACGGTCGACAGCGTGACGATCGCCGACGGCCCGGAGCAGGGGACCGTGACCTTGCGGGACCGCGACTCGAAATCCCAGGAACGCGTCCGCACGGCCGACCTCGCGGGGCGCCTCGCACCGCTCCTCCGCCCCCCGCACCCGGCCGGCTAGCGGGCGCGCGGCCGCCCCGCACGGGAGCCGGCGCCGGTCCCTACCAACCGCTATAACTCGACACCACGGTGGGGAATCAGTCGATGGCGCAGGGAGGGTCCGCACCCCAGGGTGCCGAGGCACCTTCCCCGGTCGTCCTCGCCCGCCGCTCGCGGTTCCTCGGCGAGAAGTACGCCGACATCAGCAAGCTGCGGGAACGCGCGGCGCGCGAGGAGCACCGCGCGCAGAGGATCCACCAGCGGATCTCGCGCCTCAACACCCGGATCGAGAGGCTTCACCACCAGGCGAGCTTGCTGCGGGAGCGGGCGGCCAAGGCGGCCGGCACCGTCCCCTCCCTTGAGCAGGAGATCGGCGAACGGTCCGCGGAGGTCGAGCGCGTCCGCGCCGGCCAGACCGGCGGCTACCTCGGAAGCGACGTCACCGCCCTACAGTACCGGCTGCGCAAGCTCCAGCAGAAGGTCGAGGACGCAAAGACGCGAGCCAAGAGCCTCGAGCTACGGGCGGCGCAGAAGACGCAGAAGACCCAGGAGATCCACGTGAAGGTCGACCAGCTGCTCGAGGTCGCGCGGGTCCGCGAGGAGGAGGCGGCGCAACTCCGCCAGCGGGCCGACCGGCTCCAGGCCGTGACCGACCAGGATTCGGGGGGCGCGGGGGCGCCCCCGGCCGCGTCGCCCGCGGCGCCGGCGAGCCCGCCCGGCCGTCCCCCTTCCTCTCCATGAAGCTCATCGTTACGGTAGGGATGCCCGGGTCCGGCAAGGACGAGCTCGTCACGGTCGCACGGTCGATGGGGCTCGCGGTCCTCAAGATGGGGGACCTCGTGCGCGACGAGACGCGGCGGCGGGGGCTCCCCGTCACCAACTCGAACGTCGCGCGCATCGCCTCGGAGGAGCGCGACCGCCACGGCCCCGGCATCTGGGCGCAGCGGGCGCTGCCGAAGCTCACCGAGACCCGCATGCTGGTCGACGGGTGCCGCTCCGACAGCGAGGTGACGGTCTTCCGCCACAACTTCGGCGACCTCTACGTCCTCGGGATCTTCGCCTCGCCCGAGACCCGCTACGACCGGATGACGAGCCGCAGCCGCTCGGACGACGGCGGAAGCCTCCAGGAGTTCTACGACCGCGACCGCCGGGAGCTCAAGTGGGGGATCGGCAACGCCTTCACGCTCGCGGACGGGATGCTCGTGAACGAGGGGGGCCTCGAGGAGTTCCGGCGGGTCGGACGGGCCGCCCTCGAGAAGATCTTGGAGCGCGACGACTAGCCTGGCGCGGCGCGCGCCGTGCCGGCGGGGCGCACCCCGCGGGCCGCCTCGAGAGTGGCCCGCACCCCGTCAAAGCGCTCCCGGTCGACCACGAGCGCGACGCGCGAGCGGCCCTCGCCAAGACGGTGGGCCTCGCGCGCAAGGTGGGCGTTGCGGGCCGCGGTGTACCGGCGCGACCCCCGCCCCCCCGAGACCTCCCCGTCCCAGGCGAGGGCGTAGGCGTCGGCCGAGTCGGGCGCGGGGGGCGAGCGGCCGATGCGGTTCTCGCGCACGGTCCGGCGGACGAGCTCGAGGTAGCCGATGTGCTCGGCGAAGAGCGCTGCCGAGCCCTCGTCGCTCGGGTCGAGCGGGACGACGGGCGTCGCGTGGAGACGGCCCCAGCGGATCGCGGCGAGGACCGACGGGTTCGGCACGGTGACCTCGCCGAACCGCACCAGGCCCCGCACCTCGTTCACCTCCGCGGACGAGAGAGGGACGACCGGCTCCGCCTCGACGTCGCCGAAGTACGCCACGAGGGAACGGAGCTCCTCGGAGGAGACCGCGAGGCCGACCGCCTCGGGGGAAAACCGGTCGAGCTCGGGCTCGAGCGCGAGGGCGTCACGCGCCAGCCCGCGGACGGCTCCCACCAGAAGAACGGACGGTGCCCCCGCGAGCGTGGCCGTGATCACGGTCCTTCGCGCGCGACGACCTCGTCGAGCAGCTCCTCCGGGTCCCGGTGGCGCTTCAGCTCGACCACCGTGAGGATCGGGAGTCCGTCGATCGAGCTGCGGTGCACGGGCTCCCCGACGACGAACATCGCGTGCCCCTCGGCGACCCGCGCGATCCCGTGGAGGACCTCCGCGCGGCGCGCCGCGGTCCTGAGGCTCCCGACCCCCGTGAGGAGGATCTCGTGGGCCCGGGCGAGCGCGTCGAACGGCGCCCGCGCCGTGACGGTGACCGAAAGGCCGATCCCGTCGAGCTGGCGGAAGACCCCGTCGCGCAGCGGGTCGCCCGTGCGCAGCCGGGCCGGATCGCCCCGGGCGGCCGTCCCCTCCTCCGCGGGCTCGGCGCGGGGGGGCCGGGGGGCTCCGCCGGCGGCGAACAGGAGGATCGGGCGGACGATCGGGGCGTCGAAGTACGCTTCGATGCGGGCGACGACGGACTCCTCGGCCCCCTGGCCCTCCTCGTAGAGCTGGATCGCCCGTCGGGAGACGCCCGCGATCGCCGCGAGGGCGCCGAGCGAGAGGCCGCGCGAGACCCTGAGGAACCTCAGGCGCTCCCCGTCGACCCGGGCGAAGATGCCGCCCGGGCTCGCGTAGAGGAACGGCGGGGCGGCCTTCTCGAGGTACTCTTCAAGGGTCTGGTCGTTGACGATCGGGACGCCGTAGCGGGTGTAGACCACCCCGCTCTCGAGGTCGGACGCCCCCGAGCGCTGGCCGATGACCAGCACCGTCGCCGGGAAGACCCGGCCGAGCTCGATGAGGCGGCGGGCCTCCTCGCCGTCGAGCGCGTCGATGTTCTTGAGGACCTTGACGAGCAGGAGCGTCGCGTCGCGGCGGGCCGCGAAATCGAAGCTCGACGGACGAACGCCGGCCGTGGAGGTGACGTAGAAGCCGGAGCGCTCGAGGAGGAACCGGATCCGTTCCAGCCAGCGGTCCCGCGGTTTGCTCATCGCCCCCGCTACCAATCGACCTATCTCTTCTATATAAATACCGACCCTCCCCCCGAGGCCCGGCCCGGCCGCCTCCTCGGTGGAACGGCTCATCCGCGCTCCGCCCTCGGGCCGGGCGTGCCCCCCCGGATCCGGCCGATCCCCACGACGGCGGCGCTCTTTGTCGACCGGCTCGACCGCGCCGGCGTCCCGACCGTGGTGATCGCCGACCTCCACCTCGGCCTCGGCGCGATTGCCGAGCGGCCGGTCGGTCCCCCCGAGGGCTCGGCCCCGCGCCTCGCCGCCACGCTGCTCGAGATCTGCGGGCGCGCGGCGGCCCGGCGTGTGGTCGTCGCGGGCGACGTGAAGCACCCGATCGTCGGAGCGCCCCCGTGGCTCCGGCCGGTCGTCTTCGACTTCTTCGCGACGCTCCTCTCCGAGAGGCTCGACGTCGAGGTGGTGCTCGGCAACCACGACGTCGGCCTCGTCCGATTCCTCCCGCGCGAGGTCGGGGTCGCCGGCCCGGAAGGGACGCTAATCGAAGGGGTCGGCGTCTTCCACGGGCACCGCTGGCCCTCCCCGGAGGTGCTCGCGGCCCCGACGCTGGTCGCCGGCCACCTCCACCCGGGGTACCGTTTCGCCCCGAGCCCGTCGCACCCGGACGGAAAGCACCGCTGCTGGGTGCGCGTCGAGTTCCCGCCCCCGCCCGTGCCCCCTCCGCGGCGCCGCCCCGCGCACGCCCTCCTAAGCCGCGAGCTGATCGTCCTGCCGGCGTTCCACCCGCTCGCCGGCGCCGAGTCGCTGAACCGGGAACGTCCGGCGCGCGGCCGGTCGTTCCTCTACGGTCGGTTCCTCTCCCGCGGGACGGCGCGGGCCTATCTCTTGGACGGTTCGGACGTGGGGGTCCTGGCTACGCGCCGGGACGTCCCCGAGCGAGGAGTGCCGAAAGCCCCTCGGGCGTCGTGACGGGCGGGGCGCACGCCGAGCCGAAGCAGACGAGCGCGCGGGAGGGGGCGTCCGCGGCCGGCGCGGGCCCGGGGAAGGAGAACGGGGCCGGCGGGCGGGACGGGAAGACGAACGCGTTCGGGTGGTAGGCCCGTCGCGCGGTCGCCCGGAGCCGCTCCGCCGCGGCGTCGGACCCTTCGACCACCACCGTCGCGGGCTCGGTCGAGAGGAGCCCGGCGGCGAGCGCGGAACCGCCGGCGAAGACCCCCGAGCCCGCGAGGCGCCGGGCGATCGGGCGGAGGAGCGCGGCGGCCTTCTCGCGCCACGACCCGTCGTGCAAGAGAGCGTCGGCCCGCAGGAAGGCGAGGGCGGCCGCCGCGTTGGCCGCCAGGTGCGGGGTGTCCTCGAGCGGATACGACGCGTCGAGGACCCCGCCGACCTTGGGGCCGTCGTAGAGCGAGGGAGCGACCTCGCGGAGGAGACCGTCCTCGCCGCGGAACTCCCGGTCGACCCGGCGGAGGAGCTCGAGCGCCCGCTCGAGGTACGCGGGCTCGGTCGTGGCCGCCGCGAGCTCGAGGAGCCCGCCCGCGAACGCGACCTGGTCGTCAAGCAGGCCGAAGCCGCTCGGACCTGCCGGACCGACCTCGTGGGCGATCCCCCGGTCGGGGTCGTAGCCGTCGTGAAGGAACCGGTCGGCCGCGCGACGGGCCGAAGCGACCCAGGGGCCTTCGGCGAATCTCGCGCCGGCCCGAGCGAACGCGCCGATCAGCCGCCCGTTGATCGAGGCGTAGACGGCGCGGTCGACCGTCGGCATCGCTCGGCGGGCCCGGACCTCGCGGAGCTGTTCGAGAACCCGGGCGAGCACCGTCGCCGGCGGCTCCCCGAGGTCGAGCCCCTCGGCGGCCGCCTCGGGCGGCAGGAGGCGGAAGAGGACGTTGCGCTCGGGGGCGTGGGGCATCCGCCCGTCGGTGTCGACGCCGAACGCTCGCAGCGCGAACCGGTACTCCTCCGGCGCGAGCGCCCCCCGGAGCTCGGCCCGCGTCCAGGTGAAGTAGTCGCCGTCGTCCCCCGGCGCGTTGTCCGCGTCCTGGCTGGCCCCCCACCCTCCGGCGGGGTCGGCGAGGACCCCCTCGAGCCATCCGATCGTGCCGCGGACGACCTCCTCGAACCGAGGCTCGCCGAACCGGCCAAAGCCCGCGACGTACGCCTGGAGCAGCTCGGCATTGTCGACCGCCATCTTCTCGAAATGCGGGATGTGCCAGCCCTCGTCCACCGAGTAGCGGTGGAACCCTCCGCCCAGCTGGTCGTACATCCCGCCGTCCGCCATCTTGAGTAGGGTCTCGCGGGCGGCGTCGCCCGAACCGAGGAGCCCGTGGTGCTCGGCCCAGAGGAGGAGCTCGACGGCGGCCGCGTGAGGGAATTTCGGCGCCCCTCCGAACCCTCCGTGGAGGGGGTCGAACGACGCGGCGACCTCACCGACGATCCCCGCCGCGAACCGATCGAGGTCGTCCGAGTCGGAGACCCGACGCGCCGCCACGCGGAGGAGGCTTCCCTGCAACGCCGAGGTGTTCTGCTCGACCCGTTCGGGTTCCTCCTTCCAGATGCGGGCCACCTCGCTCAGCACCCGGCGGAAACCGGGGCGGCCGTGGCCGTCGGTCGGGGGAAAGTACGTTCCGCCGAGGAAGACGGAACCGTCCGGCGTCAAGAAGGCCGTGAGCGGCCAGCCGCCCTCGCCCGTCAGCGCCGAGACCTGCCGCTGGTACCTCCGGTCGACCTCGGGGTGCTCGTCACGGTCGACCTTGACGGCGACGAAATGTTCGGCGAGGAGCCGCGCGACCTCGGGGTCCGAGTACGTCCCCTCGTCCATCACATGGCACCAGTGGCACCACGACGCCCCGATGTCGAGGAGGATCGGCCGGTGCTGCTCGGCGGCCAGCGCGAACGGTTCCGCGCCCCACGGGTGCCAGTCGATGCCTTGCGATGCGGCACCCCGCAGGTAGGCGGAGCGGGCCCCGGCGAGGCGAGAGGAGGAAGGTCGGTCGGCCTCGGATCCGGGGCTCATGCGACCTTCCCGGGGGGTCGACGGAAGATACCGTTGGCGGCTCCCGCGCCTCCGCGGTACCGCCCGGACCGGCCGGACCGGATGGAGTCGACGCCACCTCCCGGGCGGGCGTTATAAAGGGCCCGTCGGTGCCGGGGCCCGGAGCGCACCTATGGAGATGCAACCCGGCCAGATGGCCTACGACCGTGCGATCACGGTCTTCTCGCCGGACGGTCGGCTCTTCCAGGTCGAGTACGCGCGCGAGGCCGTGCGCCGCGGCGCGACGACCGCGGGCCTCGTCTACTCGAACGGCGTCGTCCTCATCGCCGACCGCCGCATCCCCAACCCCAAGCTCGCCGAGCCGTCGAGCCTCGAGAAGATCCACCAGATCGACGAGAACATCGCGTGCGCGACCGCGGGGCTCGTCGCCGACGCGCGCGTGCTGGTCGACTACGCCCGCCTCGCCGCCCAGGTGAACCGCGTCACCTACGCCGAGCCGATGCCGGTCGAAATGCTCGTCCGCCGGATCTGCGACTACAAGCAACAGTACACCCAGTTCGGGGGCGTGCGTCCCTTCGGCACCGCGCTCCTGGTCGGCGGCTACGACGACACCGGGGTCCACCTGTTCGAGACGGAGCCGAGCGGCTCGATGACCAGCTTCAAGGCCGACAGCACCGGCGGCAACAAGGGCCCCGTGATGGAGCTCTTCGAGCAGAAGTACCGACCCGGGCTCGACCGCGACGCCGCGATCCTCCTCGCGCTCGAGGGGCTGCGCGCCGCGCTCGAGGAGAACGGGTCGCTCGCCCAGGTCGAGGTCTGCACCGTCCAGGTCGGCGAGGGGATGAACCGCCTCTCGTCCGACGAGATCCAGAAGTTCGTCCAGCGCCTGCCCGCGGCCGGCGGCTCGGGCAAGGCCGGCCGCAGCTAGGCCGGTGAGCTGGAGGGGCCTTCCGTGGTGAAGGTCGAGGACGCGGTGATCGCGCGCTGGGAGACGCAGGGCTCCCGGTTCGAGGTCCTGGTCGACCCTCAGGCCGTGCAGGACCTCAAGGACGGCAAGGACGTCGACCTTACCGACAAGCTCGCGCTCGACCAGGTGTTCAAGGACGCGAAGAAGGGCGACAAGATCTCCGAGGAGCACCTCGAACGGACGTTCAAGACCCGCAACCTCGCGGCGATCGCCAAGCAGATCGTCCTCAAGGGAGAGGTCCAGGTCACCACCGAGCAGCGCCACCGCCTCCAGGAGGCGAAGCGCAAGCAGATCGTCGCGACGATCGCGCGCAACGCGATGAACCCCCAGACCGGCGCCCCCCACCCTCCGGCGCGGATCGAGGCGGCGATGACCGAGGCGAAGGTCCATATCGACCCGTTCCGGCCCGTCGACGCCCAGGTCCAGGAGGTCCTCGCGAAGCTCCGGCCGCTCCTTCCGATACGTCTTGACGTCGTGAAGGTCCGGATCCGCGTCCCCGCGCAGCACTACCCGCGCGTCATCGGCGAGATCAAGGGGCTCGGCCGTCTCCTCGAGGAGATCTGGATGGGCGACGGCTCCTGGAGCGGGGTCGTCGAGATCCCCGCCGGCGTCCAGACGGAGCTCTACGAGAAGCTCAACGCCCGCACCAAGGGGGCCGCCGAAACCGCTTTGGTTAAATAGCGCGCCCCCGTCGCGCGCCTCGGTGCAGCAGGAAAAATGCCACGAGGTCATCGTCCCGGCCACCGTGCCGGTGACGGCGAGGGACACTCCTCGCCCCCGTCCCGGGAGCGCGTACTAGTTCTACCCGGACAGGAGCTCCCGGCCCGTGGCCTGCGCCCCGGACCGGGAACCTACCGTGTCGGGGGGCGTGTCTACGCGAGCATTCTCGGTCTTCTGTCCCCTCGGCCGCCGCTCGTCCAGGTCGTTCCCCTCTCCGGGAGGTACATCCCGAAGCCGGGCGACACCGTCGTCGGCACCGTGACGGACGTCCAGAACACGTTCTGGTTGCTCGACATCGGAGCCCCCCGATGGGCTCCGCTCCACATGACCGGCGCCCCGTGGAAGGTCGACGTCGGCGAGACCGAGCGTTACCTCAGGGTCGGCGATGCGGTCGTCGTCCGGGTCGAAAACCTCGACCCGACCGGACGCATCGGCGTCACGATGCTCGGCGAGGAGTTAGGCAAGCTCGAAGCCGGCACGATCGTGCGGATCTCGCCGGCCCGGGTCCCCCGCCTGGTCGGCCGGGGCGGCTCGATGATCCAGACGATCCGCGAGCGGACCGGCGCGGATGTCGCGATCGGACAGAACGGGCGGATCTGGGTCGGCGGGACCGACGAGCAGATCCGACGGGTCTCCGAGGTCCTTCGCATGATTGACGAGAACGGCCAGCGCTCCGGGCTCACCGACCGGGTCCACCGCTACCTGCTCGCTTCCTCCCCGACCGCCTCGCAGCCCGAGCCCGAGGGGGAGGCGCCGACCGCCCCCCGGACGGACGAGGGCGGGGACGACGAGGAGGAGGACGAGGGGCCGGCGGACGAGACGCCGGAGCCGGGCGAACCATCACACTCCGAGGAGGAACGAACCTCATGGGAAACGTAGGGGCGAAAGAGGTCCCGGTGCTCCTGACGCCGGACGGGCGCAGGATCGACGGGCGAAGATTGGACGAGCTGCGACCGATCCAGATCCGGGCGGGGGTCCTCCGCCAGGCGGACGGCTCGGCGTTCGTCGAGTGGGGCCAGAACAAGGTGATGGCGGCCGTCTACGGACCCCGCGAGGTCCACCCGCGCCACCTCCAGCAGAACAACAAGGCGGTCATCCAGTGCCGCTACAACATGGCGGCCTTCTCGGTCGACGAGCGCAAGCGCCCGGGGCTCGACCGCCGCTCGCAGGAGATCTCCAAGGTCATCGCCGAGGCGTTCGAATCGGTCGTCTTCGCCGAGGAGTTCCCCCGGACGAGCATCGACGTCTACATCGAGGTGCTGCAGGCGAACGCCGGGACCCGCTGCGCGGGCCTGGTGGCGGGGTCTGTCGCCCTCGCGGACGCGGGGATCCCGATGGTCGACCTCCTTCCGGCGGTCGCCGTCGGCAAGGTCGCGGGCCAGATCGCCCTCGACCTCAAGAAGGAGGAGGACAACTTCGGCGAGGCGGACCTCCCGATGGCGCTCGTCCCGCAGTCCGGCCGGCTCGTGCTCCTCCAGATGGAGGGCCACATGTCCGAGGCCGAGCTCTCCCAGGCCCTCGACCTCGGCGTCGCGGGCTGCAAGGACATCTACACCCGGATGAAGGCGGCGCTCAAGGAGCGCTACTCGGTCGAACCGGTCGCGGCGGAGGCGGCATGACGGAAGAGGTCACCGCCGAGATCCTCCAGACGCACATCCTCGACCTCGCCTCCGGGGGAAAGCGGCTCGACGGCCGCGGCCCGGACGACTACCGAGCGGTCTCGCTCGAGCCCGGCTTTGTCGTCACGGCGGACGGCAGCGCGCTCGTCCGCATCGGCGAGACGATGGTCCTCGCCGGGATCAAGCTCGAGCCCGGGAAGCCGTTTCCCGACACCCCGAACGCGGGGGTCCTCACCACCAACGCCGAGTTGATCCCGCTCTCGAGCCCGACGTTCGAGCCCGGCCCACCCCAGCCCGGGGCGATCGAGGTCTCGCGCGTGGTCGACCGCGCGATCCGCGCGGCCGAGATGGTGGACCTCGCGTCCCTGTGCGTGACGCCGGGGGAGAAGTGCTGGACGTGCTTCGTCGACATCCACGTCCTCGCCCATGCCGGCAACCTCATCGACGCCGCGCTCCTCGCGGCGGTCACGGCGCTCTCGAACGCCACCGTCCCCGCGAAGCGGTTCGGCATCGCCGAGGAGGACTACAAGCTCCCCGTCCACCACGTCCCTATCGAGTGCACGTTCGTGCGCCTCGGCGACACCATCGTCGTCGACCCGACGTTCGACGAGGAGCACGCCGCCCAGGGCCGCCTCACGGTCGCGACCGACGAGGCGGGCCGGGTCGTGGCGATGCAGAAGGGCCTCATCGGGGCGTTCTCCCCCGACGACGTGCGCGCGCTCGTCCGGCGCGCCTTCGTCCACGGGGAGCGGCTGCGCGGATCGATCCGCGGAGGCTCCGCATGAGCCAGCGCACGAAGAAGGTCGGCCCGACCGGCTGGATGGGGGCCCGCTACGGGATCCGGATCCGCCGGCGCGTCCTCGACATCGACCGGGCCCGCAAGAAGCCGGCCGCCTGCCCGCGGTGCGCGACCGTCACGCTCCGTCGGGTGGCGAGCGGCATCTTCGAGTGCTCGCGGTGCGGCACCCGCTTCGCCTCGAACGCCTATCTGTTCAGCCCCCCGCCCCCGATCACGCGGACGGAGAAGGACCGGGCGGCGTCCGACAACGCTTAAAGCTCGACCGGTCGCTCGTTCGGAGAAGGACATGTTCCGCTGTATCCGCTGCGGGGAGGCGCTCCCCTCGGACGCGAACCTCTTCGGCGTCCGGTGCGACAACTGCGGCGGGAAGATCTTCACCAAGGAGCACCCGAACGTCAAGAAGGTCCTCAAGGCCCGGTAAGCCCCGGGTCGCTCGGCGGGGCCGAACGTAAAGGGGGCCGGCCGGTCCCGCTGCCGTGCCCTCCGACCGGTTCCCGACCGGCATCGCGTCGGTCGACCGGCTCTTGGGCGGCGGCCTCGAGACGGACTGCGTCACCGAGATCTTCGGGGAGGGAGGGTGCGGGAAGACCCTCTTCTGCCTCGAGGTCGCGGCCCGCGTCGCGCGCGAGGGTCGGTTCGTCTTCTACGTCGACACCGAAGGGGTGAGCCTCGAACGCCTGCGCGCAATCGCGCCGGACGACCTCGACCGGGTCCTCGCGCGCCTCCTCATCTCGGCCCCCCGGGACATCGAGGAACAGCGCAAGGCCGTCGCGACCGTTTGCGCGCTCGCCCGCGACGGGAAGCGGCCGGTCGGGCTGCTCGTGGTCGACTCGCTCACGAACTACTACCGCCTTGCGCTCTCGGGACCCACCGAGGAGGAGGCCCGCGAGGCGCTCGCCCTCCAGATCGCCGACGCGGTCTCCGCCACGCGCGCCCGAGGCTTCCCCGCGATCGTCACGAACCAGGTCTGGCGGAGCGTGAAGGAAGGCACCCTCGAGCCGGTCGGCGGGTCGTACCTGAACCACGCCGCCAAGACCATCCTGAGGTTCGACCGGCTGAGCGGGCCGCGCCGCCGGGCCGTGCTCGTCAAGCACCGGGCGCTCCCCGAGGGCTCGGCGGAGTTCGTCATCGGTCCCCACGGCCTCGAGAGCGCCGAGCGGCGTTGAAACCGAGATAAGGCGGGACGCTCCTCCCCCCGCGATGCCGGGCTCGGTCGAGGTCGCGGACGTCACGAGCCCGATCGGGACGTTCCGCATCGCCTACGAGGGACCGGCCGTCCGCGTGGTCGACCTCCTCGAGAACGGCCTCCCGCAGACCGGCGTTCCGGCCGGGGCCACGCGACGGCGCGCCCCGTTCGCCGAGGGGAGTCCGCCCGCCCAGGTCCGGGCCTACTTCCACGACGGGCGCGCGCGCTTCGACCTCGCGGTCGCGCCCGAGACCGGTTCCGAGTTCGACCGGACGGTCTGGGAGGTGCTGCGCAAGGTCCCCGCCGGCCGGACCGTGACCTACGGCGAGCTCGCCCGCCGCGCGGGCTTTCCGGGAGCCGCCCGTGCGGTCGGCGGCGCCATGGCCCGCAACCCGATCCCGATCGTCATCCCGTGCCACCGGGTGGTGGGCGAGGGCGGGGCGATCACCGGCTTCGGCCTCGGTCTGTGGCGAAAGCGCTGGCTCCTCGACCACGAGGGAGCCTGGCCCCTCAAGTCCCGCTCGGCCGAAGGCCCCCGCCCGGGGGGCCAGAGGACCCTCGACGTCTACCCCGACCCGCTCCCGAAGGGACGGGTGCGCGCGGCGGGCGCACGACGGAAGAGCTGACAGCCGGCGGTCGAGCCCGCTACAGCTCGTAGTAGGATGGCCGCGAGACGACCGGCAGAACCTGCTACATGCTGTAGTAGGTTCTACCCGGCTCAGCCGGCGTAGTAGCTCGCGTCGTACGGCTCGGGCTTGAGCCCGCGGCGCTGGCGGACCTCGGCGACGACCTTCGGCTGGAGCTCGGTCGGGACGGCCTCGAAGCCCATCGACTCGGTCGACCAGAGCACCTTGCCCGCGGTCGCGCTGCGGATGTCGGAGGCAAAGCCGAACATCTCCGCGACGGGGACCTTCGCGACGACCGTCTGGAGGTCGCCGACGTTGGTCATGTCGAGGATCTCCCCGCGGCGGCGCTGGAGCTCGCGGGTCGCGCCCGCGAGGACATCCTGCGGGACGTTGACCGTGACCTTCTGGAACGGCTCGAGGAGGAGCCGGTCGCCGAGGCACATCGCCCCGTAGATCCCCGACCGCGCGGCCGGGATCGTCTGGGCGGGCCCGCGGTGGATCGAGTCCTCGTGGAGCTTCGCGTCCACGAGGCGGACCTTGAGACCGAAGACCTTCTCGTTGGCGAGCGGGCCGCGGTTCACGGCCTCCTTGAACGCGTCCACGATGAGGTCCATCGTCTCGTTGAGGTACTGGATGCCCTTCGTGACGTCAAAGAGGATGTTCGTCCCCTCGACCGCCACGATCCCGCGGCCCTCGTCCCGCGAGACGCCGAGACCCTCGAGCTTCGTGACGAGCGACTTGGTGTCCTTGAACGACTTCCCCTGAGGGATCTCGCCGTCCTTCACCGCCTGGACGACCGCGGCCGGGAGCGCCTCGACCTCGAAGTAGAACTTGTTGTGCTTGTTGGGGGATTTCCCCTCGAACGGCCCACCGGGGTGCTTCACGAGCTCGCGGTAGACGACGATCGGCTTCGACGCCTCGATCTCGACCTTGTAGTCGTTGATGATGCGGTACTCCGTGATCTCGAGGTGGAGCTCGCCCATCCCCGAGAGGAGGTGCTCGCCGGTCTCGGGGTTGATCTCGACCCGGAGGCTCGCGTCCTCCTTGCCGACCTTACGCATCACGTCGATGAGCTTCGGAAGATCGGCCATCCGCTTCGGCTCGATGGCGACCGTGACGACCGGCTCGGAGACGTGACGGATCTCCTCGAACGGGAGCATGTCCGCGCTCGTGCTCGTCGTCGTCCCGGCGAACGCGTCGGAGAGCCCGATGACCGCCGCGATGTTGCCGGCGGGCACATCGTCGACCATGAGCCGCTCGGGGCCCATGAAGAGCGAGACGTGCTGGACGCGGTTCTTGAGCTTGGTCCCGACGATCGCGAGCTCCATCCCCTTCTGGAGGTGGCCGGAGAAGACGCGCCCGGTCGCGATCTCGCCCGCGCTCGGGTCCATCGTGATGTCGGTGACCATGAACGCGGTCGGACCCGACGAGTCGGTGTTGACCATCGCCTGGCCGACCGACGAGCCGATCTCCCCCTTCCAGATGTTGGGGATGCGGTACTTCTGCGCGACCTTCGGGCTCGGCAGGTGACGGACGACCATGTCGAAGACGACGTCGTTGATCTTCGCCTTCTGCGCGATCTCGCGGGAACGGCCCGTGGAGACGTAGTCGATGATGTCCGGGAACTTCACGCCCGTCCGCTGCATGTACGGCACGCTGATCGCCCAGTTCTCGTAGCCCGAGCCGAAGGCGACCGACCCGTCACGGGGGTCGACCGACCACTCGTCGACGAACTCCTCAGGCGCCATGCGGCGGATGAGCTCGTTGACCTCGGCGATGATCGCGGTGAACCGCTTCTGGAACGACTCGGGGGTGAGCTTGAGCTCCTTGATCGCCCGGTCGACCTTGTTGATGAAGAGGACCGGCTTCACCTTCTCGCGGAGCGCCTGGCGCAGCACGGTCTCCGTCTGCGCCATCACGCCCTCGACCGCGCAGACGACGACGATGGCGCCGTCGACCGCGCGCATCGCGCGCGTGACGTCCCCGCCGAAGTCGACGTGGCCCGGCGTGTCGATGAGGTTGATGAGATACTGCTGGTTCTCGAACTCGTGGACGATCGTCACGTCCGCGTTGTTGATGGTGAGGAGCCGCGCCTGCTCCTGCTCGTCGAAGTTGAGGTAGAGCTGCTTGCCCGCGAGCTCGTTCGAGATCATCCCCGCGGCGGCGAGCAGGTTGTCGGAGAGGGTCGTCTTCCCGTGGTGGATGTGGGCAACGATCCCGATGTTGCGGATGCGGTCGATCTGCCGCATCATCTCGGGAATGGCCTTCGCCAGCTCGCTTCGTACGTGCGTCATGTTCGGGTCCTCGGGGCGCCTAACGCGCCGACTGGGCGACGCGCTCGACCTCTTCCTTGCGGCCGACGGCGAACGACGTGAGGTCGCCCTTCGCGGCGAGTCGGATCTCCTCCGCGAGGCACATCTCGATCGCCTTGGTCGACTTGCGCGACGTCTGGATGGCACCGAGTGCGAGGTTACGGATCGCCACGTTGAGGCGGCGGGCCGGGGAGGCGTCGACCGCGCGGGGGACGGAGATCCCGCCGAACTGGAGGCGGGTGACCTCCTCGCGGGGAGCCGCGTTCTCGACCGCGTCGACGAGCATCTGGAGCGGGTTCTTCCCGTCCTTCGCCGCGAGCTCTTCGAACGCGCGGCGGACGGTCCCGAGCGCCTTCTGCTTCTTGCCCGTGAACTTGCCGCCCTTCATCAGGTGGTTCGCGAGGCGCTCCACGAGGTGCATGTGGGTCTTCTGGAACGGCCGGCCGCACAAGCGGCCCTCCGTGTGGGGCGCGTAGACCGGGTGCAGGTAGAGGTACGGGAGGAGCCCCGGGTCGTGGACCTCCACCCCCTCGAAGCTGAACTTGCCGAACAGGGGGGGGATGGCGAAGGGGGGCGGCGCCGGCGGCTGCGGACGGGTGACGACCGGGCCGGTCTCCTCCGCCGACTCGCCGGGCAGGCCGGCCGGCATCTCCTCGCTCATCGGGCCGGCTTCTCCTTGCGCCCGCGCACGAGCTCGTCGAGCGAGGTCCCGTTCACCTGGATCACCTTGTACCGGACGCCCGGGATGTCCCCGTAGGAACGCCCCATACGACCTCCGATCCCTTCGACTAGAACCTCGTCGTGCTCGTCAATAAAGTTGATGGCCCCGTCCCCGACGGCGAACGCCGTTACCTGACGGCCGTTCTTGATGAGCTGGACCTTGATGCACTTGCGGATCGCCGAGTTCGGCTGCTTCGCCTCGACGCCGACCTTCTCGATGACGATCCCGCGGGCCTGGGGGGCCCCCTCGAGGGGGTCGGAGCGCTCCTTGAGGTGGAGGGTCCGGCGCTTGTAGTACCGGTCCGACCAGCGCCGGCGCTGACGCAGGCGCTCGAGGCGGCCAGCGGTGTTGAGACCGGACGGCGGGGTCATGAGACCGTAAGGGAGCCGAGCCACAGGGTCGACCTATTTAAAACTCCCTGGCGGTTTTCGCCGGAACGGGGCGCGGACGTGCGGAGGAGCTCGGCGGCGGAGCGACCGACCGCGGCCGGGACCCTCGGCGGGGCGGTCGCGCGAGCTAGCGGGGCCGGCAGCGAGGCGGCGCGGCGACTTGAGCTCGAGCGGCTCGCCCGTCGGATCCGGTCCTGCCGGCTCTGCCCCCTCGGGCGGAGTCGGACCCACGCGGTGGTCTACCGCGGGAGCTACCGGCCCCGGGCGGTGTTCGTCGGCGAGGCACCGGGAGCCGAGGAGGACCGGCTCGGGCTCCCCTTCGTGGGCCGCTCGGGCGCGATCCTCGACCGGGCCATCCGTGACCTCGGCCCGGACCTCGGCGAGTTCGGTGTGCTGAACGTCCTCAAGTGCCGCCCGCCGAAGAACCGGTTCGATGTCGCGGCGGCCCGGACGTGCCGGCCGTACCTCGAACGCCAGCTCGACCTCCTCCGTCCCGCTGTCCTCGTCCCGCTGGGGGCGAAGGCCCTGCGCGCCCTCGCCCCCGACCTCCCGCCGGTCCTCACCGCGGCCGGTCGACCGTGGGCGACATCGCGCGGGCCGGTGTTCCCTCTCGTCCACCCGGCGGCGACCTTGAGGAGCCGCCGCCTTGCCGAGCGCTGGAAGAAGGACGTGGGCCTCCTCGGCACCTGGCTGCGCTCCGGGTCCCGACAAACGGCATAACCCGCGCCGGACTCTCACGGCCGTGCGCACGGTCGACCTGTTCCTCTTGGACGGTTCCTACCAGGCGGTGGGCGACGGCGTCGTCCTCGAGCTGTTCGGGCGGACGCGCGAGGGCCGCTCGATCGTCGCCCGCTACTACGGCTTCCGACCGTACTTCGTGCTGGTCGAGCCGACCGAGGAGGAGCGCGCACGGCTTTCCGCCGACCCCGAGATCGTCACGCTCGAGCCGCTCGAGGTCTTCTACGGGGGGCGCGAGCGCACCGCCGCGCGGGTCGTGCTCCACCATCCCTGGATGGTCCCGGACTACCGCAAGGCCTACCGCGGGAGCGGCCCTGAAGACCGCGTTCTCTCCTCCGACATCCCGTTCGTCCACCGGTTCCTCTACGACCGGCACATCGGCCTCTACCTCACGTTCGAGGCGGAGGACGAGCCGGACGAGGTCCGCGCGCGCTACACGGTCGAGGAGGTCGTGAGGGTGGTCACCGGGCCGGGCCAGGACCTCCGCGCGGCCGAGCCGTTCCGCCCCCCCTTGAGGGTCCTTTCCTTCGACATCGAGAACGCGATCCGGCAGAGGACGATCTTCACGATCTGCGGCGTCGCGGAGGGTGGAGGGCGCCCGCGCGCGACGTTCCGCATCGCGAACCGGGAAGAGCGCGCGATCCTCGAGGAGTTCGTGCGCGTCATCGCCCGCGACGACCCGGACGTGATCACCGGCTACAACATCGGCGGCTACGACTTCCCGCTCCTCCTCGAGCGGGCGCAGAAGCTCGGGCTCGGCGAGCTCAAGCTCGGCCGCGAGGCCGGACCGGTGAAGGAGGCCGGCGAGCGGCTCTGGAAGGTCACGGGGCGGATCGTCGCGGACGCCTGGTGGTCGGCGCGCCGCGAGCTTCGCCCCAAGCAGGAGACCCTCCAGTTCGTCGCGCGGACGCTCCTCAACGACACCAAGCTCGACGTCGACCGGCGCAACATCGACGCCGAGTGGGCCCGCGACCCGGAGCGGGTGATGGAGTACTGCGAGCACGACGCCGACCTCGCGCTGCGGATCGTCGCGCGCCTGCGCGTCGTGGAGAAGGCGACGGACCTCGCGACCGTCGCCCACCTTCCCCTCGAGGAGGGGTTGAACGGCCGGACGTCCCTCTTCGTCGATTCCCTGCTCATCCCTCGGGCGGACGAGCAGCACGTCGGCGTCCCGCCGACGCACCGCGCGGCGCGGGAAGGGGCGATCGAGGGCGGCTACGTCCACGCCATCCGGCCCGGGCTCTACCGGTTTGTCGTGGTCCTCGACTTCAAGTCGATGTACCCGTCGATCATCATCGCCCGCAACCTCTGCTTCACCACGCTCTCGCCCGAGGGAACGACCCGCGCGCCGGGCGGCGCGCGGTTCCTCGCGCCCGAGGTCCGCCGCGGCATCATCCCCCAGATCCTTACCGAGCTGCTCGCCGACCGGGACCGGTTCCGCCGGGCGGCGAAGGCGGCGTCCTCCCCCGAGCTCGCGGAGTACTACGACGGCCTCCAGAACGCCGTCAAGGTCCTGATGAACTCGTTCTACGGGGTCCTTGCGTCGAGCTTCTACCGGTTCACGAACAAGGAGATCGGCGCGTCGATCACGGCGTTCGCGCGGGAGGCGATCGTCTCGATCATCCGCGACCTCGAGCAAGAGGGCAACGAGGTGATCTACTCCGACACCGACTCGGTCTTCGTCCGGTCCCCCGTGCCGACGCTCGAGGGGGCGCGGGAGTTCGGCGAGCAGATCGCCAAGAGGTTCACCGCCCAGGGCGCGACCTTCGAGTTCCAGTCGATCTACGAGACGTTCTTCTCCCACGGAGCCAAGAAGCGCTACGTCGGCCGGATGGTCTGGCCGAGGGAGGACACGGTCGTCCGCGGCTACGAGACGCGACGCTCGGACGCCTTCGACTACCAGTCGGAGTCGCTCCTCGAGGTGTTCGACCTCGTCCTCAAGGGGGAGACCGACGCCGCGGTCCGTCGCGCCCGCGAGCTCGTCCAGGCGGTGAAGGCGCGGGAGGTGCCGGCGGAGAAGCTCGTCATCGCCCGGTCGGTCCGGGACGAGAGCGAGTACAACGCCGCCACCCGGGACGCGCTCCCGTTCCTGCGCGTCTACCGCCAGCTCCGGGAAGAGGGCTACGACGTCGTCCCTGGGATGCGGGTCGCTTGGATCGTGACGAACTCGAAAAGGAGCCCTCAGGAGGTCACCCCTTGGGTCGAGGGACGAAAGTTCACGGGCGAGCCGGACTTCGACTACTACGCCGAACGCGTGGCGCAGACCCTCGCGCGGGTGACGGAGGTCTTCGACTGGGACACCGACTCGCTCCTGCGGGGCAACCACCAGCAGCGCCTCGGCGCGAACGACCCGGCCGCGCCGGCGGTCCCCCCGGGGGCGCCGGCCGGCCTCGACACGCCGGTGGGCGAGATCGGCACGCGGGGCCGGCGCAAGGTCGCCCGCCGGGACCTCACGGACTGGGAGTAGGGGCCGGCGCGGCGGTCCGGCGCTCCGACTCGAGCGTCACGACCCCGCCGACGACGGCGAGCGGGATCCCGAGCAGCGCGACGAGGGTCGGGGCGACCCCGAGGAAGAGGGCGGAGAGCAGCAGGGTGAACACCGGGATGCCCGTCATGAGCATCGGAGGGACGACGAAGCCGACCATCGCGATCGCCCGGAAGTAGAGCAGGGGGGCGAGGAAGAAGCTCACCACGCCGTTCACCGCGAGCAGGAGGAGCGGGACGGCACCGATCTCGAAGAGACCCGGCGCGCCCCCCGGAAGGAGCGGGGCGAGGACGACCGTGACGAGCCCTGCGCTCACCATCGATTGGGCCACGACCGCGAACCGGCCATCGCGGGCGCCGGCCCGCGCGGAGAGGACGAAGTAGAACGCAACGGTGAGCGGGACCGCCGGCACCGCGAGCCAGCCGAGGGGCGGGACCGCCTCGAGCGACTTTCCCCCCGCGATGGCGAGCGAGCCTCCCACGAGGCTCAGGGCAAGACCGAGGAGGAACGCCGGCGTGGTGAGCAGACCGCGGCGCCCGCCCGCCCAGAACGCGACGAGAAGGGGCGTCGCGACCACGTCCCCCAGCAGGGCGAGGAGCGACGCGTCGATCGGGCCGGTGAGGTAGGTGGAGGCGAGAACGGCGACCTGCATGCCGACCAGGAGCGCCGTTCGGGTCCAGGCCGACGGGGCGAGGAACAGGGCGAGGACGCCTTTCCCCTCGGCGTGGGCCCCCGCCCAGAGCGCGTACGCCCCGCCTCCGAAGAGGAACGGGTAGACGAGGGCAGCGGCCGGGGTGGCCCTTGCCCCCACCTTCAGAATGAACAGGTAGTAGGTCGCCCAGCCGAACGCGGCGAGGACCGAGAAGGCGACCGCGGTGCCCCACGGCCACCGTGCCGCCGCCACGCCGCCTCCTCCCCCTCCCCGACCGCCCGCTTACGATCTGCGTCCGTCGGGCGGCCTACGCGTACCCCGTGTACCGCAACCCGAGCCCCGGCAGCTCGACCCCGCGGCCCCGCTCCACGCGGCCGATTGGGACCGCGTCCGGAAACCCCGCCCGCGCCAGGCGGCGGAGGACGCGACGCACCGAGCGCGAAGAGACGACGAGCGCGAACCCGATGCCCATGTTGAACGTCCGGTACATCTCCCGGTCGGAGAGGTCGCCCAGCCGCTGGACCCAGCCGAAGAGGGACGGAGGCTCGGGCCAGCCGTCGAGGACGAACCGCGCCTTCTCGTTCAGGCGGAGGAGGTTCTGGACCCCGCCGCCGCTCACGTGGGCGAACCCATGGACCGACGCGAGGTCGGCGACAGAGTCGCTCGCCGGGGAGTAGATCCGGGTGGGCTCGAGCAGCTCCTGACCCACCGGGCGCTGCGCACCCGGGCGGGGCCGGTCGAGCGGCACCCGCCGCTCCGCGAGGAGGCGGCGCAAAAGGGTGTAGCCGTTCGCATGGAAGCCGTTCGACGGCAGGCCGACGATCGTGTCGCCGGGACGGATCCTCGCGCCGAGGACCGGGGCACGACCTCGGGGGAAGAACCCCACCGCCGTGCCGCCGAGGTCGATCCCCCGCACGATCTCCCCGACCTGCGCGGTCTCGCCCCCGAGGAGGGAGCACCGCGCGCGGGCAAGGCCCCGCCCGATCCCGCGGCCGATCGACCGGAACGTCGCGACCGACGCCGTTCCGAAGAGGATCGTGTCGACCAGCCCCGCCGGCCGGGCACCGACCGAGGCGAGGTCATTGACGTTCACCGCCACCAGGTCCTCCCCCACGCCCTCCCAAGCCCCGAGCGTCTCGGCAAGCAGGACCTTCGTCCCGACGGTGTCGGTCGTCACCGCGATCGTCTCGGAGCCGACCCGCACGAGGCCGGCGAAGTGCCCGGCCGCACCGACCACACGGCCGTGGGAGGCCGGCGCGCGGTACGCCGCGGCCCGCACCAGCTCCCGGACGGCCCGGGCCCGGCCCACGAGGTCGACGCCGCTGTCGCGGTAGCTCGTGGTACGGGTCGACGGCGAGGGGCGCGCCACGCGCCGGGGAGCCGGCCCGCGAGAAAACCCCTCGCCTCCGTCGGCCCCCCGCGCGCTCATTACGCGGGGGTGTCTCGCCGGGAGCGTTGGCACCTCCGACGCAGCGGATCCGACGGGAAAGCGAGGCGGCCCCGGCCCCGCTCGTCCTCGCGGGACGGGCCCTCGTCGGCGGTCGGCTCCAGCCGGTCGAGATCGCGATCGACGAGCACGGGCGGATCGCCTCCCTCGGCCGGGTACGTGACGGCGAGCATCGTCACGACGTCGGGGATGCCGTGATCGTGCCCGCCGCGACCGACCTCCACGTCCACCTGCGCGACCCGCCGGGTCTCGCGAGCGGCGAGTCGCTCCCGACAGGGACGGTCGGGGCCGCGCTCGGGGGGGTCGGACTGGTCGGGGAGATGCCGAACACCGAACCGCCGGTCGATTCGCTCGAGCGGTTCGAGGAGAAGGCGGCCCGGGTCCGGGGGCGGGCCGCGGTCGACGTGCTCCTCTACGCGATCCCGGGCGACCGGCGCCAGCTCCCCGCGCTCGCCCGCGTCGCGGGCGGCTTCAAGGTCTTCCTGAGCCCGACCACCCAGCTCGAGCGGCCGGTGGCCCCCGACGAGCTCGCGCGCCTTCTCGGCGACCTTGCGAGCTACGACCTTCCGGTCGTCGTCCACGCCGAGGACCCGGCCCGGTTCAAGGCCGGGACGATCCCTTCGGACCCCCGGGGCTGGGACCTCGTCCGCCCCCCGGCGGCGGAGGCCTCGGCGGTCGAGCGCGTCCTCGCCGCCGCTCCGGCCGGACTTCGGCTGCACGTCGCCCACGTGACCTCGGCCGACCTCGCCGAGAAGCTCCTCGCGCGGGGGGTCTCCTTCGAGGCGACCCCGCACCACCTCCTCCTCTCCGAGCGGTCCGGGGCCGACGCACGGTTCAAGGTGAACCCGCCCCTGCGCGACGAGCCGGTGCGCCGGGCCCTCTGGGAGACGTACCGCCGCGGAGGGGTCCCGTGCGTGGCGAGCGACCACGCCCCGCACCCGGCCGATGCCAAGGCCCGCAAGTTCGCCGAGGCCCCGAGCGGCATGCCGGGGGTCGAGACGATGCTCCCGCTGCTCCTCGCGCGCGTCCGGTCGGGTGAGCTCCCGCTCGAGCTCGTCCTCGCAAGCCTCTGCGACCGTCCCGCGCGCTGGCTCGGCCAGCCGACGGGCCGGCTGGCGGTCGGCCATCGGGCGAACCTCCTCGTGATCGACTTCCGCCGGCGGTCGACCGTCCGCGCGGACGACCTCCACGCCCCGTGCGGCTGGACCGCCTTCGAAGGGCACGAGGCGATCTTCCCGAGCGAGCACTGGCGCGACGGGGTGCGGATCGTGACGGAGTACGAGTACGTCGGCCGCCCGGACGGCCGGATCGTCCGGCCCGAGTTCGCGCCGGGGGCGGAGTCGGTCCCGGTGCCCCGCGACTGAGTCCCGGCTACCCGGGAGAAGAAGGGGGCCCCCCGGAGGGCCCGTCGGCGGGAGCGGTCTTCGCCCCGCCTCGGACCCACCGCGGGGGCCACCCGGGGGTCAGGCGCCCGGCGAGGAGCAGCGAAAGGTACACGAGGGCGAGGATTACGAGGATCCCCGCGGCGACATCGACCCAACGCAGGTAGCTCGAGACGATGTTCCAGTCCGCACCGAGGATCATCCCGGCGTAGAGGAACGCGACCGTGAACGGCACGGAGCCGACGAGGGTGTAGACCGCGAACCGGACCGGGCTCATCTTCGCCGTGCCCGCCGGGTAGCTGATGTAGCTTCGGACGATCGGGACGAGCCGGGCGAGGCCGACCGTCATCTCCCCGCGTCGGGCGAAGAAACGGTCCATCCGGTCGAGGTGCCGGGGCTCCACGCGGAGCGGCCCGATGCCGATGTCGACCAGCCGGTGGCGCCACCACCGGCCTACCGCGTACGCGGCGAACGAGCCGACGAGCCCGCCGGCGAGAGCCGCCGCGAGCGCCCCGCCGAAGGAGAACGTCCCCTCGGCGATGAGGAAGCCGGTGAACGGCAGGATCACCTCGCTCGGGAGCGGAGGGATCCCGAAGCTCTCCACGGCCATCAAGGCGAACACCCCCGTCAGCCCCACCGAGGAGAGGACCAGGACGACGAAGTCCACGACGGTGCCGACCAGGGAGAACGCCACGGATCCCAAACCTCGCCGCTAGGCTGCGGCCCCGTCCCCGACCAGCCGGAACGGGACCTTGAGATGCACGTTCGTCCGGGCCGGGATCCCCTCGAACTCGAGCGGGACCTGGCAGCCTCCGCAGGAGACCGAGCCGCGGAGGCGGCCCAGCACGACGGAGAGCGCGACCCCGACCTCGATCTCCCGGGGGCGGACCTTCGCCCGATGGACCGCGTCGGCGAGCTCCGCGAGCAAGGGGTCGTTGCCGGCCCCCGCCACGTCCGCGACCATCGCCCTTTGTTCGACGGCCCGCAGGACTTAAGCTAGAGCCGCCACGGTGACGGTCACCGCCCGGGAGCGGAGGGCTCGGCCTCCCCGTCCGTCGGTGGCTTGGCGACGCGCGGCGGTTGCCGCCGGCGGATCTGCTCGCTCAGCTGCTCGAGCTGGGCGAGGAGCGCGTCAAGGTCCGGTGGGGGGGACGGCGCCTCGGAGGGAGGGGCGCCCCCGCCGGCCCGGCGGCCGGGGGGCGACCGCACCGGCGCAGGTTCGGGGGGACCTTCGAAGTACTCCGGGACCGCCGAGGTCGTCGGGGCCGGCCCGGAGGTCGGCTCGGACGGCCGGGCCCGGGACGACTTCCGAAAAAGCGACCTCTTGGGGGGAGCGGCCGGCGAGGGCGAGGCCTTCTCCGACGGCTCGCGCTCCTCGGACGGACGGCGACGGCGCAGGAACGCGAGCGCGAGCACGACCGCCGCCGCTCCGAAGACCGTCACCGCGAGCCCGGACGGCTCCGCGACGACCCCCGGGAGGACCGAAAGCACCGCGCCTCCGACCGCGGACCCGGGGACGTACATCACGACGCGGATCGGGAGCCTCGGGGACCCATGAGGTTGGCTCCGGCGGATCGGGGCACCCCGGCGTGGCGCCCACTTCCGAGAGGAGCGAGGGACCCCGGTCGGGACCCGGCGGGCCTACGGCCGCCGGACCCCGTCGCCGCCGGCCGAGGCCGGCTCGTTGCGACGGGGCGACGGGCCGATCCCGACGAGCCGGCCGAGCCACCGGACGCCCGGGATCCGGCGGCCGGTCCACCTCTCGACCGCCTCGAGCAGGAGCCGGTCCCCTTCGCCGACGCTCCGCGTGAGGACGACCGCGAGGAGGAACACCGCGGCCACCAAGAGAGCGAGCACCGGAAGGCCGAGGAGCGGCACGCGCGGGTGGACCAGGGCGAGGATCCCGGCGACCGGGACAAAGGATGCCGCGAGAGGCGCGAGGAAGTCCCGCCCGAACGGGTGGAGACCGTGCAGCCAGCCGAGCTCGGCAACGCACAGCCCGGCGATCAGCACGTTCGCGCTCGCCCAGGCGATCGCGGCCCCGACCGAGCCGTAGGTGGGGACGAGGACGAGGGCGATCGCGAGGTCGGCCGCCCCACCCGCGACCGAGTTGTACGCCACGAGACGGGTGTCGCCGACCGCGACCTGCGCGACCGTCCCGGGCCCGAGGAGAGTTCCCGCGAACGCTCCGAGGACCGTGATCTCGAGCGGGAGGACCACCGAGCCGTAGTTCGGACCGTAGACGAACGAGAGCGAGCTCGACGGCAGGAAGAAGAAGACACAGAAGAGCGGCAGACCGAACACGGTGAGCCACTTGGTGACCGTCGCGTAGGTGAGGCGGACCGCCCGGACGTCCTTGCGGCTGAGGAACCCGGCGGCGACGGGCAGGAAGATGTACGCCGCGGCGTTGATCCCGACCTGGATGAGCCGCGCGAGGGTGACGCTCACCGCGTAGTCGCCCACCTCGCCGTAGTGGTACGCCCCGAGGACGAGGGTGTCGGCCGACCCGGCGACGATCACCATTGCGCCGAGGACCGCGATGGGCGCGATCTCGCGGGCGAGGGAGGAGCGCCGGGCCCTCGCCGGGGCCGTCCGGACGAGACGGGAGGGGAGGCGTCGCGTCGTGTAGACGACGAGCGCGGCGAGCGTGACGGCGTTCGAACCGGCGTAGCCGGCGAGGGCGGCGAGGTAGGTGATCCGCCCCGGGGGAAGGAGGAGCGCCGCGCCGAGGAAGGCCAGGAACAGGGCCGGGTTGAGCACCTGGACGAACAGGGCGTTCGGCCGGACGTCCGCGAACCCCTGGAAGATCGAGGCGAGGACGGTGGAGGCGATGAGGCCCGCGACGGCCACCGCGAAGAACTCGAGGCCGACCGCAAGGTCGGGGGCGTGAAGATCGCTCGCGATGATCGGCCCGGCGACGGCGAGCGAGACCCCGGCCGCCGCCGCGGCGATGCCGCCGGTCCAGAGCGCGGTGCGGACGACCGCGCTCCGCTCGGCATCGGTCCGCGCGTACGGCAGGCTGCGCGCCGCCCAGACCGGGATCCCGAGCGAACCGATCGCGACCAGCACCTGGGTGAGCGTGAAGCCGAAGAGGAAGGCGTCGAGCTCGGCGTGGGAGACGCCCCGGACGACGAGGACGCGGGCGACGAAGTTGAGCCCGACCAGGCAGAGCGTCGCGAGGACCAGCGCGACCGTGCCGAAGGTGACGGTCGTCAGGCCGTCGCGGAGACCCTTCTCGTCCGACCCGGCCACGCCTTCCGCCCGCTCCCCCGCTCGCTCCGGACGGTAAATAGCCGCCGCCGCGACCGGCGGACGGCCGGGCGGCCCCTTAGACGAACTCGTCGAGAAGCTTGCCGAGGTCCGGGATCCCCGCGGGCTGGCGGGCGAGCGGGCCGGCGCGCAGGACCTCTTCGAGGTCCTCGTACGTCGGCTTCTCGGTCCGGTAGAACAGCCCCACCGGGATCTTGTCGCCCCACTCGAGCGCCCGCTGCCAGGCCGCCACGAGGTCCGAAGGGTCGTGGCCGGTGCTCTCGAGCTTGTAGAGCCGCTGCCGGAAGAAGTCGAACGTGTTGATCTTGTTGTAGGTGACGCACGGGCTGAACACGTCGACGAACGCGAACCCCTTGTGCTGGATGCCGCCCGCGACGAGGTCGGCGAGCTGCTTCACGTCGCCCGAGAAACCGCGGGCGACGTACGTCGCGCCGCTCGCGAGGGCGAGCGCGATCGGGTCGATCGGATTCTCGATGACACCGGTGGGTGTCGACTTGGTCTTGTGGCCCAGCGTCGACGTCGGGCTCGCCTGGCCGGTCGTGAGCCCGTAGATCTGGTTGTCCATCGTGACGTAGGTCATGTCGACGTTGCGGCGCATCGTGTGGACGAAGTGGCCCACGCCGATGCCGAAGCCGTCGCCGTCCCCGCCGGTGCCGATCACGGTGAGGCCGTGGTTCCCCCAGCGGATCCCCTCGGCGACCGGAAGGGAGCGCCCGTGGATGGCGTGGAACCCGTAGGAGGAGAGGAAATGCGGGAGGTTCGAGGAGCAACCGATCCCCGAGACGATGACGACGTCCTGGCTCGGGATCTTGAGCCGCTTGAGGGCCATCTCGACGCCCGCCACGACCCCGAAGTCGCCGCAGCCCGGGCACCACGTCGGCTTGATCTCCGACTTCCCCACGACGGGGATCGCCGGTCCGGCCGGGACCTGTACCGGGTGCGCGCTGCTGTCGGCCATCAGCTGGCCCCTCCCATCACCTTCGCCACGATCTCGTGCGGATAGAACGGCTCGCCGTCGTACTTCAAGAGCCGGTCCGACGGGACGAACCCCGTCTCGGCCCTCAGGAGCCGGCCGAACTGCCCGGAGAAGTTGCCCTCGACCAGGAGGGTCCGCTTCGTCCGCGTCAAGAGCTCCATCGCCGCCTCCACCTTGAGCGGGTAGACGGCCGGGAACCACACCAGGTTGGTCGCGCGGCCCCGGGCCGAAAGTTCCGCCATCGCGTCCCGGATCGCGCCGACGGTCGAGCCCCAGGCGAGGAACGTGAGGGGCGCGTCCGACGGACCTTCAAGGCACGGGGCCGGGACCGACGCGGCGAGGCCCTCGAGCTTGTGCATCCGCTTGTCCATCATCTTCTTGCGCTCGGAGACCCAGGTCGGGATCCCCGCGCGGATGTCCGAGATGAGGTGGCCGCGCTCGTCGTGCTCGTCCGACCCCGCGACGAACTGCAGCCCGGGCTGGCCGGGGATCGCCCGCGGCGAGACGCCGTTCGGGGTGTACTGGTAGCGGCGGAACGGCTGACCGTTCGGCTCGGCGAACGCGAGGGGGGCGGCCGGGCCCAGCGGGGGGAGTTCCTCCCGGTCGACCGTGGCGAAATCCTCGGAGAGATGAAGGTCGCTCGCGAGGAGGATCGGGGTCTGCCATTCCTCGGCGAGGCGGAAGGCGTCCACGGTGGCCTGGTAGGCCTCCTTCGGGTGCGAGGGGGCGAGGATCGCGCGGGGGAACTCGCCTTGGCCCGCGCCGAGCATGAGGTTGAGGTCCGCCTGCTCCGTCTTCGTCGGGAGCCCGGTCGACGGGCCCGCGCGCTGCGACTCGACCACGACGAGCGGGGTCTCGGTCATCCCGGCCATCCCGAGCGCCTCCACCATCAGGGAGAACCCGCCCCCGCTCGTGGCGGTCATCGCCCGCACGCCAGCGAACGACGCGCCGATCGCCATGTTGATCGCCGCCAGCTCGTCCTCCGCCTGCTTCACCACCACGCCGACCTCGGAGGAGTGGGCGGCCATCCAGTGCATGATCGAGGAGGCGGGGGTCATCGGGTACTGCGCGAGGAACTTGCAGCCGGCGGCCGCGGCCCCGAGCGCGATCGCCTGGTTCCCCGTCAGGAGGAGCTTCGGCGCGCCCGCGCGGGGGATCGCCCGGGCGTTCACCGCCGCGTGCTCCTGGGCGAACTTGTAGCCGTCCGCGCTCGCTCCGAGGTTCCAGTCGACCACCTCCCCCTTCTTCCGGCCGAACGAGTCGGAGAGGACCTGCTGGACCACGTCGAGCGGGATGCCGGCGAGGAACGCCGACGCGCCCATCCCGGCCGCGTTCTGGAGGATCGACTGGCTCGTGTACTTGCGCGCGATCTGAAGGGTCGGGACGCCGAGCGAGCTCACGCCCGCGGGGAGCGCTCCGGGATCGACCGCGAACTTCTCGGGGTCGTAGACGACCGTCCCTCCGGCCCGCAGGTCGTGGGCGTGGATGTCGACCGTGGCCTTGTCGAGGGCGTAGAGGAGGTCGGCGCCGTCCCCTTGGGAGTACGGACGGTCGGGGGACGCCCGTGCCTGGAACCAGACGTGGCCGCCGCGGATGACGGACTGGTAGGCGTTGTGACCGTAGACGTGCAGGCCCATGCGGGAGAACGAGCGGGCGATCGCCTCCCCGATCGAGGCGATCCCGTCGCCGGCTTGGCCTCCGGCCCGGAACGAGAGGCTTCTCATCGGACCAATTGAGTCCCCGTCATTATTAGTTGCTTGGGGTGGCCCGGCAGCAATCGTTACAGAAGCCCGTGCGCCTCGGCGGGCCGGATGGCGACGATCCGGGTCCGGCTCTACGCGACCGCCCGGCGCGCGCTCGGGCACGCGACGCTCGATCGGCCGGTCGGTCCGGACGGGATGTCCGCCCGCGAGCTCGTCCGCGCGTTGGGCGAGGAGTTCCCGCAGCTCCGGCGGATCCTCGCGTCCAGCCGGTTCCTGCGCAACGACCGCTACCTCACCGACCTCTCCGAGCGGATCCTCCCCGGGGACGAGCTCGCGGTCCACCCACCGTACGGGGGAGGCTAGCGGTGTCCGTCCGCCTCTCCTCCTCCCCCCTCTCGGTCGCTCGGGCCCACCGCGAGCTCGAGCGGCCCGGGCTCGGGGGCCTCGTGCTGTTCTCGGGTCGCGTCCGGCCCGACCGGACCGGCGAGGGTCGCGTCCGTGCCCTTGACTACGAGGTCGACCGGCCGGTCGCGCTCCGCGAGCTGGCCGCCCTCGAGCGGCAGGCCCGCGCCCGGTTCGGGGCGCGGGCGACCGTCCTCTGGCATCGCACCGGGCTCGTGAAGGTCGGGGAGATCGCCGTGATCGTCGGCGCGGCGTGTCCGCACCGGACCGAAGCGTTCGCCGCCGCCCGTTACCTCATCGAGGAGGTCAAGCGGGCCGTGCCGATCTGGAAGGAGGTCCGAGTACGACCCGTGCGTCGACCGCGACCGCGCCCTCGCCCTGCGGGCGGACGATGAGCGGGTTGATGTCCAGCTCGAGGACCTCGGGCCGGTCGACGGCGAGCTGGCTCACCCGCTCGAGGACCTCGGCGAGCGCCTCGAGGTCGCTCGGCGATTCCCCCCGCACCCCCCGCAGGAGCGGGAACGCGCGCACCGACTCGACCATGTGGTGCGCCGAGAGGGTGCGCAGCGGGGCGAGGCGGAACGTGACGTCGCGGAACGTCTCGACGTAGATCCCGCCCATTCCGAACAGCACGATCGGCCCGAAGCTCGGGTCGCGCTGGACGCCGACGATGACCTCCTTGCCCGTCGGGACCTGCGTCTCAACCTCGTAGCCCTCGATGCGCGCGCGGGGGCTCGCGCGACGCACCGACGCCTCCATGCGCGCGTAGGCGGCGCGCAGCGCTTCCGCGTCCTCAAGGCCGAGCGCCACGCCGCCGACGTCGGTCTTGTGGGAGATGTCGGGCGAGGCGACCTTGAGGACGACAGGGTAGCCGATCCGCCCCGCGGCGGCGACGGCCTCCTCGACGGTGCGGGCGAAGGCGACCTGGGGGACCGGGATGCCGTACGCCGCGAGGAGGTCGCGGGCGGCGTACTCGGGCAGGACGCTTGGGCCCGGGCCGTCCGAGCGGGCCAGCACCCGCTCGACGCGGGCCGTATCGACCGGGAACGAGCGGACCTCGGTGCGCGGCCGCGTCTTCCAGGCCCGGTAGCGCGCGAGGCCGGCGAGCCCTTCGATCGCCTCCTCGGGGAACGTGTAGCACGGGACCCCGTGGGCCTCGAGCGCCTTCGCCTCGCTCGAGAGGTCGGTGAGCCCGAACAGGCAGGCGACCACGGGCTTGTGGGTCGTGGTGCGGGCGTCCAGCACCGCGCGGACGACCGTCGCGCCCGTCATCGTCCCCGTCGGGGTCGCGATCACGAGCGCGCCGTCGAGGTCGGGGGACGTGAGCAGCGTCTCGAGGGTCTCGCGGTAGGCGTCCGCGCCGATGTCCGCCGTCATGTCGAGCGGGTTCGCGACCGCGGCGATCGACGGGAGGCGCGGGGCGATCAGAGCACGGGTCGCCTCGGAGAGCTTCGGCAGCTCGAGGCCGTTACGCACCGCCGCGTCCGCCGCCACGATCCCCGGGCCGCCCGAGTTCGTGAGGATCGCGAGCCTCGGCCCGTCGAGCGCGAGCCCCGAGGCGAAGATGCGGGCCGCGCGGAACATCTCGCCGAGGGTGTCGACCCTCTGGACGCCGCTCTGGGCGAAGAGCGAGTCGTAGAGCTGATCGCGCCCGGACTGGGCGAGCGAGCCGGTGTGGCTCTTCGCGGCGCTCTCGCCGGCGCTCGTCCGTCCGCTCTTGATGACGAGGACGGGCTTTTCCTCCGTCACCTCGCGGGCCGCCTCGAGGAACCGACGACCGTTCGCGAGGCTCTCGACGTAGAGGAGGATCACGGCGGTCGCGGGGTCCTTGCGCAGGGCGTGGAGGAGGTCGTTCTCGTCGACCCCCGCTCGGTTGCCGACGGAGACGAAGCGGGAGAAGCCGATCTGCTCGCTTGCGGCGTAGCGCAGGATCCCGGCGCCGAGGGCTCCGCTCTGGGAGACGAACGCGATGTTCCCGGACGGCGGGAGGCTCTCGGAGAACGTTGCGTTGAGCGAGACGGACGGGTCGGTGTTGAACACCCCGAAGCAGTTCGGCCCGATCACCGACATCCGGTGGGCCTCGGCTCGACGTACGACCTCCGCCTCGAGCGCCGCCCCGGCCTCCCCCACCTCGCGGAACCCGGCGGAGATGATCACGACGCCTTTCGTGCCGGCCGCCCCGAGCTGCTCGACCGTGTCGGCCACCCCGGGGGCCGGTACGATGACGATGCCGAGGTCCGGGGCCTCGGGGAGCGAGGCGATGTCCGGATAGCACCGGACCCCCGAGACGCTCTTCCGGGACGGGTTCACCGGGTAGGCGACCCCCTGGTAGCCTGCGGCGAGGATGTTGCGGAAGAGGGACGTGCCGACGCGCCCCGGCCGGTTCGACGCTCCGACCACCGCGACCGACGCCGGGCGGAAGACCTCCTCGAGCTCGGGAGACCGACCGACCGTCATCGCGGGGACCTGTGTCGGAGCGGGGTGCGTTATATATCAACGTCCGGTAAAAACGCCGTGAGTCCCGAGAGCCCGCCGGCCGCACCCGCCCCGCGCGCCCCGGCCCCGGGTCCGGGCGGCCACGCCCCCCACGGCCCGCGCGGGCTTCTGCAGCGAATGGACAAAGGCCGCATCGCCCACGTCGTCGCGGTCGGGAGTGGCAAGGGAGGGGTCGGGAAGTCCGCGGTCACGGCGCTGCTCGCCTGCGAGCTGCGTCGTCGCGGCAAGACGGTCGGCATCCTCGACGCCGACGTCACCGGCCCGTCGATCCCGAAGGTCCTCGGGGTCACGGGTCCCCTCATGGACCGAGGCGAAGGGATCGAGCCCGCGAGCTCGAAGAACGGCATCTCGGTCGTCTCCTCGCAGTTCATGGTCGAGGACGAGCAGACGCCGGTGATCTGGCGCGGGCCGCTCGTCACCCGCCTCATCACCCAGTTCTTCGGCTCGGTGACGTGGGGCTCGCTCGATTTCCTCCTCATCGACATGCCGCCCGGGACGAGCGACGTCCCGCTCACCGTCTTCCAGACGATCCCGATCGACGGGATGGTCTTCGTCCTCACGCCGCAGGAGCTCGCCGCGCTGATCGTCAAGAAGGCGATGAACATGGCGCGGGACCTCCACGTCCCGCTGCTCGGCGTCGTGGAGAACATGGCGTACCTCTCCTGCCCGCACTGCCAGAAGGAGATCGAGCTGTTCGGCGCGAGCCGGGTCGCCCGCGTCGCGGAGGAGTACGGCATCCCCGTGCTCGGCCGGCTTCCGGTCGCGCCCGGCGTCTCCGAGCTCTCCGATGCGGGTCGCCTCGAGGAGCTCACCTCGCCGGACGTCGTGGCGCTCGCGACCGCGTTCGAAAAGGCGGTCGACGACGCGACGAAGAGCTCGGTGACGGTGCTCTAGAGGGCGCGCAGCTCCCGGAACGGGATCGCGTCGGTGGCCACGCCCCGGCGCTCGAGGGCGGCGACCAACCCCGGGACGTGCGCGTCGCCCACGACCACGGCGATCCGGGCGAACCCTTGGCCCCTCAGCTGGGCGAGGCGGTCGGCCATGTGCTCGTTGCGGTCGTCCAGGAGCACCTTCGCGACCGTCGGGCTCACCCTCCGGATCTCCTCCGCGAACTGTCCGGGCTCCTCCGTGTAGCGCTCCATCTCCCGGCTCACCACCCGGGCGGGCACGAACAGGCCGGCGAACGCGCCGACGAGCAGGGTCACGCGCTCCTTCGCCGGCATCGACCGCAATAGGTTCGCGAACGTCGCCCGGATCGGGTCGTCCACGAGAAAGAGCGGGAGGTGGCGCTCGCGCGCGACCGCCGCGGCGATCTTCATCTCCTCGCCCGCGTCCCCGCCCCCGATCTGCTCGCCGAGCCGCCGCTGGATGTGACCCCAGAGGCGCGCGAGGAGCGGGCCCCCCCGCCGGGACCTCGGGCCTCCCTCCGAGAACAGCGCCTCCGCCCGCTCCCGGTCGAGCTCGACCGCGACGCCGTCGAGCGGGCGGTCGGTGAGGACCTTGCGGAGCGGCCGCGCGAGGTCGACGACGTGGGCCGTCCCGAGGAGGAGCATCCGGGCCTCGTCCTCCGGCGGGGCCATGCCCCCCTCCGACCGCGCGCTCCGCATGTAGGCTTTCCGCCCGCCGGCGTCGGGTCGCGGCCCGGCGACCTCGGGCGGGGTGGCGGCGCGGGCGACCGGCCCGGTCGTCCTCCTTATAGAGGCGAACGGCCACGGGGGGCCCGTGCCCTGGACGATCTTCGCCGTCCCGTCTTCCCAGCGCGCGAGCGCCGAGGCCGCCCTGAAGGACGACCTCGTCTCCCGCCAGAGCCAGAAGGTACGGGACGCCTCCGCGATGGGGGGGCCGGCCGAGACGATCTACGTCCTGGTCGAAGGCGGTGCCGACGGCATCCGACGCGCCGAAGAGCTCCTCGGCCCGCTCGGGAAGAAGCTCTCGGGCGCCGACGGGGAGTCGCTCTACGCGAAGTTCAAGGCGGAGGAGGAGGCGGCCTCCGTGGGCATGGGCCTCTTCTTCACCGAGGACTAGCCGGTCAGTCGGTCCCGGTGGCCTGCGACGGTTCGAGGTCCTCGCCCCCGGCGAAGACCCTCTGGCACTCCTGGTAGAACGCTTCGAGGCCGGTCCCTTCCTTCGCCGACGTGGGCAACAGGCCAGCCACCGGGCCCATCGTCTCGATCGCGCGGAAGAGCTCGGTCGAGAGCTGGACGTCCGGGGTCGGGAGGTCGCGGGTGACCGCGTCGTAGAGCCGGCCGGGCTCCTCCGACCAGGAGGTGAGCTCGCCGAGCTGCTCGGGGGAGAGGACGTCGGCCTTTGAGAGGAGGTTCACGAGGGGGAGGCGGAAGCGGAACTCGACCGTGGCGCTGAGCATGAGGAGCGAGACGAAGCCCGAGGCGCTGCGGGCGAGCGCCGGGTCGAACAGGAAGGTGAGGAGCGCGCGGTCGCCGCCGAGGGCGTCCACGATCGCTTTGGAGGCCTCCCTGAAGGCGAAGAGCTCGATCTGGCCGGGGGTGTCGATGAGGACGTAGTCCCCCTTGAGCTCCTGGATCGCCTGCTTCACATCGAACACCTTGAGCGCGATCATGTCCGCCGCGGCGACCTGGGCCCCGTTCGGCCCGAGACCGTACTCGTCCTGGAGGTCGGCGAGGCGGACCCAGTCGCGGATGTCGACGTCCGGCTCGGCCGAGACGCTCTCGATCCCCGGGTCGAGGTTGACGACCGTCGCCTCGTAGCCGGCGCTCTTCATCCAGTCGGCGAACGCTCGGACGAACGTCGACTTGCCGGCGCCGGCGGTGCCGGTGAAGAAGACGGTCGCCGGCTCCTCCATGGCTAGTGCTTCACCGCGTGCGCGCGCTGGCGGCGGATCTCCGCGACCACGGCGCGGAGGAACTCGGCCTTCGACTTCCCCGACGCCTTCGTGACGCGGACGCGGCCCGCGTAGTCGAAGAACCGCCGGGGGTACTGCTTGTCGGACTCGACCGTCGCCTTGGCGCCGAGCCGCTTCGCTGCGTCGACGATCTCCTCGGGCGTGAGGTCGCTCAACGCCTCCTCGGCCGGCACGCGCCGGCCGGCGGCCCGCGAGAGTCCCTTCTGGAGGTAGGCCGGGTAGACGTAGAAGTGGTCGGGCATCGGGCGGGGCCGCCGGCGACCTACGCCGGGGCGGCGACCCGGATCCCGTTGAGGACGCCGTCCTGTCCGGGACGCGAGCTCACGCGGACGAGCCCCACGTCGGTCTCGAGGATCGCACCCTTCGTGATGATGTTCCGCTGCACGTAGTTCGGGTTCGCCGGGTTCTCCCGGACGGTCACGATCTTCGCCGGGCGCATCTTCTTCGTCGCCGGGTCGAACACGTTCACCGTAGTCGCGGTGAGGATCCTCAACTTCTCGTTGGCGCCTCGGACCCGGTCGGTCTTCACCGTACCGGAGCCGATTGTGGCGGTCTGCAGCTCGCGGGCGATCTCGAAACGGCGCTTCTTGCGGATCGGGCGATAGCGTCCGCCCGTGCGCTTGCGACGCGAGCGGCCCTGCCAGATCCCCATGGTGCTCCGCTAGGGGGCGTGCGACCCGGGCCCTCTATTTGACGCTTTTCGGCGCGGCGGCGTCGGGGACCCCGCCGTTCCCGACCACGAGCGCGGTCTTGATCGACCCCGCGGTCCGCCGGACGAGGACCTCGTGGGCCTCCTCCCAGGGACGCCTTTCCCTGACGAGGCGGCCCGCGACGCCCGGCCAGGCCCGCTCGAACCCGCCGAGGTCCTCGACCGCGAGCGCGAAGTGCGTCCGGTTCGCGTTCACGCTGCCGACCACCGCCTGGTTCGACAGGACGAGGTGGCGCAGGCGGGCTCCCAAGGGGGCCGACGGGCCCCCCGTCGCGTCCGGGATGCCGGTGAGGACGAGCACCCCGTTCGGGGCGAGGAGGTCGAGCAGCGCGACGTCGAGCTCCGCCGAGCCGGTCGCCTCGACGACCATCTCGAACCGCGCGGGCCCGAGGACCCCCGGCCCGTTCTCGGCGTCGACGTGCCGCGCCCCGATCCGCGCCAGGATCGCGGCCGCGGGCGTGTCGGAGCCGTGGCGGTCGAGGGCGGTGACCTCCCAGCCCCGACGTCGGAGAACGAGGGCGGCGAGCATCCCGATCGCACCGGTGCCGGCGACCAGGGCTTTCGACGCGGTGGGGCCGCCCGCGGGCGGAGGCGACTCGCGCGCGAGGACCGCGAGGCCCTGCTCGACCGCCTTCTCGACGACACTGAGCGGCTCGACCAGAACCGCGGAGGCCCGGAGCGCCGCCGGCACGACCACGAGCTCGCGCGCGAGCTCGACATACTCCTCCGCGAGGTAGCCGTGGGCCCCCCAGATCCCGCGCTCCGTGTAGCGCCCCGTCTCGCAGAAATCGGAGCGATGGGCGGCGCAGAAGCGGCACGCCCCGCAGCCCCGCCGCACGGTCGCGACGACAAGATCGCCCGGCGCGACGCCCGTCGCCGCCGGGTCGACCTCGGCCGCGACACCGAGGTTCTCGTGACCGAGGACGAGGTACCCGCCCCCGTCGGGCGCGCGTCCGTACCGGCCCGCGACGATGTCGAGGTCGGTCCCGCAGACGCCGCACTCGAGGACCCGGACCCTCGCCCCCCCGCCCGGGAGCGTGGGGCGGGGGACGTCCGCGAGCTCGACGCCGGCGGCGGGGGGCCGAACGACGAGCGCCTTCACGTCCCGTCCGTGAGGTACGGTGCGAGCTCCTTCTCGAGGGGACGGAGCCGGTCGAGCACGCGGGCCTCTTCCTCGGGCGTCAGCGCCTCGAACGGGGCACGGTAGCCGACCTCCGCCCGCCGAAGCCGGTGGGCGAGGAGCTTCACGGTCGAGGGGAACGGGCCCGAGTCGACGACCGCGGCGAGGGCGTCGACGAGCTGCTGCGCTTCGGACGCGGTGGCGCGGTCGGCGGCCCGGGCGGCGCGGACCAGCTTTCCGCAGAGGTCCGGGACGAGGTTGCCGAGCCCCATCACGGCGCCGGCGGCCCCGCGCCCGATCCCGGCCGAAGCGAACCGGTCGTTCCCTGGCAGGACCGCAAAGCCGTCCGGCCGGTCGTCGAGGAACCCTTCGAGGCTCGCGAGCGAGTCGGTCGTGTCCTTGATCCCCGCGAGGACCCGGTCGCGGGCGAGACGGTGCACCAGGTCGGGGGAGAGCGCGTAGCCGACGTGGGAGGGGATGTTGTAGGCGAGGAGCGGCACCGAGGCCTCGTCCGCGAGCGCCCGGAAGTACCGCTCGACCGCCGCCTCCGTGGGACGGAGGTAGTACGGCGGGACCGCGACGAGCGCCGCCGCGCCGAGCGCCTCGGCCTGGTCGGCGAACCGGACGGCCTCGGCGGTCGACGGCGCCCCGACCCCGACCCAGACGTCCGTCGCGCCCGTGACGCTCTCGACGACCGTGTCGATCAACTTCGCCCGCTCCTCGTTGCGGACGCAGGGGAACTCCCCGAGCGACCCGAGGACGAACAGATGCTCGACCCGCCGCTCGGAGAGCGCGCGGGCGAACTTCGAGTTGCGTCCGGTATCGAGGGTGCCGTCGTCCCCGAAGAGGGTCGGGACCGGCACCACCAGGCCGCCGAGGTCCACGGGCCAGGAACGGCGGCGGCGTCATAACGGCCTCGACCGTCTCGCTCCGCGTGCGGTCGACCGGACCCGGGACCGTCGTGGGGATCGACGAGGCCGGCCGCGGAGCCTGGATCGGCCCGCTCGTCGTCGGGGCCGTGGCGGCCGGCCCGGACGAGCTCGAACGGGTCCGGGGCTCGGGCGCGAAGGATTCGAAGGCGCTCTCGCCCGCCCGTCGCGAGGAGGTGTTCGAGCGCTTGTCCGCGTTCGCGCGGTTCGGGTCGGTGGTGCTCGAGCCCGAGCGGATCGACCGGTACGTCACGCGCGGCCGTCTCAACGAGCTCGAGGCGATCGCCTTCGCGGAGGTGGCCCGCCCGTTCGCCCCCGCGGTCCTCCGGGTCGACGCGTGCGACGCGAACGCCCCCCGGTTCGGCCGGACGGTCGCCCGGCACGCGGGGCCCGCCTTCCGCGTCGTCGCGCGCCACCGCTTCGATGCGACCGACCCGCTGGTCGGCGCGGCGTCGATCGTCGCGAAGGTGCTGCGCGACCGGGCCGTCCGCCGTCTCGGCGAGACCCTGGGTGCCGACGTCGGGAGCGGCTACCCTTCCGACCCCACGACGGTCGCGTTCGTGCGCGCGCTCCCCCGGGCCCGCGGGAGCCTCCCCCCGTGGCTCCGCGCCTCCTGGGCCACCACGAAAAGGGTTATCGGGGGCGGGACGACCCGACCGCTCGACGCCGGTGCGCCGTGACCGTCCTCGAGAGCCTCACGTCCCTGGTCGAGCGGTTCAACCGCAAGGTCGAGCGGACCCCCGCGATCGCGGAGGAGCTCTCGGGCCTCGAGCGGACGATCGCCGTCCGCCTTTCCGACGAGGGAAGCTACGCGGTCGACCTGGCGGGCGGGCGCCTGAGAAACCTCCGCGCCGGGATGCCCGAGCACCCGCACCTCACGATCGCGACCGACGCCCGCACGTTCGAGCAGCTCTTGTCGAAGGAGCTCGGCCCGATGAAGGCGCTCGTGACCCGAAAGCTGTCGATCGAGGGGAGCCTCGAGGACAAGCTGCTGCTGAGGCGGCTGCTCTAGCCGCGCGCCCGGGCCCTCGTCGGACCGCTCAGGGCAGGAAGACGCACGCCGCGATGCAGACCCCGTAGTGGTCCATCGGGATCGAGAGCTCCTCGGTCCGGTAGTGGATGCGACGGAGCTCGACGCCCCGGAAGTGGGCGATCTCCTCCATCCGCCATTTGAGGAACTCCTTGAGCGACTTCTGCGTGCCGTGGAGGTGGCCTTCCGCGACGTAGCCGCCTTGGCCGTCCGTGCGGAACCCGTAGGCAATCCCCGAGCTGATGACCTCGCCCTCGCCGCCGCCGTGGCGGGCGAGCACGCAGTGCGTGATCGCGCCGCGCGCGATCCTCTCCCGGTCGACCTGGCGGATCCCGATCGGAAGGACCGACGAGACGCTCACGAGGTTCTGCTCGCCGATCCCCGCCTGCAGGAGCGCGAGGTCGAACGCATTGAGCTCGCTGGTCTTGTTGATCCCCTTGCCGCTCGTCACGAAGAAACGGGACGGTACCGGAACGAGGGTGCGGTCGGACGGGTCCGCCGGACGCGGCACGGCCGTGCGAGAACCCGGCTCGTTTAAGGTTTGGGTCCGCGAGGACCCGTTAGACCATGATCGCGTGGCGGCTCCGCATCGAAAGCTCGGATTCCCCCCGCGCCGCGAGCACTTCGGCGATGAGCGCGTCCGTGAGCCTCAAGCTCGCCGACTCGAAGAGCGTCCCGAGCGGGGCGAACTTCGGGCGCTCGGGGTCGTCGGGGAACTCGATCGTGACGAGGAGCGAGGCGGTGTGGGCGAGCTTCGAGGTGGGGCGCGAGGTGAGGACGATGAGCTCCGCGCCCTCTCTCCGGACGATGTTCGCGGTCTGGATCGACGAGTAGCTCTCCCCCTGCCCCGAGACGATGACGACGACGTCCCCGCGCCGGACGATCGGCGTGACGCTCTCGCCGATGACGTAGGCCCGGAGGCCGGCCTGGACGAGGCGCATCGCGAACGCGCGGCCGACGATCCCGCTGCGCCCGGCACCGTAGACGAAGATCTGCGGCGCCTTCGACAGGGTCGTGACGACGCGGGCCACGACGGTCGGGTCGACCCGTTCGAGCGCCGACGTGACGCGGTCGCCGATGTACTTCTGGGCGCGAACGAAGATCGGCGCGCTAGTGGCGTCGGCCACGGTGGCCTCCGTGCGACGGAGCGCGGCCCCCCTTGTGCGGCGCGGGCGCCTTGCGCGCGGGCCGTCGCGCGGTCGAAGAGCCGCGGCCCTTCGGCCGGTCCGCGGCCCGTGCGGTCGCCGCGACGGGCCGGGACCGGGCCGCGAGCACCGGCAGGGCGGCCGGCCGCGCCTTCGCGGGCGTCGGCGCGGGAGCCTTGGGTGCGGCGCGCGGTCCCGCCTGCGGGTGCTCCCGCGTCCAGCGCCGGGTCAGCGCCCGCTCGTAGAGGAGCTTCATGTACATCGCGTCGTGCTCAAGGAGCGGCGAGCTCGAGATGACGGTGACGTCGTAGTCGCGCTCGGCCAGGATCTCGGCGACGGGGTCGAACTTCACGAGCCCCCGCTTGATCGGGGTGAGGCGGAACTCGCCGGGCCCGTAGAACTCGACCCCGGAGAAGTTGAGGTAGAGGGGCCCGTCCGTTGCCCGGACGAACTCGCGCACGACCGGCTCGAGCTGCTCGGCGGTCTCGAAGTTCTTCCGCTCCCGCGCGGCGAGGTGCGGCAGGTTGAGCACCGGCACCGTCCCCTTCGCGCGCCGGACGAGCTCGAGCACCTCCTCGCGGGAGCCGAAGACGTCCGGGTGGCCGCTCGGCTCGATGGCGAGCCGGACCTTGCCCTTCGAGTACACGGAGAGCCACTTCGCGAGATCGGTGACGATCTCCGTGAGGGCCTGGACCGAGTCGGCCCGGTCCCCCGGACCGTAGAAGCCGAGGTGGGTCACCGCCATGCGCGCCCCCAGCCCCTGGGCGAGCACGCCCGACCACTGGATCTGCCGGGTCGACTGCTCCCGCGAGTCGGTGGACCCGAAGAAGTCGACGTAGTAGGGCGCGTGCAGCGTGAGGTCGACGTCGAGGCCGCGGGCGAGGGCGCGGGACTGGTCGAGGTCGGCGTAGTCCTTCGCGAGGCTCCAGGTGAGGCTGGTGATCGAGTCGCGCCGGCGGAGCGGGGTGAGGAGCGCCTCGGCCGACGGGGGGCCGACGTCGGGCTGGTCGCCCGCGTTCACGGCGAGGATCTGGGCAAGCTCGCGCGGGGGCTTTCCCACCTCCTCGTCGAGGACCCGCCGCGTGAGCGGGTTCACCTTGATGAACTGGACCTCCATCGCGGTGAGGCCCAAGTGGTGCACGTCGGCCATGCCGTCGCGCAACGTACGTCCCTTGCAGGAAAGGGGGATTCCCGCGGGCCCAAATCGGATCACGAGTAACCAGGCCTCAGGGTCGGGAACGGGGCCCAATCTGCGAGCGTATATTACGAAACCCCGGCGAGCCGGCGGCCCCGGTTACACGACACCGGGCGCGCGGCCGAGGAACCCGCGGGCGACCAGGTAGATCTCGGACGACGCCTCGCGCGAGGCGGGCGGCTTCGTCCTCCGTACGGTGCTAAACCGTTCGGAAAGCTGCTGCACGAGCTCCTCGACGAGCTCCCCGTCGAAGACCTTTGCGACGAAGTCTCCGCCGGGGGCGAGCACCGCGACCGCGAGGTCCCCCGCCGCCCGCACCAGGTCGACCGACCGGGCGTGGTCGGTCGCGTACGCCCCGCTGATCCTCGGGGAGAGGTCGGACAGGACGAGGTCGAACGGGTCGGGGCCGAGCCGGCCGACGAGCCCCGGGTCCCCGACCCGGCCCCGCACGAGCCGTACGTTCTCGATCGGCTCGAGGGGACGAAGGTCGACCGCGACGACCTTCCCGCTCCGCCCGACCGCCTGTGCCGCGTAGAGCGCCCAGCCCCCCGGGGCGGCGCCGAGGTCGAGCACGCGGGCGCCCGGCCCGAGGAGGTGGAACCTCCGGTCGAGGTACTCGAGCTTGAAGGCGGCCCGCGAGCGGAGCCCGTAGGCCTGCGCGGCCCGGTAGTAGGGATCGGACCGGCGCTCGTTCAGAAACCGTCGGCCCATCGCCCCGGCGAGCGGCCCCGGGTCCTAAGGTTGCCGGGGATGGGGCCGTCCGAATTTGAATCGGAGTCTCTTGCACCCCAAGCAAGAAGGATGGTCCAAGCTACCCCACGGCCCCGTCACGCCGGTCGGAGGCGCGGACCCGGGTGCG
>JBAIXP010000076.1:0-10761 GCA_037916495.1 Thermoplasmata archaeon | reverse complement strand
CGGGCCGGAGCTCCCAGACGAGCTCGCTCACGCCGCGCTCCTCCGGGCCGGTATGCCCGACCAGGCCGTCGAGGCGGGGAGGGCCTCGCCCTTCATCAGGAGGGAGAGCGAGTCGAGCCGCGACGAGGGCTCCATCCTCGAGCCGTAGAGCACGACCGAGTAGGCGCCCACGGAACAGCCCGGCCCGATCCGCAGGGGCGCGGCCTTGAGCACCCGGTCCTCGAACAGGTGCGTCTGCAGCACGCAGTCGTCGTTGAGCGCGGCGTTCGCCCCGACCTCGACCAGGTCCCACTCGAGGAACCCCGTCGTGTTGAGGTAGACGCCGGGTCCGATCTTCGCCCCGAGCAGCCTCAGGTACGCCGGGAGGAACGGTGTCCCCTGGAGCGGCTCGAGCGCGAGCGGGGTGGCGAGGAACTCGTAGAGGGCGTTCACGAACTCGAGCCGCCAGATGAACCCGGTCCAGAGCGGGCGCTCGAACGGCCGGTACCGGCCCATGAGCGCCCACTTCGCCCCCGCGACCGCGAACGCGAGGAGGAGCGAGCTCACGGCGTAGACGACCGGCACGAGCAACAGCGCGGGAAGGAGGCCGAACCGCGGGACGAGGGCGAGCGTCGCGGCGAGGACCGCGGCGGTGACGACCACGAACCCCGCGGGCGGGATCGTCACGCGGAAGATCTCGGCGAGATGGCGCGCGAGCTTCAAGCGTCGGGACGGAGCGAACGTCCGCTCCTCCGAGTACGCGGCGCTCGGCTCGCGGCGAGGGAGCTCGATGGGCGGGGAGCCGAACCAGGTCGTGCCGGGCGGCACGGGCCCGGCACCGGGCTCGGGGGGACGGGAGAGGACGCCGCAGAGCGTGCCGTCCCCGAGATCGGTACCGGACGGGATCACCGCGCTGTTGCCGACGAACGCCTTGCGGCCGAGGCGGGTCGGGGCGACGATCATCCAGCCCCGCTCGACGTGCGGCGACCCGAGCGAGGCCTCGTCCGCGACGGTGGCCCCGTCGGCCAGCTCGAGAAGGTCGGGTGTGGTGGACGTGGCGGTGGAGAGCTCGACCGATCTCCCGACCCGCGCACCGAGCGCCCGGTACCACGGGGCGACGTAGACGGTGGCGTGGATGGGCGCGACCAGATCGAGGCTCAGGGCGTGGAGCTGGTCGACCATCCAGTTGCGCATGTAGACGCCGCCGTGCACGCGGTAGGCGCCGGGCCTCAAGCGCCCGAGGAGGGCCCATTTGACCAGGACGAGCTCGCCCATCACCAGCACGACGAACGACGCGCCGACCACCGGCAGCGCCAGGGCGTAGACGAGCGGCGGGTAGACGGCCTCGAGCCGGAGGAGAAGGAACAGGCCCGGCAGGATCGCGACGAACAGCAGGACCGGGATCGTCAGGATCATCGCGGCGTAGGCGAGGGGGGCCGCCGCCCGGCGCCGGCGGCTCAAAGGGACCGAGCGCGGCGGGGTGGACCCGCTGGTCCGGGGAACGTTCCGCGCGGGCGAGCCGGCCCAGGTCTCCCCGGCCGGGACGACGGTCCCCGGAGGAAGGAGGGAGAGGTCCTCGAGCCGGGAGCCGTCCTGCATCTCGGTCCCTTCGCGAAGGACCGCGCGGGTGCCCACGAAGCAGTCGCGGCCGACGCGCACCGGTGCGAGGACGAGCTCGCCCCCTTCGACGGTGTAGCCGAGGAGCGAGGCGTCCTCGTCCACGCACGCCCGGTCGCCGATCGAGACGAGGTCGTACGCCGCGATGCCGTCCGTCTCGAGGTGGACGTCCCGCCCGACCTTCGCCCCGTAGAGACGGAGCACGGCGGGCAGGAGGGGGGTCCCGGCGAGGTAGTCGAGCGGGATCGCCCCCGCGACGGTGGTCACGAACCACCACCTAAGGTAGAACGACCCCCAGAGCGGGTAGCGTCCCGGCCGGATCCGGCCGAGGACGAGCCACTTCAGGGCGAGGCTCACCGCGAGGAGCACGGGGAAGACAACGACCGCGCTCACCACCGCCCAGAGCGTGGCGATGAGGAGCGGCTGGCCGCCCAGCCAGAGGAGGAAGAAGACGAGGAACGGGGTCACCCACTCGACCGCGCGGAGCCCGTAGGCGACGTAGAGGCCCAGGGCCTGGACGGCCGCGGCCCGCGCCGGGGAGCGCGCCCGCGGGGGTGTCGCGCGCCCCGGGACGGCAGCGTCCGGCGGCGGCCGGGACGAGGGCGGGTCGGTCCGAGCCGATCGCTCCGCCGCCCGGGCGAGCGAGGCGACGGTCGGGTGGTCGTAGACGTCGGCGAGCGAGAGGCGGGCGAACTCAGGGTCCTTGCGGAGCTCGGAGATCATCCGGGCGGCGAGCAGCGAATGGCCTCCGAGGTCGAGGAAGAAGTCGTCGTCGATCGAAACCGTGAGGGGCCGGAAGAGCCCGTTCCACACGTCCGCGATCCGTCGTTCGAGCGCGTCCCTCGGCAACCGTCCCCCCGAGGCCCGTGGCGAGGGGGCCGGGAGGGCACCGCGGTCGAGCTTCCCGGACGGCAGGCGCGGGAGCGAGCGGACCGGCTCGAGGACGTGCGGTACCATGTACTTCGGCAGGGCCGTCCGCAGCGCGCCCCGGATCTTCGGAAGGTCGAGACCGAGGCCGTCCCGTGGCACGACGTAGCCGACGAGCAGCGGGAGGCCGGGGACCTCGCTGCGGACGGCGCACGCGGCCGCGAGGACGTTCTCCTGGCGCATCAGGACCGACTCGATCTCGGCGAGCTCGACCCGGAAGCCGCGGATCTTGACCTGCCCGTCCGACCGGCCGAGGAACTCGAGCTCCCCGTTCTCGGCGAACCGGCCGAGGTCCCCCGTGCGGTACGCCCGGACCGTGCCCGAACCCGGGCCGTCTACGGCCAGTTCGACAAAGCGGTGGGCCGTCTCCTCGGGAAGGTCGACGTAACCTCGGGCGACGCCCGAGCCGGCGATGTAGATCTCCCCTGGCTCCCCCGGGGCGACCGGTCGTTTCTCCTCGTCGAGCACGCGCACCTCCCAGCCGGGAAGCGGCCGGCCGAGCCGGACGGGTACGCGGGGATCGAGGTCCGCGTACGTCGCCGTCACGGTCGTCTCCGTCGGACCGTAGGTGTTGACGAGGCGGCGACCGGGTCGGTACCACCGGTCCACGAGCTCGGTGGGGCAGACCTCCCCGCCGAGGATGACGAGCCTAAGGGACGGGACGCCCTCGCCGACCATCGACAGTAACGTCGGCACGCAGGACAGCACGCTCACGCGTCGGTCGGTGAGCCAGCGGGCGAGCTCGGGCCCGCCCCGGCCCACCTCGTCCGGAACGGGCACGAGCGCCGCCCCGGCCGCGAACGCAAGCCAGACCTCCTCCACCGAGAGGTCGAAGGCGAGGGGAGCCGTCTGGGCGACCCGGTCGACGGGTCGGACCCCGAAGACGCGCCGCTCGCTCGTCACGAGCGCCACCGCGTTCCGGTGCTCGACCTGGACCCCCTTGGGCCGACCCGTCGTTCCCGAGGTGTAGATGAGGTAGGCGAGGTCGTCCTCAGCCGTGCCCGTCTCGCCGCGGTCGAGCCGCTCGGCCGACCGTGCGGAGATCTCCGTCTCGAGCCGGTCGAGGTTCAGGATCGACCCGCCGAACGAACGGAGGTTGCGAACGAACTCGGACGAGGTGAGCAATGCGGACGCGCGCGAGTTCGACAGGAGGAACAGGTTCCGTTCGAGCGGGTAGCCGGGGTCGAGCGGCACGTAGGCGGCTCCGCTCTTCAGCACCGCGAGGATCGACGCGTAGGCCTCCGGGGACTTGCGGAACAGGATGCCCACCGTCGCGCCGCGACCTACCCCGCGGGTGCGCAGGAACCGCGCAAGGCGGTTCGACCAACGCTCGAGGTCCCGGTAGGTGACCTCGCGGTCGGAGAACGACAGGGCGACGGCGTCGGGGAAGGCATCCGCGGTCGCCTCGAATTGCTCGTGGAGGAGGCTTCGGGTCGGCACCGGTCCTCTCTCCTCCCCCGTGCGCCTGCGCCCCTAGGGGGACCGAGTTCCGGAGGGTGCCCCGGCGGGCGCTCTCGGCCCCGGGGCCCGACGCTTTCGGAACCGCTTCCACGGACCCGAACGCTCGCCGACTCTTCGACTGCCCTGGACCTGCTCCCGCACCGACCGCGCACCTCCTCAGGGATCCATGGCCCCGAGGTGCGCGGCGACCCCGTGAGGTCCTACTTATGCGAAGGTGCAGCGTCGAATTCCGGTTCGAACTGATGTCGGTGAGGGCGGGATTCTCGCCGTAGAACCGGGTCCGTTCGCGACCGCGCCGGCTCAGTGGATAAATCGAGAACGGCCCTCGTCGGAGGCGAGGCGTCCGTCCATGTTCCGTCGTGGGATCAGCTCCCTGCTCGGCTTTCTCGGCGGGATCCTCGTTCTCGTCGGAGGGCTTGTGGCGTTCGTCCTCGCGGCGGTGCGCGAGGTCGGGACGCGCTCGTTCGGGCTCCTGGCGGGACCTCTCCTCGGTCTGCTGGTCGCCGCGGTCCTCGGTTTCCTGATCGTGTTCACCTGCCGGCCGCGGCTCCTCTGGTGGCCGGGGCGGCGGCTGTTCAACGGGATCCTCCTGATCGTCTGGGGGGTGCTCGCCTACCTGTTCGCGGCGGCGTCCCTGCTCGGCGTGGTCGGAGCGGTACTGGCCGTACTTGCCGGGGTCATCCTGCCCTTCGAGGGGCTGGCCTCGGGGTTCTTCGGCCGGCGCCATCTGTTCCCGCGCCGGTGGTGGTGAGCCTCCCCCGCTGGGGGGGGTGAGCCGCGGGCGAACCGACCGAGGGTCCCGCCGGGGCTAGCCGGGCGCGTGAGGCGTCCCGGAGGATTCCCAGGCGGTCCGAGCCGCGTGCGCAAGCGCGTCGGCAAGGTCGTCGTCGTCGTTCGGGGAGCGGGCCCGTGCGAACGCAAGGCCCTGCCGCTCGGCCCGCTCTCTGAACTCGATATCGACGTCGTAGAGGATCTCGAGGTTGTCGGACACGAACCCGTACGGGACGACGAGAACGCCCCGCTCGTGCGCCGCGGCGATCTCGTCAAGCGCCACCTCGGCCGGAGGTCCGAGCCAGGGGCCTGCGCGGCGACCCACGCTCTGGTAGGCGAGGCGGCTTCGTACCGGCCCCGCGGCCCGCTCGATGAGCTCCCGTGTTTCCGCCAGCTGAAGCACGTAGGGGTCGCGATCCGGTTCGTTGATCCCGGGCAGGCTGTGCGCCGTGAAGAGCACGATCGGGTCGTCGACCCCTTTCTTCGCGAGCTCGGCCCGCCCCTCCCGGAGTCGAGCGGCGAACGCCCGCACCAGCCCCGGCTCGCGGTTCCAGCTCTCGACGGTCACGAGTCGAGCTCCTCGACCGGCCGTGTCGACCGCCCGGCGCAGCGTGGTGAGGTAGCCGCCGACGCTCCAGCTCGAGAAGTACGGTGTGAGGCAGATCCCCGCGAGGTCGCGGACGCCCGCGTCGACCAGCTCCCGGACGGCGTCGTCGATCCTCGGGGAGGAGTGCCGCATGCCGACCGTGCACCGGGCCACGACGCCGCCCGCCGCGAGGTGTCGCTCGAGCGCTCGGGCCTGGGCGCGGCTGATCTCGAGGAGAGGGCTCCCGCCTCCGATGCGTCGGTAGCGCTCGCGGAACTCTTCCACGAGCTCGGGCGGGGTCTCCCGGCCCCCTCGCAGGTCACGCAGGTAGGTCTCGACCTCGGCGAGCGACGACGGGCCGCCGAGGGCCATCAGGAGAACGCCCCGGTCCGAGGCGGTCAGTTCGAACCTCCCGTTCCCGTGGCTCGGTCAAGCAGGCCCCGAAAGGGGCGGCGCCCTCGGCGCGTCGGCTCGGCTTCGGTCATGGTACGGTCTGCAGAAGGGCCGCGAGGGCGAGGACCCCCACCATCAGGCCGAGGTTCGTGTAGGAGATGAGCCGGCTCACCCGACGGACCCTCCGCAGTCCGTCCACGTCGCCGGCGCGCGCGAGCCCGCTGATCTTCCGGCCGTAGTAGAGTCCGTGCACGTAGATCAGAACGATCAGCACCCCGACCACGACGACCTTGGCGAGCAGCACCCGCCCGCCGACGGTCGAATAGAGCGCCCCACCCGACGGGAGGTACCAGCTCGCGTTGTAGAGTCCCGTCAGGACCAGCACCACCAGCAGCGGCGTGCTCCACGAACCGAACCGACGCGCGAACTGGGCGATCATGCGGGTGCGCGCCGCTTCCTCGAGCCCGAGCCGGTGGGAGACCGGCTCGACGATGAGCCAGATGAAGAACGAACCGCCGACGAACAGCACGGCGGCGAAGAGATGGAGGCCGAGGACCGCGGTTTGGACGAGGTCCGTCATCGCGCCGATCTAGCTCGACGCCGCGACCGGCTCGCGGGCGAGCCAGCAGGCGGGATCGGTCCCGAGCGGGTCGGTCGTCTCGGCGAAGGCACGGGCGCGGCTGCCGCCGCACACCGTGCGGTAGGGGCAGCGGCCGCACGCTCCCCGGAACTCTCGAGCACGGATCTTCCCCAAGAGGGGCGTCGTCCGGTAGAGGTTGACGAGGTCGTCCTCGCGGACGGACCCGATCCGCAAGGGGAGGAACCCACCGGGGTAGACCGCGCCGTCCTGGCCAACGAAGACGATCCCGTCGCCGTCGAGCGTTCCCTGAGGCGCGAGCGAGCTCGGGTGCGTCGGCGGTCCGAAGAGCTGCTCGAGCTCGCCCCGTAGTTCACGGTAGAGTCCCCCTTCCGGTGGCGCGCCGCCCTCCGTGCGCTCGCGGACGATCCGCCTCAGGAACGGCGCCTCCACGGGCCGGATCAGGACCCCGTAGCGCGAGGCGTCGTAGAGGAAGTGTCCCACCGCCTCCGTTTCCTCGGGGGTCGTCGCCGCGACGTTGCGGCCCCGCCCGGTCCCGATGAGGAAGAAGACCTCCCAAGCCCGCACGCCGTCCTCGTAGATCGTGCGGAGGAGGCGCGGGAGGTCGCGGACGTTCGCCCGCGTGACGGTGGTGTTGACCTGAACCCGAAGGCCCTCTGCCAGGGCGGTGCGGGCGACCGCCCGGGTCCGCTCGAACGTGCCGGGCGCGCCGCGGAAGAGGTCGTGGGCGGGGGCGGTCGCCGCATCGAGGCTGAGCGAGACGGCCGCCACGCCGAGCTCGTGCAGGCGGCCGAGCACCCCCGGGGTCAACCGGTCGGAGACGGCCGGCGACACCGCGACGTGGAGGCCAAGGTCGCGGGCCTCGGCGACGAGGTCGAAGAGATCGGCTCGTACGAGCGGGTCCCCTCCGGTAAGGACGACGGTGGGGAACGGGCGACCGAAGCGCGTAACGGATCGGAGGAGCGCCCGTCCCTCGTCCGTCGAGAGCTCTTCGGGAGAACGCGCGAGGATCGCCGACGCTCGGCAGTGGGCGCAGGCGAGCGGGCAGGCCCGGGTCGTCTCCCAGAAGACGAGCACCGGACGCTCCGAGAAGCTCACGCCGGGTCCTCCTCCCTCGCCGTGGACCTCGGGGGGAGGCGAAACGTCCGAGAAAAGGAATGCCCTCGCTCCCCCGGGACCGCGCCCTCGGTCGTCCCCGAGGGGCGGCTAGCCGAGCAGGTCGACCAACGGCCGCAGCTGCGGGATCTCCCGAAGGGGCCGCTTCGCTCCCTGGATCAGGCCCCCCGGAAGGTCCCCGAACTCGACCTCAAGCTCGGCGTTCGCCCAAGGGGTGCGGTCGGCGACGTGGACCTGCCAGGAGTTCCGGAACACTCTCCGTCCGTCGGGGACCTCGTCGGCGTGGGTCACGATGACCGACACCCCCGCGCGTACGACCGCTTCCGCGAGCGGCCCCAACGCCGTCGGCGGGTAGTACGACGCAACGCGCTGGACGTTCGAGTAGACGAGAAGGAACGCGGCGCTCCCTTTCGGACGGTTCAGGATCAGCGACTTGCTGTACTCGGGAAGCCGGAAGAAGTCGAGCGATTCGTGGAGCCGGTCCGGGCTCGTCGTCGTCCGAACGGCGGTCGCGGTCCCCTCGGGCATCCGCTGCGGGGCGAGCCGTTCCGGGGGGACGGCTCCGAACCGCTCCGACCCCGCGAGGCGGGAGGCGATCGGGCCGCGGGGGTCGGGGTCTTCCCCCGCGGAGCGCACGTCCGTCCAGTAGTAGTCGCCGCGGTTCGCCGCCGCGAAGCCGTAGGCGACCCAGTTGAGCAGCGGGGACGGTCCCCCGCTGAGGAACACCGACGTGGGCCGCTCGAGCGTTCCGGGGAGCATCGCGTCGGCCTCCTTGGTGCCAATCTAGCCGGCGTGCCACTTCACCTTGGCGAAGGTCGCGCCGGTCGCCGCGGCGGCACGCGGTAAGTGAAGTGGACTGGTCGGAATAAGCCCCCTGAAGGGTTCAAATCGCGAGTCTTTGGGCAAGGACAACCCTCGAAGGGCCGAGGGGCCGGGATGTGCACTCTGGAATTCTGGTTACCAAAAGTCTTGGTTACCAGGTCCTAGTTCTCGTACGCGCGCGTTGCGACTCGCGACGGGCGACGCTCCGGCTCTGTTCGAGGTGTCGGCGGACAAGGCTGGTTCAGGTCGCTTGAGTGGCTACCCTCTAGTTGGAATTGGCTGTCGTGGGACACGGATCATACGCAAAGGCCCTCGCCCAGTCGGTTCCCGAGCGGTGGCCACTGGCCGGCGCCCTCCCTTCGTGGATTAGCTCTAAACGTCGGACGCCCCGGCCGTGCTAATCCCTGAGCGTGTGATGACGTCGGGCCGGCGAGAGGCGGACCCCTGAAGGAACAACCTGCCCGTGCTGGGTCTAGTGCCTCCGCCGAAGGGGCCAAATCCCGCTGGAGCTCGCTTGGTCCTGATGCCCGAGACCCGCCGGCTGGCCGCCATCATGTTCACCGATCTTGTCGGCTCGACACGGGCGGCGCAGCGAGACGAGAAGTCCGCCCTAGCACGGCAGGCGGAACAGGAACGGATTCTGCGACCGCTGTTCGGTATTCACGGCGGCCGCGAGGTCAAGTCTACGGGCGACGGGTTTCTCGTGGAATTCGAGAGTGCGCTGAGAGCTGTCGAATGTGCCGTTGAGGCCCAGCGAGCTCTGCTGGAGAGAAACTCCACCGCCTCGTCCGAGCCGTTGCTTGTAAGGTTCGGTATCCACCTTGGCGATGTCGAACGACGAGATGGTGACATCTTCGGAGACGCGGTAAACATCGCGTCCCGTATTGAGTCCCTCGCCGAGCCGGGCGGCATCTGCCTCACTCAAGCCGTGTTCGAGCAGGTCCACAACAAGGTCCCGTTTCGCCTAGAGACGGTGGGGCCAAAGAACTTGAAGGGGGTCCGCGCACCGGTCGTGGTCTACCGCGTCCAACCAGGCTGGGCCGAGGCCGTCGGAAGTATCCAGGAACGGGATCTTCCTCGCCTCGCCGTGCTGCCACTCGCGAACATTAGTCCCGAACCCAGGGACGAGTATTTCGCTGACGGCCTGACCGAAGAACTGATCGCGACTCTATCCCAGATCAAGGACCTGAGAGTGATTGCACGCACCTCCGTCGCCCGATACAAGGCCACGTCCAAGTCGATCGCCGAGATAGGGACTGAGCTGCGAGTGAGTTCCGTCCTGGAGGGTAGCGTCCGGAAGGCGGGGAATCAGCTCCGCATCACCCTTCAGCTGATCGATACGGGAAACGAAGAACACCGCTGGTCCAAGACGTTCGACCGGACCCTCGACGAAGTCTTCTTGGTGCAGGCTGAGATCGCGGAGCAGACCGCCGGAGCTCTCAAGCTTGAACTGCTCAAAGAAGACCGGGAGGCACTCCGACGAGGTACCGCGTCCAGCGCCGTCGCATACGACTCGTACCTGCGGGGCAGGGTTGCCTTTGGTCGACTCGGACCGGAACGGTACTCAGAAAGCATCCGACACTTCGAGGCGGCCCTAGAGGAAGATCCGAACTTTGCCCTGGCCCTTGCGGGGCTGGCGAATGTCCTTATCGCGGCCGCGGGAGAAATCCTACCTGCATCGGAAACGCTCCCTCGGGCGCGCGAGCTGGCCGCGCGGGCCCTAGCCATCGACCCGGGTCTTGCGGAGGCTCACGTAACCCAGGGGAATCTAGCTCTTCAGGCAGACCTGGACTGGGGCCGTTCGGAAGAGGAATTCGTTACGGCCATCACCTTGAATCCGAGCAGTTCCGCCGCCCGGTCTTGGTACGGCTTCCTCCTGGCGCACCTTCAGCGATACGCAGAGGCACAAGAGCAACTAGATCGTTGCCTGGACCTCGATCCGGATTTCGAGACCTCGTGGGTGTGGACCGAGATGATAGACTACCTTAGTGGAGATTTGGAAGGCTGTGTCCGTCGGGCGAAGAAGAGCATGGGCCGCTTCCCCGACTCAAAGGTGCCTTACGTCTTTCTCGCGCTCGCATACGCCGACCTGGGTCGGGCCGACGAGGCGTTGCGCGCGGCTGAGCTCGGTACCGGTGTTCCGGGCCAGCTGGAGGTCCTCCGAGCAACGGTCTTTCCTCGGGTCGGCAGGGCCGCGGAGGCGCGTCGAATCTTGGAGCTTTGGGAGAAGTCTTCAGAGTCGTCGTATGTCCCGCTCGGGAATCTGGCGGCGTTGCATGCAAGCCTTGGACAGACGACCGAAGCGCTCGAATTGCTCGAACGCGACTTCCGTGAAGGAGAGCGATCCCTCTGGTTCACCTACCTGTTTCCGTACTATGATGTGCTAAGGAACCACCCTCGCTTCCAGGCGCTGCTCACAGCGTATCGCCTCCCCCTCGTGCCACCGCCCCGAGCCTCCGCGAAACGAGCGGCCTAGGCGTGGCTAAGGTAC
>JBAIXP010000075.1:0-10345 GCA_037916495.1 Thermoplasmata archaeon | reverse complement strand
TCGCCCCCGTCGTGACGCGGACGCCGGGCTGTTAAGCACGGGAGCGTCCCGGGAGCCCGAGCGCGGATGAAGCCGATCGCGTCGGTGGCCGAGGAGCTCGGGATCCCGTCCGAGGCGTGGGCCCCGTACGGCCACTGGATCGCGAAGGTCGACCCCGCCCAGGTGCCCGTCCCGACGCGCCGCGCCCCCGGGAAGATCGTCCTCGTCACGGGGATGACCCCGACCGCGCACGGCGTCGGGAAGACCGTCACCATGCTCGGCCTCGGCGAGGCGCTCCACCGGCTCGGCCGGAGCGCGATCTCCTGCCTCCGCCAGCCGTCGCTCGGTCCGGTCTTCGGCATCAAGGGTGGCGGGGCAGGCGGGGGAAGGGCGACCGTCGAGCCGCTCGGGGAGGTGAACCTCGGCCTCACCGGGGACCTCGATGCCGTCGCGAACGCGCACAACCTCCTCGCCTCGGCGATCGACAACCACCTGCACTTCGGCAACGACCTCGGGCTCGACCCCGGAGCGGTCCGCTGGCCCCGTACGCTCGACCTCGAGGACCGGGCGCTCCGGGAGGTCGAGATCGGACGCGGGACGGGCAACGGCCCCGTCCGAACCTCCTCGTTCGTCATCGCCCCGGCGTCCGAGGTGACGGCGATCCTCGGTCTCGTCGAAGGACCGGCCGACCTGAAGAGCCGCCTCGACCGGATCCTCGTCGGTCGGACCCGGGACGGCCGCGCCGTGCGCGCCGGCGAGCTCGGGGTCGGCGGCGCGATGGCCGCCCTCCTGCGGCACGCCCTCCTACCGAACCTATTGCAGACGCCCGAGGGCGGCCCCGTCCTCGTCCACGGGGGACCGTTCGGGAACCTCTCCTACGGCACGACGACCCTGAACGCACTACGGGTCGCCCGCGCCGTCTCCGACCTCGTCCTGGTCGAAGCGGGCTTCGGGACGGACCTCGGCGCGGAGAAGTTCGTCGACCTGTTCGCCCCGACGGGCGACGTCTTCCCGAGCGCGGCCGTCCTCGTCGTGAGCGTCCCGGTCCTGCGCGCGCACGACCCGGCGGCAACCGGTCCAGGGGCCCTTGCCCGGGGCCTCGAGAACCTCGAGCAGCACGTGCAAAACCTGCGGACGTTCGGCCTCGAGCCGGTCGTCGCGGTGAACCGGTTCCCCGACGACCGGCCCGAGGAGCTCCGCGCGGTGCGCGACCACCTCGCGGGGCTCTCGGTCCGGTCGGAGGAGTCCGACCCGTTCGTCCGGGGCGGAGAAGGCGCGGAGGGCCTCGCCGGAGCGGTCGTCGACGCCGCGGCCCGGGGGTCGCCCGCGCGGCCGATCTACGGACCCACGGAACCCCTCCCCGCGAAGATCGACAAGATCGCCCGGATCGTCTACGGCGGAGACGGCGCCGACCTCTCCGAGCTGGCCGCGGCCCAGCTCGCCCGGCCCGAGTGGGAGGAGACGGCGACGGTGCCGGTCTGCCTGGCGAAGACGCCGCTCTCGCTGAGCGACGACCCGAAGAAGCTCGGCCGGCCCCGAGGGTTCCGGCTCGCGGTCCGCGAGTTCGTGCCGGCGGCCGGGGCGGGCTACGTCGTCGGGCTCCTCGGGACCATCGCGACGATGCCCGGCCTTCCCCGCGACCCGCGGTTCCGGCGGATCGGCCTCGCACCGGACGGGGCGCTCGACGGGGTCGTCTGACGAGAAGGAAGCCCGTTCGCCCGGCTTTACCTCGCGGCTATCTCCTTCCCGGCCCCCGGGTACCTCGGAGGAACGGACCGATGGACGAGAGGACCCCTGTCCACGAGATCATGACCGCCGAGGTAGTGACGACCGTGCCGGACGCGCGCGTCGAGGACGCGGCCCGGCTCCTGCGGGAGCATCACATCTCGGGCGTACCGGTCGTGGGCCGCGACGGGCACGTCCTCGGCGTCCTCACCGAGACCGACCTCGTCCGGGACCTCCACCTGGCTGCCGGGGTCGACAGCCCGCGCGGTCTCCTCGACCTCCTCCTCGAGTCGGCCCCCTCGAAGGGGGAGAGCCTCCTCGAGGTCTGCCGCAACCGTCTCCGCCGGGCCCGCGTCCGCGAGCTGATGACCCAGCCGGCGGTGACCGTCGAGCGCACGGCGACCGTGCAGGAGGCCGCGCGGCTTCTCCGGGTGAGCGGGACGAACCGCCTCCCCGTCGTGGACGCGGACGACCGGCTGGTCGGGATCGTGACCCGCGGGGACCTGGTCGCCGTTCTCTCCGGGGTGCCGGTCCGGGCCCGGGGCGCACTGCACCCGGCGCCGGGACGGGGCGGTGCCGCCCGCGCTGCGCCGGACCCGTACGCCGACGTGTAGACGGGACGGGCGGAGCGACGGCCGGGGCCGTTCAGCCGGCCTTCTTGCGGGGCCGCTTGCGCGCCGGGAACGCGAGGTTCGCGCCGTGCTCGGCCGGGGGAAGGAACGTGATCTCCTGGACGATCGCCCCCGCGGCCTTCCCGCGCTCCGTGAGCCGGTAGACCCCGTTCTCGTGGACGGCGAGGCCCCCGTCCACGAGCTTGCGCATGTGGAACGACATCTTCGGCGAGTCGTCGAGCGAGGCCGCCTTCATCGCCTCGCTGAACGCCGCCGGCCCGTCGGCGAGCCGCCGGATGATGCGGCGGCGGATGGGGTTCGCGAGGGCCTCGAGCGTCTCGTGCGTCTCGCGCGCCGTGACCGCCCCGGCTAGGGCCATCGCCTCGGCCGAGCTCACCTTCCTCGGGTCGAAGCTCACGCGGAGCGGGCCGTGCCCCGAGAGCTCCTCCCGGGTCCGGTCGAGGATCGCGACGATGTCCTCGAGCTGGTGGCCGGGCAGGAACCGCTCCGCGCCCGCGATCACCACCGCTCCGCCCGGGTGCTGGGCGACGAACGACGCGGTCCGGTAGACGAGCTTCGATGGATCGGCCGGGTCGAGCGCTTCGAACTCGACGTTCGCCAGGCCCTCGGGAGGTCGCTCCCCGACGAACAGGACCTGTCGATGTCCGCCGTCGGCGAGCTCGCGGACGCTCTCCTCGATGTCGCGCGAGCTGTCCGAGGCGCCCGCGAACTCGTGCTCCTGGCGCGCGAGCTCGAGCGTCGCGTGCAGCTGCTCCAGGCGGAACGGCTTGCGCACGTAGTCGAACGCGCCGAGCTTCATCGCCTCGATCGCCGTCTCGACGGTCGCGAACCCGGTCACGACCACCACGAGCGTGCGCGGCCAGCGTCGGCGGACCTCCTTGAGGAGCTCAAGCCCGCTGTGCCGGGGCATCTTGAGGTCGGTGAAGATCACGTCGAAGGCGTCGCGCTCGAGGACCTCGAGCGCTTTCGGCACCGTCGGGGCGTCGACGACCTGGTGCCCGTCCTCCTGGAGGAGGTCGCCGAGCTCCTCTCGGAAGACCGCGTCGTCGTCCACGACCAAGAGCCGCACGTGCCGACGAGAATCCGGGGGGCCAAGAGGCTTTCCCACGCCCTCCCGGAGCAGGGCGGCTTCGCGACCCGGCCCGTACCCGTCCCTCGGGAACGTCGGACGAACTCCCTGCACGTCCGACCACCCTCGTCCTTCGCGCTCGGCACCAAATTAGGGGCACTCCGGGGCGCTCCCGACCCTCGGGGGCAACGAAGGACCGGAGGTTCGGCGGGAGAGACTCCCGCGCTCGTCCCGGAGTGTCCGAGGGGGTTGACGCTAGGGAGAAGGTCAAGTCTCGGTCAAGCCGGCTCGACGGGCCGCTAACGTCCGACCTGCCGATGGACCGGCATGTCGCGGGGTCCCACCCGTGCCGGTACGGTCCGGCCGACCACCCCCCTTTCGTTCTTCGTCCAGCGCCACTGGACCGACCGACCCCACTTCGACCTTCACCTCGAGCTCGAGGGAAGGCTCCTCGGCTGGATGCTCCCGAAGGCCCCGGTCCCCGACCCGCAGCGCCGCTCCTTCGCCCTGCGGACCGACGACCGGGACCTTGAGTTCGGGCGGTTCGAGGGGGTCCTCCCGAGCGGGACCGCGGGGGAAGGCGTGGTCATGGTCTGGGACCTGGGGACGTACGAGCCGTACCCCCCCGCCGGCGTCCCGCTCGACCGGTGGCTCGAGCGCGGTGCGCTCAAGCTCCACTTCACCGGGGAGAGGCTCCGCGGGCTCTGGGACCTCGTCCGGTGGACCCCGCGGCGCGACCACGCGGAGACGTGGGTGCTGGTGAAGCTGCGCGACCGGCACGCGGTCGTCGGGGGTTCGTTCCCCGACGACGACCGCTCGGCGATCTCCGGCCGGACCCGCGAGGAGATCGAGCGCGCCGCCGCCCGCGCGCCGACCTCGACCGCCCGGCCCCCGCCGCCCCTCCTCGTTCCCCCGTAGGGCGATCCGTAAGCCGACGCCCCGTCAGTTCGTCGCGAGCGGCAGCGTGACCCGGAACACCGCGCCGCCCTGCGGACGGTTCGCGGCCGAGATGGCGCCGTGGTGGGCCTGGATGATCCCGTGGCAGATGGCGAGGCCGAGGCCGGTCCCCTTCCCCTCCCCCTTCGTCGTGAAGAACGGCTCGAAGATGTGCGGCATCGCCTTTGGGGAGATGCCGGGGCCCGTGTCGGCGACCTCGATGACGGCGTGCCCGCCCGCCGCCGAGAGGGCAAGGCGCACCGTACCCTTCCCTTCGAGCGCGTCGAAGGCGTTCAAAAGGAGGTTCGTCAAGACCTGGAGCAGCTGGCCCCGGTCGCCGAGGACCGTCACCTCGGTGGGCGGCAGCTCGAGGGCGAGGTCGATCGCCTCCGACTGGTTGCCCCGGACGAAGTCGAGGGCGTCCCGGGCGACCTGGCGGAGGTCGAGCGGCGTCACCTCGGGCTCGGTCCGGCGCGCGAAGTCGAGGAGGCCGCGGACGATGCGGGCGGCGACCTCGACCTGCTGGGTGACGGTCGTGATCCGGGAGCGCACCCAGTCGTCGGAGGTGCGCCGGCGGATGCTCTCCGCGACGAGCATCACGTTCGCGAGCGGCGTGTTGATCTCGTGGGCGACGCCGGCTGCGAGCTGCCCGAGCGAGGCGAGCTTGTCGGCGTGCGCCGCCTGGTGCTCCCAGGCGCGGCGCTCGGACAGGTCGACCGCGACCCCGAGGTAGTTCGTAATCGCCCCGGCGGGGTTGCGGACGGCCGTGATCGTGAGGAAGACCGGCCGCTCGCGGCCCTCCTTGTCGCGGTTCAGGATCTCCCCCGACCAGGAGCCGCGTTTCGGGTCGGAGATCGTCGACCAGAGGTCCTGGTAGACCTCGGGCGGCGTGAACGAGCTGCGGACGACGTTCGGTCGGTGGCCGAGGACCTCGTCGCGGCGGAAGCCGTAGATCTTCTCGAACGCCGGGTTCACGTCGACCAGGACCCCCTTCGGGTCGGTCGCCTCGATCGCGTTGGTCGAGGTGAGGAACGCCGTGTAGAACAGGCGGGCGCGCTCCCGCTCCTCGAACGTCGCCGTGACGTCCCGGACGAAGACGGCGGCCCCGGTCGGACGCCCCCCACGCTCCGGGAGCGGGACCGCTTCCAGGTCGACGTACCGGACGGGGCCCCCGCCGTCCAGGCGGACGTCGTGGACCGACTCGGTCCGCCCGTTCTCGAGACAGCGGCGCACCGCCCCCCGAAGGCCGTCCCCGCCTCCCGCGGCGCTCCCGTTCCCCTCGGCGGAGGAACCGGCGGCGCCCATCCGCGCGAAGGCGGCGTTCGACCAGGAGAGGGTCCCGTCGGCGCGTACGACCGCCATGCCGATCGGCGAGCGTTCGGCGACCTCCCGGAGGAGGTCCGGCGGCTTCGGATTCGGGGTCATCGTCGCCTCGTTTCGGGACGCCGCAGGGGGGTCCGCGACCCCGGTATGGGTGAACCGGACTTTACGTTCGCCTCAAAGACCCCCCCGCGGACATGGAACCAAGGATGCCGACTCCTCCGTGGGTCGTAGTCGTCGCGGAGACGCCGAGCCTTGCCCACTGCATTGCCGACCTTCTCGAGAGTGACGGGCACCGGGTGACCACCGTTGCCACCCCCGGGCGGCCCCTCACCCAGCGGCTTCGCCGCACGGACGCGCCGGCCCGGCTCGTGGTCAGCGCTTCGAACGGGTTCCACTGCGAAACGGCCCACCGGTGGATGCGGGGCGAAGGGGAGGGGCTCGACCTCCTGGTCGTCGGGTCGCGTGACCCGACGTTGAGGTCCGGTCCGAGGGTCCACGTGGTGCGCCTCCCTCTCGTCCCCGACCGGTTCCTCGAGCTGGTCCGTAGCTCGCTCGCCCGCGCCCCCCCGACCGACGGCCACCCGCGGCACCACCCCCCCATCGCGGCCGCGGGGGAGACCCGACGGGGACCCTCGAGGCTGCCACCGGTCGCCCCGCGTGCGGGCGGCTAGGCGGGCTGGTCCCGCTAGCCCAGCACGTGGATGTTCTTCGCCGCGGAGATCTTCCGAAGGACCGGCGGCCAGACGGCGACGCTCACCTCGCCGATGTGCGCCTTGCGCAATAGGAGCATCTGGGTCCGCGACTGACCGATCCCCCCACCGATGCTGAGGGGGAGCTCGTTCTCGACGATCTGCCGGTGGTAGCTGTGGCGGAGCAGGTCGAGCTGACCGGCGATCGCAAGCTGCTGGCGGAGCGACTCCCCGTTCACCCGGATGCCCCCCGACATGAGCTCGTGGCGGCGCCGGGTCACAGGGTTCCAGACGAGGATGTCCCCGTTCAGCCCGTGCGCGGGGCGCCCGTCCTCGGTCCGGGTCTCGGTCACCCAGTCGTCGTAGTCGGCGGCCCTCAGCTCGTGCGGGAGCCCGTTGCGGAGCGGATAGCCGATCCCGATGAGAAAGACGGCCGGATCGTGCTTCAGAAGCTCGGTCTCCCGCTGCTTCCGGGAAAGGTCCGGGTAACGGTCGAGGAGCTCCTCGGCGTGGAGGAACCGGATCTCCTCGGGCAGCGGTGGGTAGCCCGCGTCCGCGAGCGCCGGGAACTCCTTCTCGACGGCCCGCTGGGCGCCGACCAGGACTTTCCAGATCCCGCGGACGGTCTCCTTGAGGTAGCCTAGGGTCCGGTCCTCGGGCCGGATCGCCCTCTCCCAGTCCCACTGGTCGACGTAGGCGCTGTGGTCGTGGTCGAGGAAGTAGTCCTTGCGGACCGCCCGCATGTCGGTGAGCAGCCCCTCGCCCGGCCCCATCCCGAACTCGGCGAGCGCGGTGCGCTTCCACTTGGTCGCCGCCTGCAGGATCTGGGCGTTCACGGGGTGCGACTCGTGGTCGTTCGAGATGTGGAACTGGACGGGGGTCCGGGAGCTGTCCCGGTCGAGCATGTCGTTGAGGCCGCTCTCGGCCTCGACGAGCAGGGGCACGACGACCGGCAGGAGGTTGAGCTCGCGGCAGAGGTTCTCCTCGACGTAGCGCTTGACGGTGAAGATCGCCCGCTGGGTCTCGCGCACGTCGAGAACCGACGCGTACCCCTCGGGCAGGGCCCGTTCCACCTCGTCGTAGGTACCGATCCCCGGCCCGGCGAGGTCCGCGGGCCGTTCCAGAAGCGCGCTCATGGCGAACCGGCGAGCGCGAAACGCGGGGTTAACCGCCCCGTCAACGGTGCTCGACGCGCCGCGACCGCCGAGGGCGCCCCTACCTCGCCGGGGAGGGCGCGGGGGGCGCGGCCTTGCGCACCACGACCCAGTCGCGCCGCCAGCGACGCTCGTGGGCCGCGACCGCGTAGCCGTGCGCGCCGAGCCAGTTGCGGACGACGTCCTTGTGCAGGAACTCCTCGTAGGCGAGCGTGCCGTCCGGCCGGAGCACGCGGTCGATCTCGGCGAGCGCCTCGGGGACCCGGCTCGGGTCCCGGTGGTGGGGCCCGGCGTGGTGGAGGCTCGAGAAGGCGAAGACGGCGTCGAAGCCGACGTCGGGGAACGGGAGCCTCAGCATGTCGGCCGGGCGGAGCTCGAGCCCCGCGGGGACCCCCGCGGGGTAGTGGCGGCGAAAGAGCCCCGCTGCCTCCTCGAGCTGGCGGAGGTCGAGGTCGGTCGCGACGAGCCGCGCGGGACCAAGACCGTCCTGGATCCGGACGGCCATGTTGCCGTTCCCGCAGCCGACCTCGAGGCAGATCGCCCCGGGGGGCAGCGTCACATGGTCGGCGATCCAGTCGTAGAGGCGGACGTTCGCCCGGCCCTTGAGGTGGTTCACCAGCCAGCGAGCGACCCGGTTCATCTCCGCCATGGCCCGGCACCGAGGCCCAGCCCTCGCTTGACCGTTGGCGTTGGCCCCCAAGGCCGAGGCCGACCCTCTCCCGGGCGGTCGAGTCGGGTTCACTTGGGCTAGAAGCCTCCGGGAGACGGTTCGAGGGCTGCCATGGGGGCGAGCGACCGGGCGGCACCGGGCGGTGTTCGTGCCGGGCCGGGGCCCCCTCGATTGGCCCTCCTCGGCCTCTTGAGCCTCTTCTGGGGCGCCACGTTCCCGATGATCCGCCTCGGGGTGGGAGCGGGCGCGAGCCCGTTCCTCCTGGTGGCCATCGTGCTCGCGGTCGCCGCGGGCCCGATGGCGCTCCTCGCCTGGGCCCGCAAGACCCCCCGTATCTCCCTGCGTTCGTTCGGCACCTCGGCCCTTCTCGGAACGGTCCTGGTCGGCGGGACGAACGTCTTCCTGTTCTGGGGGACCCAGTTCGCCTCCGGCGGGATTGCCGCGATCGTCTTTGCGATGACCCCGATCCTGGCCCACTTCGTCCTGCGCGCAAGCCGCCAGGGGACCCCCCTCACCCCGCTCGCGGCGCTCTCGCTCGGCCTCGGGCTCGCCGGGGTGTTCGTCCTCGCCGCCGCGTCGGTCGGGACGGCGATGCTGACCAGCGGCTGGGGAATCGTGGCGCTCTTCGTCGGGGCGGGGTTCCAAGCCACCGGGGCGGTCCTGGTCGGTCGGCTGAGGCCCGCCGGCGAGACCTCCTACGGCCAGGCCGGTCAGTTCCTCGGAGGCGCGGCGGTCGCCGTGGTCGCCCTTGTCACCCTCGGCCCGTCGTACACCCTTCCGCTCACCCCGCCGGTCCTCGCGTCGCTCTTCTACGTCGCGCTCGTGACCACCGTCCTCGGCTACACGATCTACTTCGAGCTCCTGCGCACCAGCGGGGCGGTGGGGGCCAACCTCGTCACCTACCTCAACCCGATCGTCGCGCTCGCGCTCGGGGTCGCCTTCCTCGGGGAGGCGTTCGGGTTCGCGGAGGCGGGAGGGCTCGGGCTCGTCCTCCTCGCGCTCTTGTTGTTCGGCCGCGCGGGCAAGGCCCAGCGTCAGCTCCCGCGCGGGGCCGTCGACGCCGGCACGCCGACGCCGGCCAGCGGGGGTGCCGCCTCACGCGGCCTTTGATAACCCCGAATCGCGGTACCTCAGGAGCAACGATGAGTCAGCTCTCCGATGCGCTCGAATCCGCGGGCCGCCAGCTCGAGGCGAGGTTCCGCGCGCACGAGCGGGAGATGACGGCGGGCGGCCTCGCCGAGCGGTTCCCCCAGTCGTGGCGGTTCGAGACGGAATCGGAGTTCGCGGTCCTCCGGCTGGACGCCGGCGGGCACGTCTCGGTCGTCGCCGACTCGATCGAGCCGCCGGCGGTGATCGTGAAGTGGAGCCATGCCCAGCTCATCGCCGCGCTCCTTTCCGGGCGGAGCAACGAGACCCGCCGGGACCCCCCGCCGACGATCCGGTTCACGTCGGACGCCGGCCGCAAGGCGTTCAGCATGCTGGGGACAAGCCTCGGCCTCTAGCGGGACGCATCTGTTGGAACTTCGCCGCCGGGACCCCGCCCGCGCAGACGGGCCGATACGAAGGGTAGGGCCGAGCCGGCGCTGCGCCCGGGGTCGGTAGGTCCTCGTCGAGCTGACGGCACGCTACGTCGGCGGCCCCGATTCGGCGGCTCCCAGGCTCCGTGTGGCGAACTTCGACAGGTGGTGCCTTCGGAAGACCATGTAGGCGACCGCGCTCGCGTAGGAGATCGAGCTCAGGACCCACGACCAGCGGTTGGTGATCCCGAAGCTGATCAGGAACACGAACCCGTAGGAGGCGAGCAGCATGAACGCCGAGACGGCGAGGTAGAGCCGCGCAGTGTCGAGCCTCCGCAGAAGTTCCCCGAGGTCGATCGGAGCGAGGGGTGTGTTCACGAGGATCACGAAACCCATGAAGAACAGGACGAGCGCCGAGAACATCATCAGGACGATGACGGCGGCCAGGATCCACTGGGAGGTGCCGAGCGTCCCGGCCACGAACGCCTGCTTGATGAGCGAGATGTTCAGCGACAGCGTGATCATCGTGGCGCTCAACAGGAAAGCGTTGGTGAGCGTCAGCCGGAACGCCACCGCCTCCGCGTCGGCCCGGGTTGGCTGGAACGTCACGGGGCCGGGGGCACACGGTCGGACTACTTAGAGGCGGCCGCA
>JBAIXP010000074.1:0-8481 GCA_037916495.1 Thermoplasmata archaeon | reverse complement strand
AGCAGGCCGGCTCCCTGCAGCTCCTTCGTGATCTTCTTGACGGCGACCTCGACGTCGGACGGCTTGCGCGCGCCCGTGCAAACGAGCTTGCCGCTGCCGAACAGGAGGACGACCACGCGAGGCTCGTCGATCCGGCAGACGAGGCCGGGGAACTGTTCGGGCTCGTACTCGACCCGGTCGAGCCCGAGGGTCACCGCGATCGCGTTGAGGTTGATCTCGCTCTCGAGGTCGGAGCTCGCGACGATGTTCTGGACCTCGATCTTGGGGTGGAGCGTGATCTTCTGGCCGCCCTTCTTGATCTGCTGGGCGACCGAGTGGATTGATTCCTCGACCTCGTGCATGCTCTTCGCACCCGTGCAGACGACCTTGCCGGACCGGAAGAGGAGGATCGCCGTCTTCGGCTGCTTCAGCCGGTAGATGAGCCCCGGGAACTGCTCGGGCTCGTACTCCGCTCCGTCCAGGCCCAGCGCGATCGACTGGAGGTCGAGCTCATCTCCCAACGACGTCGACGCGACGACGTTCTCGATCCGGATCTTCACTCCGAGGAACCCCCGAGCGGGAGTATTTAAACGGGTATATAAACCGTGCTGCGCCGTCCGGGGGTCGTCTAACTCGGTTCGCTGCCGAAAGGGGGCTCGCTCCTCGCCCGTCCGCCTCGAGGGTCGCGAGCCCTGAGGTTGACGTGGGGGCTTTATGGGCCGCGGGGGAAGGGGCGGCGTTGACCGGATGATCCGCACCCAGGGTCTTACGAAGAACTTCGGGACCGTGACGGCCGTGGACGGGCTCGACCTCGAGGTCCGAGAGGGCGAGGTGTTCGGCTTCCTCGGGCCGAACGGGGCCGGCAAGACGACCACCGTCCGGATGCTGGCCGGGCTCATCGCGAAGACGTCCGGCACGGCCGAGGTCTGCGGCGTCGACCTTGGGGACCGCGCGAACGAGTTGCGCCTCCGGCGCCAGATCGGCCTACTTCCCGAGAACGTCGGGCTCTACGAGAGCACGAGCGCCTACGACAACCTCGCCTACTTCGGCAGCCTCTACGGGCTCGACGGGGGCACCCTGCGCGCGAACATCGAGCGTTACCTCAAGATGATGGGGCTCTGGGAGCAGCGCGACCGCCCGGTCGCGACGTTCTCGAAGGGAATGAAGCAGAAGGTCGCGATCGCGCGGGCCCTGGTGCACGAGCCGGTCCTGTTGATGATGGACGAGCCGACCGCGAACCTCGACCCGGAGGCGGCGAAGACCGTCCGGGACCTCCTCCTCGAGCTCAAGAAGGAGCGCCGGACGATCTTCCTCAACACCCACCATCTGGACGAGGCGGAACGGATCTGCGATCGTGTCGGGATCATCCGGACCCGCCTGCTCACCGTCGGCACGCCGGACGACCTGCGGGCGAAGCTCTGGGGGCGAAGGACGCGCGTGCGGGTCGACGGTCCGACCGAGGCGCTTGCGCGTGCGGTGACCGACCGCCTGGGTCCTCGCCGGATCGAGCGGACGAACGATGCGCTCGTCGTCGAGGTGACCGACCCCGATCGCGAGAACCCCGAGCTAGTCGACGCGATCGTCCGGGCGGGGGGCCGGATCCGCGAGCTCACGGCGCTCTCGCCCACCCTCGAGGACGTCTACCTCCGGCTCGTCCGAGAGCAGGGGGGCGCCGCGTGAGGCTCGCGCAGGCCTGGCGGGTCGCCCGGCACGACCTCGGTCTGCTCCGCCTCCGCAGGAGCATCTTCGCCGGCCTGTTCGCCCTCCCGCTCGGGATCGCGGTCGGATTTCCGCTGCTTCTCGGCTACCTCGTCCGTCGCGCGGGCGCGGGGGCGATCCCGCCCGCTACGCTCACCGGCCTCATGGATGCCTTCGCCTTCTGGTTCGTCATCGGCGCCGCGACGCTTCCCGTCGCCATCGCCTCCTACAGCCTCGTCGGCGAGAAGCTCGAGAAGAGCCTCGAACCTCTCCTCGCCACCCCGACCACCGACGGGGAGATCCTCTTCGGCAAGGTCCTCTCGGCGCTGGTGCCAACGCTCGCCGCGATCTGGGCGAGCTCGACGATCTTCATGGGACTCATGGACCTCGAGACCCACGCCGAGCTCGGCTACCTGTACTACCCGAACGCGAGCATCGCGCTCATCGTCTTCGTGGTCACCCCCCTGGTCGCTCTCTTTGCCGTCGAGGTCTCCGTGCTCGTCTCGGCCCGGGCGACGGATGCCCGGGCGGCGCAGCAGGTGACCGGGTTGGTCTTCCTGCCGTTCATCCTGCTCTACATCGTCGGCGAGATCGGGATCTGGACCCTCAACACCACCCACCTTCTCACGGTGGCCGGGCTCCTTGGGGCCCTCACGCTCGGGCTCTTTACGACGAGCCGACGCACGTTCGGACGCGACGAGATCCTCACGCGCTGGAAGTGACCTCGGGACCCGCGGGCCCCGGGTCGGCCCCCCGCGCTAGGCCGGCGCGGGTCCGACGGCCGACCGCCGTGGCTCGGCGGGGTGCCAGACTCAGCAGCAGTCTTCGCAGCAGCCGGGGCAGCAGTTCGTCGGGTCGCAACAGCCGTTCGTGCAGCACTTGTCGGGCATGGTCCCTCGACCACTTCAATACCTGAAGCAGTCATAAGCGGCCGCTACGTACGGCGAGAGTGCCGCAAGCAGGTTCGTGCGACCTCGAGTGCCCGTGCCCGCCGATCGGGCTCATCGACATCGTCGGGAAGAAGTGGGCGGTCTGTGTCGTCGCGCTGCTCGGCCGCTACGGCACCGTGAGGTTCGGCCCGATCCAGCGGTGCCTCTCGGGTGTGAGCCCCGCGACCCTCACCGCGACGTTGCGCTCGCTCGAAAGGGCCGGCCTGGTCGCACGTCGTCCCGAGGTCGGTCCCCGGGGGCCGGTCCGGGCCTACGCGCTGAGCCGCTCGGGTCGGGCCCTCTACGACAGCTTGCTGCCGTTCTCGCAGTGGCTCCGCACAGCGGGTGAAACGCCGCTCGTCTCAATCGGGGAGGGCCGAGCCGGCGGACGCCGCGGTCCCTAGTCCCGGAGCCCTCGCGGGAACGCCGAGCGGGCCGTCCTCGACGGGGAGCGCAAAGAAGTCCCGGAGAACCCGCCGCGTGAATCCCCAGAGCGCGTGGCCCCCGTAGCGGGTCGTGGGGACCGAAAGCTCGCCGCGGGAGGTGAGCTGGGTCGTCCACTCGGTCCGCCCGAGCGAGGAGCTCGGGAGCCAGAAGACGTGCGCGACCTCGACCGAGCTGCGCACGGACGGCGCGCGCGACGCCGCGGGGAGCTCGGCCGCGAAGATCCCGACGTGCAGGCCGAAGCGCCGCGCCTCCTCGGTCCTCACGTAGCGCAGGGACTCGAGAACGTCCGCGGGCGGGATACCGACCTCCTCCTCGAGCTCGCGGAGCGCGGTGTCGGCGAGCGAGCCGTCCCGTCCGTCCACCCGTCCCCCCGGGAGGGCCACCTGGCCCGAAGCGGGGTCGAGAGGGTTCGCGGCCCGCTCGATGAGGAGGACCTCGACATCCTCCCGGCCTGTCCGCAGAACGATCGTCACCGCGGCGCGCGCCGTGGAGACCGGGGGCGCGAGGCGCGGGAACCGCTCCAGGAGGTCCGAGGGACGAACCGGGGCCGGGCTGTGGGACACCGAGTTTCCGAATTCCACCATCAACCTTGCCAGTCGTAGGCGACCTTCTGCCGCACCGTCGTGCGGTCGGCGTCGTGCTCGCCCGATGCCCCTACCAACCGTTCGAGCGCTACCACGCGGGCCCGCAGCTCCCGGAGCTCCCGCTCGAGGCGGGCGATCCGGTCGAGCAGGGCGTCCTGCGACGCGTCGGTCACGTCGGTACCGAAGGCCTCGCCACCCCAAATAAGCGTGCGGTTTACCGGACCACCCCGGCGGGGGAGGAGGCCGGTGCCCCCTCAACTCCCGTCACGAACGTCGCGATCGCGTCGGCCGTTTCCTTCGGCCGCTCGATCGGGACGAGGTGACCGGTCTGGGCGAGGATCCGCAGCTGGGCGCCGGGGATCGACTGGCGCAGGATCCGGCCGTGCGCGGCGTCGACGACTTGGTCGTCCATCGCTTGGACGATGAGGGTCGGGACCGTGAGCTGGGCGATGCGGTTGCGCTCGTCGAACGTGAGGGCCTCGTTCGCCCAAAGCGCCGGGGCGCGGAAGTCGGCCCGCCGCATCTGGTCCCCGAGCTGGTCGATGACCTCCATGTGCGCCTCGATCCAGTCCGGGTAGTACAGGTCCTTGAGAAGGCGGAGCGTGAGCCCCTCCGCCCCCTCCTGGGCGTACGCCTCGGCCCAGCGCTCGGTGATCGCCCGAGTGTGGGCGTCGGTGTAGACCGAACCGCCGATGAGCACGAGGCCCCGGACCCGGTCGGGCTCGTCGAGCGCGATCCGAAGGGCGAGAAGCGCGCCCGCGCTCAGGCCCACCAGGTAGGCCCGGTCGACCCCCTTCGCCGCGAGGAGCCGGAAGAGGTCCGCCTTGAGGTCCGCGAAGCCGACCGTCGCCTCGCGCGGCATCACCGAACGGCCGTGGCCACGAAGATCCGGGGCGAGGACGCGGAAGCGAGGGCTGAGCGCCGGGATGACGTCGTTCCAGATCGTGTGCGTCCCGCCCACCCCGTGGAGGAGGAGCAGGGGAGGGCCCTCGCCCTCGTCGCGGCAGTACAGATCGAGGGCCGAAGGGCCGTCGGGCACGCTCCCCGGCACCCGGCCGAGCTTTTTACCGCGCGGGTTGCTCTACGTTCGTCGTCGAGGTGGGCTCAGGGATGGCGCGAGGCGTGATGCTGATGAGCGGCGGGATCGACTCGCCGGTGGCGCTCGACCTCCTCCTGCGGCAGAACCACGACCTCCTCGCGGTCCACCTGGACAACCGGCCGTTCACCGACGACTCCCCGCTCGAGAAGATCGTCGACCACCTCGCCCTCCTGAGGCAGCGTTACCAGCGGGCGATCCCGCTCTACGTCGTCCCCCACGGTCCGACGCAGGTGACGCTCATGCGGGAGACCGACCGCCACTTCGGCTGCGTGCTCTGCCGGCGGTTCATGTGGCGCTCCGCGGAGCGGATCGCCGAGCGCGAGGGCGCGACGTTCCTCGCGACCGGGGAGGCCCTCGGCCAGGTCGCCTCCCAGACCCTCTCGAACATGCGCACCGCCACCGCCGCGATCCGCCTGCCGATCGTCCGCCCCCTCATCGGCTTCGACAAGCAGGAGATCGAGGCGTTCGCCAAGCGGCTCGGGACCTACGAGATCTCGACCCGCCCGGGCGTCTGCTGCCAGGCCGTGCCAGACCGGCCGGCGACCCGCAGCGACCTCATCCAGATCGGGAGCGAGGAGTCGCGCGTGAACGTCGACCAGATCGTCGACGACTGCGTCCGCAAGGCGATCGTGCTGTGAGCCGATGCGCTCGTCGCCCGCAGCGGGCCGAGCGGAGCCGACCGTGAGCGCGCGACCGGGACCCGAGACCGAGCCGATCCGCTACCGCGCGCTCCGTCTCTGCTCGAACGGCGGAGGGTTCGAGGCGATCCCCGAGCGGCCCGTCGCCCTCGACCTGGGGGCCGTCCGGGCGCATCTCGAGGAGCACGGCGAACCGGTCGTGGACGCCCGGGTGATGCTGATCGCGGGCAGCGACCCCGAGATCACCGTGAGCCGCTCCGGCCGGATCCTGGTGAAGTCACGGGACCTACCGGCCGCCGACCGTGCGCTCGCCCGCTTCTTCGCGCGGGCCCGTATCCGAGCGCTCGTCGGGGCGGACGAGGCGGCCCGGACAGGTTAAGCGATTCGTCCGACTGAAGGCCCCCGGGCCGGATGCGCGAGACGTGGGTCCTCGGCGCCGCCTCGAACCGCTACGGGCGCTCGACCGAGTCCGCGCGGGAGGCGGCCGTGCGCGTCGCCAGCGAGGCGATCGAAGCGGCCGGGCTCGAACCGCGGGCGATCGGGCAGACGTTCGTGTCGAACTGCCTCGGGTTCGCCGAGCACCAGGCGCACGTGGGCCCCCTCATCAACAACGGCCTCGGGATCCCCGAGGTCCCGTCCGTCACCCTCGAGTCGGCCTGTTCCTCCTCGAGCGCCGCCCTCCACGAGGCGTACGTCCACGTGGCGGGCGGGTTCCAGGATGCGGTCCTGGTCGTCGGGGCGGAGCGGGTGAGCCAGATGGACTCCCTGCGGGCGACCAGCTACTTTGCGGACGCCGCGGACTATCCGTTCGAGACGCGCAACGGCGCGACGTTCCCCGGCCTCTACGCGACGCTGGCCAGCGCCTACCGGGCGGAGTACCCCGCGCCGGAGGAGACCTTCGGGGCGGTCGCGGTGAAGAACCACGCCAACGCGGCCCTGAACCCGCACGCCCATTTCCAGAAGGAGATCACGATGGAGACCTACCTCTCCTCTCCTGTGATCGCCTCGCCGCTGCGGCTCTACGACTGCTGCCCGTTCTCGGACGGCGCCGCCGCGGTCGTCGTGGCGGCGAAGGAGGCGCACCCCCGACCCCCCTCGGAGCCCCTGGTGGTCCGGGCGTCCGTCCGCGCGGGAGCCGTCACGGCGCTCCAGGACCGCCGCACGCTCCTGGGCCTCCCATCGACGCGCACCGCGGCCCAGAAGGCGTTCCGGCAGGCGCATCTCGAGCCGAGCCGCATCGGTTTCGCCGAGGTCCACGACTGCTTCACGATCGCCGAGATCCTTGCCATCGAGGACCTCGGTTTCGCCGCACCCGGAAAAGGAAAGGACGCGGCGGTCGAGGGATGGAGCGCGCGCGACGGGAAGCTCCCGATCAACCCGTCGGGAGGTCTCAAGGCGAAGGGCCATCCGGTGGGGGCGACCGGGGCCGGGCAGGTCGTCGAGATCTTTGAGCAGTTCAACGGGCGCGCGGGACGCCGCGCGGTCCCGCACGCGGAGACCGCCCTCGCGCACAACGTCGGGGCGACGGGCGGCTCCTGCTCTGTCCACATCTTCTCGCGGAGGTAGCGGGGGCGAGCGAGGTGGGGGAGGCGGGTCGCGTGCCGCACTCGGTCGCGGAGTTCGTCCGGGGCTACGAGGAGGAGCACCGGCTTCGCGGCTTCCGCTGTCGGGCCTGCGGATTCGTGACCGCGACCTGGGGGCTTGCCTGCTCGCGGTGCGGGGCGCGCGGCCTTCTCGAGGCGGACCTCGCAGGCCGGGGCAAGGTGGTGGCGCTCACGATCGTCGAGGTTCCGACGGAGGAGATGGTCAACGACGCCCCGTACGCCTACGTGGTCGTGGCGCTCGACGGCGGGGGGTCGGTCTCGGGCTGGGTCCCGGGGGTTCGGACCCCCGGGGACCTCCCGCTGGGGGCGCGCGTGCGGTTCCGTCCGAGCTACCGGCCCGGGATCCAGTTCGAGCTCGAGCCCGTACCGGGGACGACCTGAGGGACGGATGGCCGAGAGCGCGGCTTCCGACCGTCCGTGGCTTCGAAAGTACCCGAGCGGGGTCGCTCCCGACGTCCCGGTCCCCCCGGTGCTGCTCTCCCACCTCGTCCGGGAGACGGTGGGTCGATGGCCCGAGCGGGATGCGCTCGTCTTCTACGGCGCGCGGTGGACCTACCGGGAGCTGTGGTCCGAGGCCGCCCGCCTGGCCGGCTCCCTCCGCGCCGAGGGCGTGGGGCCCGGGGACCGCGTGGCGATCTCCCTCCCCAACTGTCCGCTCTACCCGGTCGCCCTGCTCGCAACCTGGTGGCTCGGTGCGAGCGTGGTGCAGGTGAGCCCGCTCCTCGTCGGCGAGGACCTTGCCTACGAGCTCCAGGACGCCGAGCCGAAGGCGCTCGTCACCCTCGAGATACTCTACCCCCGCTTCGAGCGGCTCACGGGCTACCGGGCCCCGGCCGAGTTCGTCGGCCAGCTCCGCTCGTTCTACCCGGCGCTCCGCCGGCCGTTCGTGAACTTGGTCCTGCGCCGCCGAGGGCTTCCGACCGCCTATCCGTCGGGCCCTCGCGTGCGCCGCCTGCCGACCGGCCGCGTGAGCGGGCCCGAACCCCCGCTCTACGAGGGCGACCCCGCGACGACCGTCGCGGTGCTCCAGTACACCGGGGGCACGACGGGACGGCCGAAGGCCGCGATGCTGAGCCACCGCAACCTGGTCGCCAACGTCGCCCAGGTGAACGCCTGGAACACGAGCCGGGTGCCCGGCGAAGAGGTGATCCTCGCCTCGATCCCGTTCTTCCACATCTACGGGCTCACGGTCGCGCTGCTGAAGGGGCTCTCCGACGGCTCGACGATCGTGCTGCAGGTCCAGCCCGACGTCCGCGAGATCCTCCGGCTCGTGGACCGGTACCGCCCGACGCAGTTTCCCGGGGTGCCGGCGCTCTACCAGGGGTTCGTCGACCAGCCGGACCTGGGACGCTACCGCATCCGCTCGATCAAGTTCTGCGTGAGCGGCTCGGCGCCGCTCCCGACCGAGGTCCAGAAGCTGTTCGAGTTCGTGACCGGCGGGAAGCTCGTCGAGGGCTACGGCCTCAGCGAGGCGTCTCCCGTCACCCACGCGAACCCCGAGGA
>JBAIXP010000073.1:0-2804 GCA_037916495.1 Thermoplasmata archaeon | reverse complement strand
TCTCGGGCCCGCCGCTCGCCCTCTTCCTGAGGAACCAGGGGGTCTCGAAGGACGAGTTCCGTTGCACCATCGCGCAGATCCGGCTCGCCGAGTCGAGCCTCACGCTCGGGACGTACCTCGCGTTCTCCTCGCTGTTCCACGCGAACCTCGTCACCCTCCCGTCGGTCGGGCTTCTTCCGTACCTGTTCGTCCCGGTGCTCGTCGGGGTCCCGATCGGCACGCTCTTCCTCGCGAAGGTCTCCCCCGAGTTCTTCCGCCGCTTCGTGATGGGGGTCGACGGGATCTTCGTCTCCTACGGTCTCTCCCGCATCCTGGTCACGCTCAAGTGGGTCCCGTCCGACACGGGCTACGTGGTGATGGGGGTACTGTTCGCCGCGGTGGTCGCGCTGGCCTGGATCGCCCTTCGTGCGGCGGCGAACGAGCCGGTGCGGGCCGCTCCCGCGTTCGAGAACGGCGGCGGATGACCGCCCGCCCGGAGCGGGCCCCCCGGTCGCCGTCCCCGTCCCCCTAGCTCCGAATCGGGGCGGCGCGCCCCCGGGGGCGTCGGGTCCCGAAGAAGGCTCAAGACGGAGCGACGCTCGGGCGTACGGGCCGATGCCGCAGGAGCTTCCCGAGGGGCCCCTCGTGGTCGTGGGGGCGGGCTACGCGGGCCTCACGGTCGCCGAGGAGGTCCACCGACGTGCTCGGGGAGCTGTCCCCACGGTGCTGGTCGACCGGAATCCCGTCCACGTCCTCCGGACGGAGCTCTACGAGATCGGCCGGATGATCGAGGCGAAAGGGAGCCCCGACCCTTGGACCGTTCCGCTCGCGGAGGTCTTCGACCGCTCCTCCGTCACGGTCCGCCAGGGGGAGGTACGATCGATCGACCTCGACCGGCGCACGGTCGAGCTCGATAGCGGTTCCGTGCCCTACGCGGCCCTCGTCATCGCCCTCGGCAACGTCGCCGCGTACTACGGGATCCCCGGGGCGCGGGAGCACACCCAGCAGGTCTACCGGCTGAGCGGCGCGCTCGCGCTCGCGAAGGAGCTCGTCCGGGTGATGGCCGAGTCGGTCCGTCTCCCCGGGGAACGGCGTCCCCGGGTCGTCGTGGTCGGCGGAGGCTCGACCGGCACCGAGGTCGCCGCCGAGATCGCGGGGACCGACTGGCGGGCCGCGACCGGGGTCGACGCACGGCCTCCCGACATCTACCTCGTGACCGGCGCGGTCCCGTTCCTCGCCGGGCTTCCCCCGGCGGTCATCGAACGAGTGCGCGCCGCGCTCCGTCGCGCGGGGGTCACCCTTGTCCACGGTTGGAACGTCCAGCACGTCGAGGCCGGCCGCCTCGTCCTCGAGGACGGAACGGCGCTCGCGTTCGACGTCGCGGTCTGGTGCGCCGGGCTGGAGGCCCCGCCGGTGGTGCGTCAGCTCTCCGTCCCGCACGGGCACGCGGGCCGTCTGGCGGTCGACGCTCACCTCGAGCTCCCCGGCCGGCCGGGGGTCTTTGCCGTCGGGGACGTGGCGGAGTGGACGCCCCCCGGGGCCGCGGGCCCGGTACCGGCGACCGCCCAGGTGGCCCTCTCGGAGGCCCGAACGGCCGCTCACAACGTCCTCGCGCGCTGGACGGGCGCGGAGCTCACGCCCTACGTCTACCGAGAGCGGGGTGCGGTCGTCGCGCTCGGCCGCCGGCGCGCCGCCGGGACGCTCGGTCGCCTCACGCTCTGGAGCAGCCCCGCGGCCCTCCTCAAGAGGGCCGTGCAGCGCGAGTACGCGCGGTCGGTCGCGCGCGGCGAGCCGTCGGGGGTCCTGTGAGCGAACGCACCTCGCCGGGGCGAGGGCGTTGAAGGCGCTCGTCCTCATCGGCGGGTTCGGCACGCGCCTGCGGCCGGTCACCTACGCCGTTCCAAAGCAACTCATCCCGATCGCGGGGAAGCCGATGCTCTACCACGTGCTCGACCTTCTCCCGCGGGACGTCGAGGAGGTGGTGCTCGCGACCGGCTACAAGGCCGACCTCGTCGACGCGTACGTCCGGGCGCATCCTCCCCGATGGCCCGTGCGGACGGTGCCCGAGGCCGAGCCGCTCGGCACGGGGGGCGGGATGAAGAACGCGGGGGACGGAATGTCGGACCCGTTCTTCCTGTTGAACTCGGACGTGATCGCGGCGGTCGACCTCGGAGGGCTCCTCACCCGCCACCGCGAGCGGGGCGGGATCGGGACGATGACGCTCGCGGAGGTCGCCGACACCCGTCCCTACGGGGTCGTCGCGCTCGGGGACGGGGACCGGGTCACCGGCTTTGTCGAGAAGCCGGAGCCCGAGCGGGCGCCGTCCCACTGGATCAACGCCGGCATCGCGGTCTGGCAGCGGGAGGTGCTCGACCGGATCCCGCCGGGGCGCCCGGTGAGCTTCGAGCAGGAGGTCGTTCCGTTCCTCCTCGACCGGGGGCTCTACGGCTACCGGCTCGACCGCTACTGGGACGATGCCGGGACCCCCGAGCGGCTCCTGCGCTCGCAGCGCCTCCTCTTCGACGACGGACGAGGTGGCCGCGGGGTCCTCCCGTCGGGCGCGCTCGGCCGGGGCCCCGTCGCGACGATGGGCCGGGCGAGCGTTCGCGGCGCGTCGTTCGGGCCGTACGTCACGCTCGGCGACGACGTGACGGTCGAGGCGGGTGCGCACGTCGAGGACTCGATCCTGATGGACGGGGCGCGCGTCGAGCGGGAGGCCTCGGTCGAGGGGTGCGTCGTCGGGCCCCGCGCGGTGGTGCGGGCCGGCCACCGTCTTCACCGCCAGGTCCTCGGCGAGGCCGGCGAAGGCTAGCGGCGGACGCCGC
>JBAIXP010000072.1:0-2656 GCA_037916495.1 Thermoplasmata archaeon | reverse complement strand
CTGCGCTCGAGAAGCCGGACCGCTTGCCTTCGGGCATCGCGGAGGGGAGCCGTGCGGCGGTAGATAACCGTTATCGCCGAAGGGCCGGCCCGAGTTCGAGGACCGATTCGTCGAGCCACGTGCGCAGCTGTTCGGAAAGGCCCGCCGCGAGGCCGAAGCCGCCCGCCGAGGCGAGTCGCGCGAGGAACGGCCGCGGCGGCTCGAGGCGGACGGTCTTCCGGACGGAGACCCCGGTCAGCCGCGAGAGCTCGAACAGCGCTTCCTCGCGGTCGCCGAGGCCGTCGATCAGCCCGAGGTCGAACGCACGGCTCCCCGACCAGAACTCCCCCGTCGCGATCGACCGGATCTCCTCGAGGGACCGCTTGCGCGCCTCGGCGACGGTCGCCACGAACCGTTCGTAGTCCTCGACGGCGAGCGCCTGGACCTTGGCGCGCTCCTCCTCGGTCAGGGGGCGGTAGCCCTGGAAGGCGTCCTTGTGCTCCCCCGCGTGGATGAGGTCGATCGAGATCCCCAGCCGACGGACCAGGTCGCGGGTGGCGATGTGCGGGTAGACGACCCCGATCGAGCCGACCATCGACTCCGGGTAGGCAAGGACGCGGCGCGCGCCCAGCGCGGCGAGGTAGCCGCCCGAGGCTCCGATCCCGCCGATTGAGGCGATGACCGGCACCGTCTCGTTGAGCCGGCGGACGGCGAGGTAGAGGTCCTTCGACGCGACGACCTCGCCGCCTCCGCTCGAGATGTCGAAGAGGACTCCTTTGAACCGGCGGCGACCCTTGAGCCGGGCGAGCAGCCGGACGTACGGCTCGACCGTCCGCTCCCGGATCGGGCCCCGGAACACGATGTGCGCGAGCCTCTCCCGCATGGCGCTCGTTCACCCAGAGCCCCCTCCCATAAGAGCCCGGGCCGCCCGTCCGGTGGGTGCTGCTCAAAGGCCCGACCGGCCTTGCCTAAGCGTGCCCGCGAACCCGACGCCGGCCGACCTCGCCCCCGGTCCCGCCGGCCCGTTCGACCGGGCCGTCGCCGAGTTCCAGGGGCTGAGCGAGCGGCTCGTGCTGCTGGACGAGATCGCGCTTTCCGACCTCGTCCGGGACGTCCTCGCGTTCGAGGAGCTCCTGCGCGGCCACCTCGAGGACCCTTCGTCCGCCGGCGTCCCGGGGGGGCCGACGCCCGGGATCGAGGAGGACCACCGGACGTTCGAGGAGTCGATCGAGGTGCTCGACTGGTTGCTCGGGGTGGTGCGCACCGACGACCACGGGGGCAACCGCCAGGCGCTCGGGCAGTACGGAAAGGTCCTCGCGGAAGCGCTCACGGACCACCGCGCGCGCGAGGCGCGTGGTCCGCCGAGCGCCGGCCGCCCCGGGCCCCGCCGTTCCGCGGCCTCCCGGGGCAACCGTAAATAGCGGCCGACGGGGGCCGACGCTCGAACGATGGTCGCGCGCGCCGGGGAGGCGGTCTGGGTCGAGAAGTACCGGCCGACCTCGCTCAAGGAGATGGCCGGGCAGGAGTCGATCGTCCCCCTGCTCAGGGCCTACGCGGAGAAGCGTTCGATGCCGCACCTCCTCTTCGCCGGGCCGCCCGGGACGGGCAAGACGACCGCGGCGCTCGCGCTCGCGCGCGACCTCTTCGGTCCGGAGTGGCGGCAGAACTTCCTCGAGCTCAACGCCTCGGACGAGCGCGGCATCGAGACGGTCCGCACGACGATCAAGCAGTACGCCCGGACGGCCCCGCTGGGAGGCGTCGGGTTCAAGATCCTGTTCCTGGACGAAGCGGACAACCTGACCTCCGAGGCGCAGGCGTCGCTCCGCCGGATGATGGAGCGGTTCTCCACCTCGTGCCGTTTCATCCTCTCGTGCAACTACTCCTCCCGGATCATCGACCCGATCCAGTCGCGGTGCGCGGTCTTCCGCTTCCGCGCCTACAAGCCCGAGGCCGTGCGCGAGCAGGTCGAGCGCGTGGCGAAGGCCGAGGGAAAAACGGTCGACCCCGCGGCGCTCGAGGCGATCGTCCTCACGAGCGCGGGGGACATGCGGCGGGCGACCAACCTCCTCCAGCTCGCGGCGACGCACGTCGACACGATCTCGCTCGCCGCCCTCGAGGAGCACGCCACCGTCCCTCTCCGCCAGGAGGTCGAGGGGATGCTCGGCTCGGCGCTCGCCGGGCGCTTTGACGACGCCCGCGAGCGGCTTTTCGCCCTCTTCACCGACCGCGGGGCGGCCGGGGAGGAGATCCTCCGGGCGATCCACAGCTACCTCCCCGACATCCCCGAGACGGTCCTCTCCGCCCGCGAGAAGGTCCGCCTCCTCGAGTACCTCGGCGAGGTCGACTTCCGGCTCGCCCAGGGTGCCTCCGACCGGATCCAGCTCGAGGCGGTCCTCGCCCACGTGGCGGCGGGCTCGGGGCGGACGGCTTAGAGCGATGGCCCGCCAGGTCGACGTCGCGCAGAAGCCGGTCGTCCGCCGCACGGCGGTCGCGGTCGGCGAGCTCGCGCTCCGCCCCACCACCGTCCGTTCGGCGCGCGCGGGCAAGGTCGCGAAGGGCGACCCGCTCGCCGCGGGGGAGCTCGCCGGGCTCCTCGCGATGAAGCGCACGCCTGAGCTCATCCCGCACTGCCACCGGGTGAACCTCACCTCCTCGAAGGTCGAGCTGCGCCTCACCG
>JBAIXP010000071.1:0-1702 GCA_037916495.1 Thermoplasmata archaeon | reverse complement strand
GCGCCCAGCTCCTCTTGCGGGCCGGCCGGCGCGACGACGCGCTCCGGGCGCTCCAGCAGGTCGTCGCGGGCGCCCCCGCCGACCCGCACCCGTACTTCGAGGCGGCCGAGGTGCTGAGGGCCCAGGGAGCGTACCCCGACGCGATCGACTACCTGCGTCGGGGACTCGCCCTCGACCCGAAGAGCCGGCACGGGCTCCTCGCCCTCGCCGAGACGCTGCTGCTCGCGGGCCAGTACCCCGAGGTGATCACGATCGTCGACCCCCTCCTCAAGGAAGACCCGAACGACGTCGCGGCGTGGAAGGCCCGCGGGGACGCTTGGAGGGCGCTCGGCAAGCCCCGGGAGGTCCTCTACTCGCTCCAGGCGATCCTCTTGCTCGAGCCCGACAACGGTCCGGCCCTCCTCGAGACGTTCCGGCTCCGCCGGGACTCCGGGGAGAAGAAGGACGCCTACGAGGCGCTGACGCGCCTCGTCCGCTCGAACGTCTCCGAGGCGCAGGACCCGACCCTGCACCTCGAGCGGGGCGATCTCGCCGCGTCCCTCGGGCTCCCCGAGGAGGCGAACACCGCCTACGAGCGGGCGGCTGCGCTCGACCCGTCGCTCGCGCTCGAGATCGCGCTGCGCCGCGCACGCCTGAGGCTCTCGGCGGGCCGACCGGACCTGGCCCTCGAGGTCTTGGACGAGGCGCTCCCCGGCTCGGAGGCGCACGGCGGCCCCAACGTCGCGGCGCTCTTGCTCCGCGCCGAGATCCTGGTCGCGCTCGAGCGGCCCACGGAGGCGCGGACCGTGTTCGAGCAGGTGCGCCAGGTCGAGCCGAAGTCCCCCCTCGCGCTCGCGGGGATCGCCCAGGCGACGATCGCCGAAGGCCGGCCCGGCGACGCGGTTGAGTTCCTCCGCGGCGTCCTTCCCCAACTGCCGCCCACCGAGGCGCTCTACCTCCTCCTCGCCGAAGCGGAGGCCGGTCTCGGCCACCTCGACCGTGCCGCCGAGGCGCTGCGGGGCGGGACCGCCGCCCTCCCGAGGAGCGTGGCGCTCTTCGGCCGGCTCGGGGAGATCGGCGTGGCCCAGCAGGAATGGTCGGACGCGGCGGACGCCTTCGCGCACGCGGTCGCGCTCGCCCCGAGCTCGGTCGACCTCCTGGTACGGGCGGGGTTCGTGGCCGAGCGGCTGAACCACCCGAACGAGGCGGTCGCCTTCTACGACCGGGCCACGGAGGCGGACCCGTCGAGCAAGCAGGCGTGGACGAGCCGCGGGCTCGCGCTCGTCGCGGCGGGCCGCGCGCCGGACGGCCTCGCGAGCTTCGAGAGGGCGCTCGCGCTCGATTCGGACTTCCAGCCGGCGAAGGACGGCAAGAAGCTCGCGCAGCAGCGGATGCACGACACCGAGCTCCAGAAGTACGGGCGGGAGGCGCTGCTCCTCGAGGCCCGGCTCCACCGCACGGTGACGAAGAACGATCTCTTCGTCCTCCTCCACGTCCCGTTCGAGTTTTTGGACCCGGTCCTCCAGGAGATCACCCGGCCGCCCAAGGTCGACCTCGCGCTCGTCGAGGGGACGGAGCTCCACGACCTCGAGAACGCGAGTTACCACCTCGTGACGGCCGCGCTCGACCGCCGGCCGCCCGGGATCGAGCGCCGCGGCTTCACCCTCGCCGACGTGGCGGTCCTCGCCCCCTCGAACTACACCCTCCCGCAGATCCAGCGGCT
>JBAIXP010000070.1:0-2753 GCA_037916495.1 Thermoplasmata archaeon | reverse complement strand
TTGATGGTGTACCCCGGAAGGTGCGTCACCACGTAGGTGTAGTTGCCCGGCGCGACCGCGAACGACATCTTCGAGCCGTTGGTCGTGAAGGTGGCGTTGAACGCGTCGGTCGAGGCGTTCGTGCCGTTGACCGTCACGGTCCAGCTCGTTCCCTTCGGGAGGCCCCGCTCGGGGAACACGAGGACGTGGTAGCCGCGCGGGACGTGGAAGGCGAGGGTCACGGAGAGGTTCGCACCGGCGACGGTGAGGCTCAGGCTGGACGGGCCGACGTAGGCGAAGTTCGGGGAGCTCAGCCCGTGGTAGGTGTAGGTCCCGTTCGGTAGGTAGACCACCGCGTGGGAGGCGCTCGTCAGGAAGTTGTCGAACCGCTGCTGCGTGGAGCGCACGAAGACGCCCCAGCTCACGTCGGCCGTGAGGGGGAGCGGCTGGACCGTGACCGCGTAGAGGGTCGTGGTCGTGAGGGGCGCATAGTCGCCTCCGGGGTAGAGGTAGCTCGCCGAGTAGAACGTAGGGCCGAAGAGGGGGAGGACCGGCGTGGTCGCCCGCTCGGCGTAGGGAAGCGCCCCGTACGCGTCGTTCGCCCCGTTGTACGGGTTCAACGCGTTGCCGTAGTCCCACCAGAAGTTGCCGCCCTGCTCGGGCGTCCCGACGATGCTGCCCGTGAGCGGCAGGGACGGGAAGCCCGCCGCGTAGCGGACGTTGCTCGCCGGCTGGGGCGTGACGTTCCAGCTCACCGGGAACGTCTCGGCGTTGCCCGTGTAGAGGTTGAGCGGAAGCTGCCAGGCGGTCGTCGGGGTCCCGAACCAGTTGTTGTAGACGAGGTCGTTCGGCTCGGCGACCTCGAGGCCGAGCCCCTGGGGGTACGTCGTAAGGCCGAGGGAGGAGTTGGGGGACTTCACCTCGCGGAACGTGTTGCCCCAGACCGTGGTGTTGCCGCCTCCGACCGAGGCGGGACCGAAGAACGTCCCGCCGCTGTAGAGCAAGAGCCCCTCCGCCATCGAATCGAACGTGTTGTTCGCGACCAGGTTGTGGCCCCCCTCGTAGAAGATCACGTTGAACGTGTTGGACCCGAGGGGGAAGTAGACGTTCTCGGCGTACCAGCCCGAGATGTTGGCCGCACCGACCAGCGAGACGTTCGTCACGTTCCAGAACCAGTACGGCGGATCGTTCGTCGCGGGGAGCCCGGCGCCGGCCCCCTGCGCGGTGTTCGTGGTCGTCGCGAACGTCGGGGGATGGAGGAACTCGACCGGTACGGAGGTGCCGTAGAACAGCACCGCCGGGTAGACAGGGAAGCCGAAGTCGTTGTAGAGCCCGAAGGTGGGGCCGATCGTCGTGGGCTCGCTCGTGGGCATCCGGTACGGGTCCGCGGCGGTCCCGCTCCCCGCGATCGCGAGCGAGGCGACCTCTCCGTTCGAGAACGCCCAGAGCGGGGTGTAGACGCCGAGGGCCGGGCTCGCGGTGAGGTTGGCGTAGAGTGTGGTCGGTCCGGTGAGGTCGACCGCGAAGGTCTGGGCCACGTAGCCCGAGAGCTCCACGAGCACCGAGTAGTTCCCCGGAACGAGGTCGAACGTTGAGGTGAACCCACCGGGAGCCACGGTCGGCTGGACCCTCAGGAACACCGAGCCGGTCGCCACGGGCGTGACCACGGCGATCGCGTTCGCGGGGTTCGCTGCGATGTGGAGGGGGTAGGAACCCTGCGGGGCGGTCGCGTTCCAGAGGCCCGCGAGGAACGAGGGGCCCGTCGTCATCGTCGCGTAGGGGGAAAGACCGGCGGGGCCGCCGGGGCCGCTCGCCCAGGCAAGGTGCGCGCCCGTCGAGGTCTCCCCGGTCTCGCTCCCGTAGGTGAACGCCGCGGGCACGGCGGCGTAGCCCGTGCCGGTGAAGTAGGCGAGACCGAGGGCCGCGTCGGCGGCGAAGAACGTCGCCTGACTCCCCCCGCCCGGCCCACCGAAATCGAGCTCGAAGTCGTTGGTGAGTCCGATCGCGTTGTAGGCGAACCCGTTCGCCGTGTAGTTGGCGGGCCGGGAGACGGGATTGCCGCCGAGCCCGACCGAGTTGAAGATCGCGTAGTCCCACGCGCTGTAGCCGAACTGCTCGCCCGGGCCGGTGAGGTGAATGCCGAAGCTGACCGCGTCCCGGTGGTCGATCACCGAGGAGTTGAGGTAGAGGCTGAGGTTGAACGGGTAGGAGATGGGCGTCGGGAGGAACTTCTCGGCGTAGTAGAACCCGAGGAGCCCGACGGAGTTCGTCCCGTTCGGACCGTCGGAGAGGTTCCCGCCGATGCCGTTGTAGAGGATCGCGTTCCCCGAGACCAAGGCCGGGAACCCCGAGAAGTTCCAAATGTTCGTGACGAGGACCATGAGGTGGGCGTCGGGGTAGAACTCGACGACGTTCTGTGTCCAGAACGAGTAGCCCCCGTGGCCGAACAGCACCACGTTGGTGAGGACGCCGTTGAGCTGCACGCCGTAGCTGTCCGGGGAGGACTGGACGAGGTCGAGCGCGCGGACCCCCGTGGCGTTCGCGTCGACGTTCGCCATCAGGCTCGTGGTGTTCAGGATCGTGGCGGAGAGCGTGTTGCCGGCCCCCGCGCGCAGCCCGTAGTAGGCGAGGCCCATCGGCGCCGGGCTGTTCGGATAGAGCGGGGTGACGGTCCCTCCCTCCACGGTGCGCGCGATCTGGGCGGGGGAGGCGGAGGCGTGCGGGACGAAGACGACGCCCGAGCGGACCCCCGCCGTCCGGGCGGCGGACAAGGC
>JBAIXP010000069.1:0-2672 GCA_037916495.1 Thermoplasmata archaeon | reverse complement strand
AAGACGAGCGAGCCGATCACCGCCCCGCGCCAGTGCTTCTTCCACGCGCCCGCCCGGACGACCCCGAGGCGGGTGAGGGCGTAGAGGAAGACCGGGAGCTCGAAGACCACGCCGAAGGCGAGCGAGTAGAGGAGCGCGAACGTGACGAAGTCCTGGACACCGAGGACCGGGGCGAGGTTCATCGCCGAGACGTACTCGAACAACAGGCGGAAGGTGAACGGCGTCAGGAAGAACAGACCGAGGGCGGTCCCGAGCGCGAAGAGCGCGGTCGCGGGGATCCCGACCTCGCGGAAGAGGCGGCGCTCGTTCTGCCGGAGGGCGGGGACCAGGAACGCCGCGACCTCGTGGACGATCCACGGCATCCCGACGATGACGGTGAGCAGGAGGCCGATCTCCATCTGGACCAGGATCGAGTCCCCTACCCCGACGTTGAGGAGCGTGACGTTCGGGGGGAGCATCCAGGCGACCATCGCGCGGAACACCTGCGCGGTGACGTTGTAGAACGGGCTCGGCCACGGGTAGGCGAACGGCACGGTGAGCCCGCCGAGGTGGAGCTGGACGGGCACCAGCTCGAAGAGGATCAGGAACCCGAACACCCCGGCGAGGACCACGCCGATGCGCACCGCACGACGGCGGACCTCGGCCACGATCGCGAGCAGCTTCGCGAGCTGGCTCATCGACCCCCCCTCAGTGCCCGGCACCCCCGTGCCCCACGTCACGTGCGGTCTCGAACCGGTCCCCTCTCGGTCGGGCGGCCATCGGGAGGTTGGACCGGGAATCTACCGGGACTGTTGCGGAGGCGGCGTGCCGCCCTGCGCGGCGAGCTGGTCGGCCTTGAAGTCGCGCTCCGCCTCGAGGCGGCCCCGCTTGAACTCTCCGACGGATCGCCCCAGGCTCCGGGCGAGCTGGGGGATCTTGGTCGACCCGTAGAAGAGGATCCCGGCGACCACCGCGATGATCAGCCAGTCATCGATCGAATCGAACATCGTCCGGTGCCCCGCCGACCACCGAGCCTTGGACGATATGGCGTTCGTACGGTGCGACCCGACCGGTATGCACGGTCCGGACCCGGACTACTTAATCCGGGGTGGCCGGCCGGACCGGTCGGGCGGAAGGAACCCCGCGGGCGCGGGGTTCAGGCGGCCTCCGCCAAGATCGACTCGTTGCCGACGGCGACCGCGCGGTCGATCGCGATCTCGGACAGGAGCTCGAGCGAGGTGGCGGACCGCTCGAAGAGGAGCGAGACCGGCCTCAAGCCGGCCGGGGTCGCCCCGCTCTTCCCCACGGTGCGCAGCGCGACGGCTCCCTCGTGGAAGACCTCGCAGGCCCGGTCGAGCGACGGGTGGACGAGCGTGTCCACGACCTCCTTGAGGTGCTGGCGCAGGGCCGGGAGCCCTTCGGCGAGCGCGGTGCCCGAGGCGGCGCCGAGGCGCGTCGCCTGGCCGTTCAGCTGCTCGAGGACCGCGCCGTAGGTGGTGGCGAGCTCCTCAAGCGCGTGGACCACGACCCTCCACTCGAGGAGATGGCGGGGGTCCGGGCTGCCGATGCGGCGGGCGAGCGACCAGTCGCGACTCGCGAGCACGAGCTGGCGGACGAGCAGGGCGAGGACCTTGCCCGACTCCTCCTCGAGCGTCGCGGCGCGGCGGCTCGGAGCGCGCTTCCGAAGGACCTCCTCGATCTCCTCGAGGAAGGCGACTAGGATCATCTTCGTCCTCTGGACGAGTTGGGGAAGGCCGTACTTCGACGGGTCGATGAAGTTCTGAAGGACGACCCGGTTCGTGTCCTGGGCCACGACCGAGACCCCGAGAAGGCCGCGCGCCGCCTGGAGGAGCTCCTCGACGCGCTCGGGGGCCAGCGCGACGTCCGCCCGGATCTCGATCGCGTCGTGTCCCGCGCGGTAGGCGCCGACGACCACCCGCTCCAGGATCCCCGGGGTATCGAACGAGCGCGCCTGGACGAGGAACGGCGAGGGACCGCCCGCCGTGCCGGGCGTAGGCGCCGGCTTCAAGAAGAGGGTCCCGTCGTCGTTCTGGTCGAAGACGACAAAGTCCCCCGGCCGAAGGTTCATCGCTTCGGCCCAGGGCTTGGGAAGGGTCACCGCGACCGAAGAATGGCCGGCCTTCAGAACGCGGCGTTCTCGGTTGGGGGATCCCCACGCCATCGCCGAAGCCGAACCTACTACAAGGCCCGTAGCTTATAGAGGCTTGGGTCCGGGCAGGACCCGACGGCGTCGGTCCTTAGATGGAGGGGCCGCCCGGGGGCGTTCCCCCGGAGGGCGGCTCGGGGTAGCCGACCCGCTCGGGAGGCATCTCGTGCTCCGAGCCGTGGCGGCGACCGACCACGAAGCCGAGGACGATCGCGATCACGGTCAGGGTCACGATCGTCCCGACGATGATGTACACCGGTAGCCCGACCCCGGTCGAAGGGCCCGAGACGGTGAGGTTCGCCGGGACCGGCTCGCCGAAGGCGATGAACCCGTACATTCCGAGGGAAAAGTGTCCGGACACGGTGCAGAGGAACTCATACCAGCCGGGGCTCGACGGAGAGGTGAACGTCTTGCTCGCCGAGCCCGGCCCGGAGGCGATCACCACGTCCACGAGGTTGCCCTCGTTCGTACCGTTGCCGTAGGCGAGGTTGGTGATGTCGGTCGGCTGGGCGGAGGAGGGAACCTC
>JBAIXP010000068.1:0-6513 GCA_037916495.1 Thermoplasmata archaeon | reverse complement strand
CGGTAAAGGTCGTCGAGCGCGAGGATCCCGGCTCCGACCTGGTCGACGCAGCTTGCCACGATGTCGGCGAACCGCACGATCTCGGGCCGGGTCCGGTCGAGCCGGTAGGTCTTCACCCGGGCGCTGACCGCCTCGATCCCGTCGATGATGTCGTCGAGCGTGGTGGCGAGGTGCCCGATGTCGGCCCTCGCCTCGGGGGAGAGCCGGCGGTTGTTGAGCTCGACGAAGATCCGGTGGACCTCCTCGTCGGCGGCGTGCTCGATCGCTTGGATGCGGGCGACCTTCGCCTCCCGGTCCTTCGCGGGATCTTTGAGGAGCTCGCGCAGCTCGCTCGCGCCCTGGGCGATCGTGAGCGAGAGCGCGCGCAGGTAGGTGGAGAACCGGCGGACGAGGATGGCGAGCTCGTCCTCCCCCGAGGTGTCCTCGAGCGACCGGCGGGAGGTCTCGGGGAGCAGGGCGATCGTCACGAGGAGGCCGAGGAACGAGACGAGGGCGAGGAGACCGAAGAACCAGGGAAGCCCGAACGAGAGAAGCAGCGTGGGGAAGAGGAAGACCGCGAGAACGGCCCCGGTCTTTCCGGCGGCGGCGGCGATCCCGCCGCCCGTGGTCCTAAAGGCGGTCGGGAAGACCTCGCTCGGATAGACGAACGTGGTCGTGTTGGGGCCGAAGTTGGCGAAGAAGAACGTGAGGCCGTAGACCGCGAGGAACGCGGGAAGGACGCGGACGAGCTGGGTCCAACCCAACGACAGGAATAGGAAAGCGACCGCCATCACGGCGAACCCGATGTACTGGAGGGGCCGCCTCCCGACCCGGTCGATGAGGGCGACCGCCGCCCAGTACCCCGGGACCGCCGCCATCAGGGCGAGCAGCATGTTCCCGAGGGCGAGGCGACGGACCTGCTCGAGGACCGGTTGCCCCGAGCTCGCGAAGCCGATCTGCTTGAGGATGAGGGGATTGAAGATCCCTGTCGAGTAGAACGCCACGTCGAGCAGGAACCAGGCGAGCGCGGTCCCCACGATCAGGAGGCCGTACGACCTCAACATCTGGCGGAACGGCACCCGGATCGCCCCGACGTTCGGGCCGGCGGTGACCGAGCGCCCGGTGATCGATCCCATCGCCTCGGCCGCCTCCTGGACGCGCCCCTGAGCGAGGCTGAACCGAGGGGTCTCGGGAAGCCGGACACGGTAGTAGACCGTCACCAGCGCGGGCAACGCCCCCAGTCCAAGGATCACGCGCCAGGCGAGGTCAAGGTTCGGGAGGAGGTACACGGCGAGCAGACTGCTCGCGGCGCCGGCGAGCAGCCCGAAACCTTGCATCGCAAAGACGCTCGCCACGAGGCGGCCGCGGCTCTGCACATTCGAGTACTCGCTCATGATCGTGGCGCTCAGCGGGTAGTCGCCGCCGACGCCCACCCCGAGGACGAACCGCCAGAGCGTGAGCACCGTGAGCTCCGAAAGGCCAGCGAACGACATGCTGAGGGCGCTGCCGACCGCTCCGACGGCCATGATCGACAGCGTGATCCCGTAGACCTTGCGACGCCCCAGCCGATCGCCGAGCCAGCCGAAGATGACCTGGCCGACCGCCGCCCCCATCAGGGCGGAGGATGCGAGGAGTCCGGTCTGGGTCGTGGAGAGCTTCCCCACCTCGGGGAGGCTCACGAGGATCGGGATCGTCAGGGAGATGACGAAGAGGTCGTAGGCGTCGGTGAAGAATCCCATCCCCGCCACGAGGATGGTCCGGAGGTGGAACCGCTGGACCCGCGAAGCGTCGAGCGTCGCGAGGACCTCTCGGCCCGAGCTGGACCGGGCCGCATCGCTCTGAACGGACGGAGAAGAGGGGGACGGCACCGGCGGGCCGAGTTCTGGGGGGATTTAGAGGTGAGCGGTCCCTTCCGGCGCGTCCGAGAGCGCCTCGACCCGGCGCAGACCCCGATGTCCGGGGAAGACGGGAGTTCCGGGCCGCGTTCACGGCCGCCTCGAGAGACCTTCGATCCCGGCGCCGTCCGACCCCTTTCGGGCGGGTCCAACGTCCGGACACCGTGGGGTACTGCCTCGACAACAGAAGGAAATAGCGGACGGGCGATACGCGCGCGGGTCCACGGACCCGAGGGATCAACGTGGAAGGGAGTACCGTACCGCAATCGGTCCAGAGCACGAGCCCTGCCCCAGGGGCCACCGCGGCGCCTCTTCGAAGGCCCGTGGCGGGCTTCGTCCTGTCGCTGCTCGGAGGGCTCATCATCGTCGGCTGGGGGCTGTCGCTCGCGACCGTGGGCGTCACGGTGCAATTCATCAGCTTCGGCTTCTTCGGCGCGCTGTTCACGATCCTGGGAGCGGTCGAGGCGGTCCTCGGGCTCCTGGTGATCATCTTCGGCGTGCTCATGTTCGTCCGTCCGAAGGACCACACCACGTTCGGAGTGCTCGTGCTCGTCTGCTCCGTCGCGAGCCTCATCGGGTTCGGAGGGCTCTTCTTGGGATTCATCCTCGGGCTGATCGGCGGGATCCTGGGTATTGTCCACAAACCCACGCCTCGGGTCTAGAGGCGAACCGGATTCCCGCGGGGCGGACCCCCCCGAGGAGGGCCGCCCCGCTCGTTCTTTCCCACCGCCCCTACCTGCGTTCGAGCGCACCGAAGGACGCGGCGCGCCCCTCCGCGAGCGTTCTCCAACGTGCGGCCGGCGTCCGGGCGGCGCCCGTTCGGGCGGGGTGCGCGGGCTTCGACACCGGGGGGAACGGCTAAGTCCTGACCGAACTGCCGCTGGCGGGGCTAAGAGATGCTGCTGACGGCCGTCCTGGCTGCGCTCCACATCGTGTTCGCAATGGCGTGGCTGGGCGGCGGTATCATCTTCGGATTCGTCATCGCCCCCCGAACGGCTAAGCTCTCGCTTGGGAGCTCACGCCAGTTCTTCGTGACCATAGGCCCCGCGATCGCCCGCTACTTCCAGGCGGTCGCCGGCCTCACGATCCTCTTTGGTCTCTTGCTGCTCTACGACCTGGACACGGCGAACCCGGGCCAGCTTTCGTTCGGAACGACCTGGGGGACCGCCCTCCTCTTCGGCATGGGAACGGCGCTCGCGGCCTTCCTGATCTCGGAATTCGTCGCGACCCCTGCCCTCACGAAGGTCGTAGCCGTCTGCCGGACCATGCCGGACGATGCCCACGAACCTCCCCCCGAGCTTTTGGCGGCGGGGCGTACCGCGGGGCGGTCGGCCTTCGTGGTGATCGTGCTCCTCGCGGTCACGCTCGGGTTCATGGCGGCCGCCGGGTTCTACTGACCTCGTCCCGGCGGCTCAGCGGCCCGGCCGGAGCCGGCCGAGGTTCAAGGCCCACGGCGTGACCGCGGACCGGGGGGGCGAGCGACGACGTACCGATTCAGTAACCGTCCGGGATGGGCCCGTCGAAGTCCTCGCCGGGATGGTCGTAAAGACAGATCAGGTTCCCGTCGGGGTCGGCGACGTAGGCGATCGAGTTGCCCGTCGGGAAGACCCAGACGTCCTGGTCGACCAGGGAGGCGACCTCCGGGCGCGATCGCATCGCCTCCACGCCGGAGCGGTTCACCCAGAGAGAACGGTTCACGGGGAGGACCCCTCGCTCGCGAAGGCGGGCGAGGACCTCCGTCACGCTGCGGCACCGGACCTCGAGGTGGTCCAACCCTTCTCCGGGGACGAACGGCGCGTAGAACGGGCTTTCCTTCGAATACCAATTCAACTCGAGCCTCTGTCCCGAACGCCGGTCCTTGAACAGAACGTAGGCCGAGTCCTCGTCGCGCGCCCGCTTGAGCTCGACGAGATCGAGCAGGAACGTGTAGAACTCGATCGACCGTTCGAGGTCCGTGACCCGGATCCCGGTGTCGGAGAGCCACGTGTCGGACACGGGAATCGCCAACGCCCCACCGTATCTAAACGGGCAGGCTTGCGCAACGCGAACAGGCTCCCTCCGGCGCGGGCGGTTCGGCTAACGTCCGCCCTCGGTTGGCGTGGCGCGGACCGTACACGCCTCCGGCCCCCCGCGGAACGATCCTCCGCGGAGCGCACGCTACGGCGATGCTTTGAATCCCGCGGGCCTGCCGCGGGGGATCCCGTCCGAAGAAGGGGATCGGAGCTAACGAACAGTATGCCGACCGGAACGAGACTGGTGACCCTCATACCGATACGGAACATGAACCGGGCGCTGCGCTTCTACACGAAGACGCTCGGGGGGAGGCTCGCGGAGCGTGCTCCGGGCAAGATGCGGGACATGTGGGCCTCGGTCAAGCTCGGCGGTGCGGATGTTTGGCTCGTCGCCCCGGAGCGCCACGAGAAGAGAACTCTCGCCTACTCGACCCTCTGGGTCAAGAACATCCGCTCCGCGGTACGGAACCTGAAGAAGAAGGGCGTGAGGTTCCAACGCGCGGAACCGATGGGACCCGACGCGAAGCTGGAAGGGCCGATCGCCTCGGACTCCTTCGGCGCAGCGGCGTTCTTCAAGGACACCGAAGGCAACCTTCTGATGCTCTTCCAGAACTTCCGCTAGCGGTTCGACCGACCCGCCCGCGCCTTGCGACCCTCGACTCGGGGCGCTGCGTCTCGCTGCTCCCCCGACCCGAGGAGCGGTCCGGCCGCCGGGCCCGGCCACGACGGCCGGGACAGGCTTGATGCGCGGGCGCGCCTCCACCCCGCGGAACTCCGAGGACCATGGCCGGCGCTCTCAACGTGGAGATCGACCGGTTCGCGACACGCCTGATGCGCCGCGCGCGGATTCCCGGCCTTTCGTTGGGCGTCTCGAAACTCGGGCGAACGGTGCTCGCGAAGGGGTACGGCTTTCGGGACCGCGAGCGGGGCTTGCCCGCGTCGCCGGCGACCGTCTACGGCATCGCCTCGATCACGAAGTCGTTCACGGCGCTCGCGATCCTGCGACTCCAGGAACAGGGGCGCCTTCGGGTGACCGACCCGGTCCTCCGCCACCTGCCTGAATTCAGGACCCCAAGCCCCCGCTGGACGCCCAAGATCCAACTGCACCATTTCCTGAGCCACACGTCCGGCCTCCCTCCGCTGCCCTCGGTCTACTACGCGTCCGCCCGGAGCCTCGCCCGGGATCCTCCCTACGACCCCAAGGTCGCGCGAAGGGTCGGGGTCGACCCGGACCATCTTCCCTTGGACACGTACGAGCAGGTGCTCGAGTTCCTGGCGACCGAGCGGTATCGGATGCTCGGGCCGCCGGGTCTCTTCTTCAGCTACTCGAACGAGGGCTTCGGCCTGCTCGGTGCGGTCATCGAGAAGGTCACCGGCCGCCCGTTCGAGAGGTTCGTGGAGGACGAGATCCTCCGGCCGGCGGGAATGACCCGCACGACGTTCGACTCCGGGATCATGTTCCGGTTCCCGGAGGTCACGACGATCTACGCGCCCGAGAGGACCGGCCGCCACCCCCGCGTCCTCCCCTCCCCCGATTGGTGGGAGGACACGTCGCTTCGCGCGTGCGGGGCGCTTCGGACCAACATCGAGGACCTGCTGTCCTATCTCGAGATCTACCGAACCGGCGGCAAGGTGGGGCACGAGCGGATCGTCTCGGCCGAAAGCGTCGCGAGGATGGTCCGACCGATCGCCGAGGTCCGGTCAGGATCCGGGGTGTACTACGGCTACGGGATCGCCGTGCGACCCGACTACCACGGGACCCTGCTCGCCTTCCACGGCGGCGCCCTCAAAGGGGTCTCGTCGGAGTTCGCGGTGCTTCCCGCCAAGGGGATCGCGGGGGCGGTCCTCGCGAACGTGGAGAACGTCCCGTCCCACCTCGTTCTCCGGGCCGCGGTCAACCACCAGCTGGGCCTGCCGCTGCGAACCCAGTTCTTCGACGTCCCGTCTCGCTCGGCGCCGCCCTCCTCGCTCGCCGAGTACGGGGGCTGGTACTGCTCGGGCGAGGGGATCTGGGCCCACATAACGGCCCGCGGTCGCACCCTGGGAGTGGATTTCCGGGGGATCGAGGAGACCTCGAGGGGCCTTCGGTTCCGGCCGAACGGCGGCGATCGTTTTGTCGTAAGACTCCACGGTGAAACGGAATCCATCGAGTTCGTCCGTACGCGGGATCGCAGGATCTGGGCTGCGCGGATCGGTTGGCGACTCGTTCGTCGCCGAAGAGCGGCCGAGCTTCCCCGGGCCTCCCGTGGGCGCATGACCTGGTGACGGCCGGGCTCGCCCGCCAGGGGTCGGGTTCCGCACCGTGCCCGATGGGCGCCCCCCGTGTTCGCGCCCGGCGGACCCTCCTCGAACGGTGGGCGTGCGGTCCATCTCTCAAGAACTCGCGGAAGGCCACGCGGATTGGTGATTCTTCGAACGACGCCTCGAAGAAAGCCCCGCGTCGCGAACCGTGCGCCCTCGTAGCGCAGGTCAGGATGCCGTGAAGGACTTGACGGTGGGTTTAACTCACGGGTAGGAATTCTGGCCGCTATGGCGGGCGAGCGGCTGAGGGGCCTCATCGTGGTCGCCTCGGTCCTGGTGGTGGCGGGTGTGGCGGCGCCGATCTGGGGGGTCTACTCGACGTCCGT
>JBAIXP010000067.1:0-4036 GCA_037916495.1 Thermoplasmata archaeon | reverse complement strand
GCCCGCATCGTGCGGCGGGAGTTCGGACGGCCGGGCCGCACCACGGTCCCGGCCGGCGGGCCCCGGAAGTGGCGCTACCGCGAGCTGACCGACCGGATGTTCCGGCTGCTCGGGCTCGAGCCCCGGTACGTCCGGTTGGGACCGGCGACCTCGGTTCGCCTTGCCCGGCTCATGGAAACGGTCGGGCTGAGGACGATCTACGCCTACGAGGTCACCTGGCTCCTCTCCGACCGGCTCGGCCTCGACCCGTATCTCGGGCTCGAGCCCCCCCTCGCGCCGGTCGAACCGTTCCTCGAGGCGGAAGCCCGGCGGCTCCTCGGTCGGTGACCGGTCCGGTCCGCCCGGCGCGACCGTGGATTGAACGGTCTACGCGGGCGGGGGCAGCCGCTGGCAAGGGTTGTGCGACGCGACGCCGTGGGGAAGGGCGAGGCGGCAATGGATGCCGCGATGATGTCGCGCGACGGGCGAACGCGCGCGGACCGGCCGGGCGTCGGGGTCCATCGGGAGCTGGGCCGTGGCCACGTCCACCACGAACGAGGCGACTCCCCCGAGAGGGGATCTTCCTCCCGTCGGCGGCACGTCGGTCGTTGGGGCCGTGAGCGGGACCGGCGTCGGCGGGACTCGGGCGGGAATCTCTCGCGGGACAGTTACGAGGGAGGGAGGTGGGGCGGCCGGCCCACGGGCGAAGCCCCCGGAAAGATCGGGGCGCTCTCGGGCGAGCCAGACGCGGCCGAGGAGCCCGGCCATCGTCCTCCACGGGTCGTCTGCGCCCGCCTCGGGGGGGCGGGCCTCGGGCTTGCGGGGAGGCTCGGCCTCGTCGGTCATCGCCGACGTCGGGCGCGGCGGGTCGACGGCCGGCGCCGCCGATCCGAGCCGGGCGCGACCACAGGGACCCAGGCCGGGCTCGAAGGTGCGCCGGTCCCGTTTGCGAACTTCGGGATCGCCGGGGCCAGCGCCGCGGGCGGGGCATCGAAGACGGTCTTGCGCGCGGGAGGGTCCACGCTCTCGGGGGACCACCACGGGAGAGGCCCAGCGCCGGACGCGGCGGGGGAACGGCTCTCCCGATCGTGGTACGCCATGGTCCTTGACCTACCTCGCGAAACGCGCCCCTTCCCAAAAATCCCTACGGTCGAGTGGAAACGAGGGCCGGACCATACCTCGTCCCGCCGGGCGGGCCGGGTCCGGCGGGCGTCCACGGCCCGAGCGCCTCGGCCGTCGTGGGTAGTTTTAAGCGAGCCTCCCAGCATCTTTCGCCCGATGGAAGCCAGCGATCTCCACCGGCACTTGGTCGAGTTCAATCAGGTCGCGGGAGAAGTGCTCCGCGATGTCCAGAACGTCACCGAACAGCAGGTCCGCCACTGGATCGTGAATCCGTTCCTGACGGCGCTCGGTTGGGACCCGCACGACAAGCGCCAGGTCTTCCTCGACTTCCCCGCGTCGGGCGGCAAGCAGAGGGTCGACTACGCCCTCCTGAACGCCGACGGGAAGCCCCGCCTCTTCCTCGAGGTCCGAGAGCGCTCCGCGAACGTCGCGGAGGTCGGGCCCCTCGGGGAGATCGCCCGCAAGGAGGAGGTTCCCCTGGTCCTCCTCACCAACGGGAGCTCCTTCTCCCTCTGGTACGTCGGGACCGGCGGGACCGCGGCCCCGCTCTTCGTCCTCGCGCTCGACCAGCTCTCGGGCTACGCCGAGGGCCTGGTCGGGCTCTCCGCCGACTACCGGATGAGCGACAGCGGCATCCACGAGCTCCGCCGCAGCGCCCTCCGCCTCGCCGTCCTCCAGATGCTCGAGCAGAACTCGGAGAAGACGTTCGACGCCCTCGTCACCTGGGTCCAGGGCCAGGTCGCCCCCGGCAAGCTCGACGCGACGACCGAGGAGGCGATCCGGGACGCGACGATGCTCTGGCTCACCGAGGAGCACGCGAACCTTCCCGGCTTTGCCCACCCGGACGGAAAGCGGTTCCACGACCTGCGCGCAACGACCCCAAAGGACTGGGAGACGTTCCCCCAGGGGCCGCCCGGGACGTTCCGCTACAAGTACGACAACGCGAAGACGCTCGACCTCCGCCAGGGGGCGAAAGAGGTCCGCGAGCAGCTCCGGGTCCAGGGCCTCAAAACCCCCAACGCGACCAGCTTCGGCGGTTTCTACCACGCGCTCCGCGCCCGCGCGGGACTCGGACGGACCTGATCCGAACGGACCTGACCGGGGCCGGCCCAGAACGCCCCGCCGAGCGAACCTTTTCCTGGCTCTCCCCGAAGCTCGTTGAAGGGCCACGCCTTCCGACAGCGCAGCCCGGCCGAGCGCGCGCCCGCGCCGCGCCCGGTCGCCGGCCCGACACGTTTAATACGCACGAATACGCATCTATACACCGTGCAGAGCCCTCCTCCGTTCGTCCGAGCCCCTCACCCGTGCGTCGAGCCGCCGTGCGGCCACGCCGAGGAGGACCACGTCGCGACGCCCGAGCTCGCGGAAGCGGGGGAGCAGGTCGTCTTCTGCGCGGAGTGCCGACGCCACGAGGTCCGCGCGCGCGGCCGACCGGGCGCGGCGAACCGGGGCGCGTTCGTTCTCGCCTGGGCCCTGCCGCTGAACCCGGTATAGTCCGGCCTGAGCGCTTCCGCGCCCGGCACCTGTTCTAGAGGATCGGGACCACCCGGCCGATCAAAAAGCCGGCGAAGCCCGCGCCGAGCCCGATGAGCGCGAGCCGGCCCGCCCCGATCCACGGGGAGCCGACGGTCGTGCGGGCCTCGTAGTAGCCGATACCGGCGAGGGTGATCCCGCTCAGGACGATCGCGGTGAGGGCGGCCGGGACGCTCGCGAACCCGATCAGGAACGGGACGAGCGGGATCACCGAACCGAGGACCGTCGCACTGAGGACCACGAGACCGCTCTGGCGGGGCGCCTCGGCCGAGACCTCGGAGAGGTTGAGCTCGAAGGCCATCATGATCTCGAGCCAGGCTTTCGGCTTCGCCTCGATGTGTTGGACCATCTCCTCCACCTCCTCCCCCTCGAACCCCCAACCCCGGAGGATGACGCGGACCTCCTCGCGCTCCGCCTCGGGGACCTCCCGCATTTCCCGGCGTTCGCGCTCCACCTCGCTCAGGAAGAGGTTGCGGCGCGAGAGGGTGGTCGTGTAGGCGACCGCCCCCATCGAGATCGATTCGGCCGCGAGGGCCGCGAGCGCGGCGACCAGGATGATGCGCGAGGAGGTGCCGGCCGCGACCAGGCCGAGGAGGATGCCGAGGACGTTGACGAGCCCGTCCTGGCTTCCCAGGATGAAGTCGGAGAGGAGCGTCGGACGAGGGTGCGACTCGGGAGCGAACCTCTTCGGCTCGGGCACGGGGGGCGGGACCCACGCCTCCCGATAAGGGGTTCGAAGCAGGGTCGTCCCAGGTTTCGGAGAACCGGCTGGTCCCCGCGCGCGCAGGGCTGGTTCAGCGGCTCCGCCGGCGGGCGGAACTCGACCGTCGTCGGCGCCGTGCAGCCCGGACCTGCCGGAGCGCGTCGTCCAGGATCTGACCGTGGTCGAACGCGAGCTCGCGCACCTCGCGGAGCGGGACCCAGGCAGCTTCGCCCGCATCGTCGCCGGCCCGGGGCTCCCTCGGGTGGCCGCGGATCAGGAAGGCGACCGTGGTGGTGGGCTTCCGGGGGTCCCGGTCCGGCCCGGAGTACACGCCGACGATTCCCGAGGCCCGGCCGACGAGCCCGGTCTCCTCGCGCAGCTCCCGCGCGAGCGCCTCCTCGACGGTCTCTCGAAGCTCGACGAACCCTCCGGGCAGGGCCCAGAAGTCCCGGAACGGCGCCCGACGGCGCCGCACGAGGAGCACCCGACCCCGGGCGATCCAGACCGCGTCGACGGTGAGCGCAGGGTTCTGGTAGCGGGGTGACACGGCCCGTCGGATGGGCCCGGGCGGCGCACCGCCGGGCCCCACCTCTCAGTTTCCTCTGAACCTTCATGGCTTATAGGGAAGGAGTTCGCAGCCGATGCCGGGAAGGTTGCCATGGCCGCCGAGACACCTCTCGTCCACCGGACCGTCCGCAC
>JBAIXP010000066.1:0-3809 GCA_037916495.1 Thermoplasmata archaeon | reverse complement strand
CCGGGCGGGCTTGCCGACCTCAGCTGTGCGGCGAGCTTCGCCTACCCGGTGGCGGGCCTCGCCCAGCCGACCGTGACCCTCTCGAACGGCTACTCGGCCGGGACCTGGGCGTTCCCCGAGGTGACGGTCGCGCCGGCGCCCGAGCTCCTGGTGACCTCCTCGGTCCGGGCCGGCTACGCGGCCGAGCCGCTCGCGCTCGCGCTTGCGGTCGCGAACGGGACGGGCTCGGCCCCGTACGCCGAGGCGTGCCTGGCCCCCGGGTTCGGCGCGCCGCTCTGCGATGTGGGACCCGGGCCGGCCTGGTCGTTCGCCCCCACCTACCCGGTCCCGGGGAACTACGCCGCGACCGGCTGGGCGATCGACGCCGCCGGCGCGAACGGCTCCGTCTCGGTCCCCGTCACGGTCGTCGCCCCCCCGTCCCTGACCGCGCTCCGCCTCGCGGCCGCGAACATGACCGCGGGCGTTCCGGTCGGCCTGTTCGCGACGTACTCGGGCGGGTCGCTTCCGGCGCGCCTCTACTGGAACGTCTCGGGTTCGGCGGCGCCGTGGGCGACCGCGACCGTCGACGCGGACGGCAACGTCTCCGTCGTCTACCTGCCGAGCGCCGCCGGGGTCGTCGGGATCACGCTCACGATCGTCGACGGGCTAGGGACCGTCGTCCGCTCGTCGGCCCTCTTCTCGGTCGGCCCCGTTCCGGCGGTACGGGTCGCTCCGTCCTCGGGCCCGGCGCCCGGCACCGCCGTCGACGGAACGCCGCTCTCCGTCGCCTGGGTCGCCCTCGACCCGTACGGCAACCCCGTCCCGACGTTCGGGGGGACCGCGGTGCTCGTCGTCCGGGACGGCTCGCTCGAGCCCCGGGCGTACCTCAACGTCTCCCGCCTGGGACCGCTCCCCTCGCTCGGCAACGACACGTACTTCGTTCCGGCGTTCGCGTGGATCGGCGGCGTGCTCAACGTCACGGTCGTGCCCCTCTCGAACGGGACGTTCACGCTCGAGCTCCTCGGCGCCGCGCTCCCCAACCCGGTCGCGCCCCTCTCGTTCGTCGCGAGCCCCGACACGCGGAACGTGCGGCTCTACGCTCCCGTCTACACCTCCGAGCGGGACCGGTCGAACGCGACGTTCTGGCACGTTGAGGACCGGTTCGGCAACGCGGTCCCGGGAGCGGTCCTCACCGTCCTCGAGCAGTTCGGCTCGGAGAGCACCGCGTCGGTGGTCGCGACGAGCGCGCTCGCCGGCGGGAGCAGCGGGGTCTGGGTCAACTTCACCGCCCCAGGCCCCGGGGCCGGCACGGTCGAGGTCCTGGACGGGGCGGGCGTCGTCGTCCTCGGGCCGGTCGGTGTGCCGGCGGCGCCGGCGCCCTCCGCCACCGCCCCGACGGTCGTCGCGGCGGTCGCCGCCGTCCCGCTCGGCGCCGCGGCCGTCGGGGTCTCCGCGTTCGTGCGCCGGCACCGGCGCCGCGGGCGGCGGGACCGCTCGGCCGAGGAGGAGCTTCGATCGCTCGCCGAGGGCCGCGAGAAGGTCGTCGCGCTCCTCCGTCGCGGTCCGCGCTCGCTCGGGGAGCTCGAGGCGGCGTGGGAGCCTCCGCCCGCACCGCCCGGCCTCGCCGACTGGCTCGCCTCGCTGGTCGCGGACGGGACGCTCGGCGCCGCGTTCGGGCCGGACCGCGTCGCGCGGTTCCGGATCGCGGACGGACCGGGCCGGCTGCGCGTGGAGCTCGACCCGGGGGCGCTCGAGGAGGCGCTGCGGCGCCGCGCGCAGGACGCCGAGGACGGGTCCGAGGCCGAGGCCTAGCTCGGGTCGCGCCCGACCAGGTCGTAGTAGCGGTACGCGGCCTCGCCCGCCCCGAAGCAGTAGCGGAGCGTGCGGTGGCCGTCCTTGAGCTCGGCCACCTTCGCCCGGACCTCGTCGGTCGAGCGGCCCCGGTGGAGGAGCTCGTCGAACAGCTCGGCGATGCGGACCATCTCTTTGGGCCCCATCCCGACCCGCGTCACCTCGGGCGTGCCGAGGCGCACGCCGCCCGGGTTCTTCGGGCTGCGGTCGCCGGGCAAGAGGTTCTTGTTGGCGACGATCCCCGCGTCGGAGAGCCGGCGCGCGACGTCCGCGCCGCCCCCCTCCTTCTCGACCCGCACCGCGACCGTGTGCGAGCGCGTGAAGCCGAGGTGCTCACCGACGACGTCGAAGCCGCGCTCGTGAAGGGCCGCGGCGAGCGCCTGCGCGTTCTCGACCGTCGCCCGGGCGTACGCGCGCCCGAAGGCAAGATGCTCGGCGAGGCTCACCGCGAGGGCCGCCATCGCGTGGAGGTGGTGGTTGCTCGTGACCCCGGGGAACGCCCCCGACTGGAGGCGGGCGACCGTCTCGGGGTCCTTCGGCTCCCCGAGGAGGATGCCGTGCTGGGGGCCGGGGAGCGTCTTGTGGGTGGACGCGCTCAGGACCTCGCACCCTTCCCGGAGCGGGTCCTGGAACTGCCCGCCCGCGATGAGGCCGAGGACGTGGGCCCCGTCGTACCAACCGCGCGCGCCGATCTGCTCGAGCGTCGGGGCGAGGTCGGCGATCGGGAGGGGGAAGAGGAAGAGCGAGAGGCCGAACAGGCAGAGCTTCGGCCGCACGGCGCGGAGGATCTCGCGCGTGCGCGGCACGTCGATCGTCATCGTCCGTTCGTCCCAGGCGTAGTAGACCGGTTTCAACCCGCGGACCCCGAAGGCGCCGAACGAGGCGCTCGAGATGTGGGCCCCGTCGGCGAGCCGGCACGTCCCCACGAGATCGCCGGGCTCGGTGAGGGCCTTCAGGACCGCGAGGTTCGCGACCGTTCCCGAGATCGGGCGGACGTCGGCGAACGAGCAGCGGAAGAGGCGCCGGGCGAGGTCCAGGCAGAGGTTCTCTATGCGGTCGACCTGCTCGTTCCCCTCGTAGTAGCGCTCCCCCGGGAGCCCCTCGGCGTAGCGGGAGTGGAGGTCGGAGATGAGGAGCTCCTTGGCGTACGGCGAGAGGAGGTTCTCGCTCGCGATGAGCGGGATCGCGTGCTCGAACCGAGCCGAGTGCTCGCGGGCGATCGCGCGGACCTCGCCGACCACCCGCGCCATCTCCTCGGCCGGTGCCTCGGCGGCGGTGCCCCGGGGGAGCTGGGTCGTCGCCCCCACCCCCTTTTTTCCACTGGAGCTTTGCTGCGGCACGGCCGTCCGTTCCCCGCCGCTCGGCGCGACGGGGCCCGAGAGCCCCTCGAGCGGATATAGGGACGCGGTCCGTCGCGAAGGTCCATGGCCCCGCGCGTCCCGGACGACCGACCGTGGCCGACCCGGCGGACGTTCACCGTTCCCTACCACGACATCGACGCGATGAACCACCTGAACCACGCCGCGTACTTTCCGATGATGGAGACGCTCCGCTGCGACTACTACCTCCCGCTCCTCGGCACGCGCGACCCTACCCGCCTCGACATCATCGTCGCCGAGGCGACCTGCCGCTACCTCGCTCCCGTCGCCTACGGTACCTCGCTCGTCGGCGAGACCGGTCCGGTCCTCCCGCTCGGCCGGACGAGCTTCACCCTCCTCTACCGGTTCCGGGACGAGGGAACGGGCTCGACCGTCGCCCGGGGCCGCACGGTCCTCGTGACGTACGACTACGCCTCCGGTCGCAAGAAGGAGATCCCCGAGGAACGTCGGGCACGGTTCGAGCGCGATGCGGTCGACCCGTCGGGCGAAGGGTGGGAGGCCTAGGGCCGCCCGAGCCTCCAGTGGAAACGAAGGGGTGGGGGTCTTCCGACCCCCGGTGCTAGGCCAGCAGGATTGCCGCCCGGGAGAACCGCGCGTTGA
>JBAIXP010000065.1:0-3733 GCA_037916495.1 Thermoplasmata archaeon | reverse complement strand
CGGCTCATCGACGAGCCGTTCTTGGTCGTGCGCGGCGCCGGCTCGCTCGGCCTCGACCTCGTCGCGCTCCGGCGGGAGCTCGCCTTCCCGATCGAGGTGAAGGCGTCGAGCGCCCCGGTCATACGGTTCACCTCGGGGGGCGGACGCGCGAACAGCCAGCTCCGCGCCCACCGCGAGGCGGTCGAGAAGGTCGGCCTGATGGTCCTCTACGCCTACCGTCGCCTCGGCCTGCGGGGCGAGGAGGCCTGGCGGCTCTTCGTGACGGGCACCCCGCCCGAGCGGGGCGTCCTCGGACTGGTCTGCCGGGGCCTGCCCCCCGTCGACTCGACCCGCAACGGTAACGGCGTCCTGCGCTGGGAGGGAGGCATGCCGCTCTCCCGCTTTTTGGGGCGCGTGAGGTTCCTGTCGGCCCGTCCCGCCGCGGTCGGCGCATGACGGTCCACGTCGCGAGCGTCGGCTTCGCGAGGTTCGGAAAGAGGGCCGAGTCGCTCGTCGAGCTCGCCGCCGAGGCGAGCGGCCGGGCCCTCGAGGGCGTCGGTCGAAAACCGATCGACCTCCTCGTCGTCGGGACGATGCTCGGCCACGGCCCAAACGGCTCGATCGCCCTGTTGCCGCGCCTCGCCGGCCGCCTCGGGCTCGAGTCGGCCGCCGGCTACCGGGTCGAGGCGGCGAGCGCGACGGGCGCGATGGCGTTCCACGCCGCGGTCGCCGGTCTCGAGGAAGGGCGCTACGCCCGCGCGCTCGTGGTCGCGGCGGAGAAGATGACGGACGTCCCGACCCCGGCGCTCACGCGGGAACTTTCCGGGGCGCTGCACGAGAGCGAGGTCGCGGCGGGCGCGACGATGACCGCCTGGGGGGCGCTCATTGCGCAACGGTACCTCGAGAGGTTCGAGCTCGCTCCGGAAAGCCTCTCGACGGTGAGCGTGCACGACCGGGCGCGTTCGGCCAAGAACCCCGCCGCCCAGTTCCGGACGCCGGTCAACGACGAGGAGGTGCGGGCGAGCCGTCCCGTCGCGCTCCCCCTCCGCCTCCTCCACTGCTCCGCCATCTCCGACGGGGCCGTCGCGGTCGTGCTCGAGCGGGGCGCGGGCGACGCGAGCGTCCTCGGCCTCGGCCAGGGGTTCGAGTCGCTCCGCCTCACCGACCGGCCCGACCTCACCACGTTCGCGGCGACACGCCTCGCCGCGCGCCGGGCCTACGAGTCGGCGCATCTCACGCGCAAGGAGATCGGCGTCGTGGAGGTCCACGACGCCTTCGCCCCGTTCGCGTTCATCGGACTCGAGGACCTTGGGGTCTGCGGACCCGGCGAGGCAGCTCGCTGGTACGCGGAGCGCTGGGTCGCCCCGGACGGCCGGCTCCCGGTGAACCCGGGCGGTGGCCTCCTCGGCCGCGGCCATCCGGTCGGCGCCTCGGGCCTCGCGGGGATCGCGGAGGTCGCCGAGCAGCTGCGGGGGGAGGCCGGCGACCGCGCCGTCGCGACCCGACCGAAGGTCGGCCTCGCCCACTCCCTCGCCGGCGTCGGCGCCCAGACGTTCGTGACGATCCTGGGGGCGAGCGGCCCGTGAGCGACGAGGCACGGACGATCGAGCTCGCGCGGTGCACGACCTGCCACCACCGGTTCGTCCCGGCGGACGGCGTCTGCCCGCGCTGCGCCTCCCCGAGCGTCGAGCCGTACGCCGTACCGGCGCTCGGCACGGTCCTCGCCGCAACGGAGGTCGCCTACCCCTCCGCGGGCTGGCCCTCGCCGCACCGGCTCGTCCTCGTGGAGCTTCCGGAGTCGGTCCGCCTGCTCGCCACGGCGGGCGATCCGCTGCCGGCACCGGGCAGCGTGGTCGCTCTTCGGCCGGAGGCCGGGCACTTCGTGGCCGCGAACGCTCCCGCGCCCGAGGGGAGACGCGGGGAGGGGGACTCTCCGAGGCGCCGGAAGGTCGGCGCCTCCTTTGAACCCCCGAGGTGAAACCACCACTGGATTAGCAATCCAGCGCCTTACCGGGCTGGGCCATCCCCGCGCTCGCTCAAGGGGCGGGCCCCGTAGCATATCATATGTTCGGGCCCGTCGGCACGACAGGGGGTCCGAACCTACGAGAGATAAGCCGGTCGTCGGTCGCCGGCGCGTGGCGGAGGGGGGCACCCGCTTCGACCCGGTCGCGCTCGTCACGCTCCGGGAGGTCCGTCGGCTGATCCGCGCCTCTTCCTTCCGCGGCGCGGTCGTTCTGTTCGGGGTCCTCTACGTTCTCGGCGCGCTGTTCAACGGCGGGATGCTCGTTCTCGCCCCTCTGGGCGGAGGCTACACCACCCAGTTTGTCCTCGGGGGTCCGTTCGGCCAGCAGTGGTGGCGCTTTCCGGCCCTGCTCGTGGTCGCGCCGTGGGGGGTGCTCACCCTTCCGATGTTCGCGACGATCGCCATGGTCGCGGTCGCAATCGGCGTCGGACTCGGTATGGCGGTCGCGGCCGTCCTCGTGCTCCGCCTCCTACGTCCCCGACCCGAGGAGCGGGCTCGGGAGAACGCGGTCGGCGCCCTCACCGGTCTCACGCCGGCGATGCTGAGCCTCGTGACCCTCGGGGCGTGCTGCTCGACCACGGCGGCGGCGACGGCCGGCATCGGCCTGGTCGCCGACGCGTCCGCGACGACCGTCTCGAACGTCCTCTACAACGACTGGTACCTCGGCGTCTTCCAGATCGTGGTCGTGTGGGCCTCGCTCTTCGCGCAGGAGCTCCTCCTGACGGTGTACCGGGGTCTCACCGACCCTCGCTCAACGGGCCCGGGCCCGCAGGCCGAGCCGCCACGCGGTCCGTGGCTCGCCGTCGGAGGGATCCGGACCGCTCTCTTCGTCGGCGGCCTCCTCCTGGTCCTCTCCGTCGGGGCGGACTGGACGGCGGTCGACCCGATGCGGGCCGGCCCGGGGGCCTGGTTCTCCTGGATCGTTCAATACGCGGTCGTCGGGGTCGCCGCCCTCGGCCTCGCGCTCTTTCCGCTTGGGACGATCCGCCTCCTCGCCCGGGCCGGGCGCTCGCTCGCGAACCGGTTCGTCCCAGGTCTGGTCGCGCTCGCCGGGACAAGCCTCTTGGTCTGGCTCCCGCCCCCATTTCCCGCGTGGGGGCTTTCGAGCGTGCCCGACCAGGTCTTGGGTGCCTTCGGAGCGCTCCCCGGATGGGGGGCCGCGCCGGTCGCGGGTGCCTCCCTTCCCTGGCTCCTGTTCCGGTGGGTCGTGGTGATGGCGGTGCCGGCCGCGTTCGTCCTCGGCGCCGCGCTGCGCCCCGACCGGCTCGCCGCCCTCTTCTCCTCCGGCCTGCCAAGGTCCGGGGTCGCGCGGGAAACGATCTCGGTCGGCCCTACGATCGCACCTTCCGAACCGGTCGGCCAGGGCCGGCCGGACGCCGACGGAACGTGACCGGCCCGCGGGCCCAGCGCGAGGGTACGTGAACGTCGGGGACCTCCTGTTCGTCGCCCTCGCCGCCGCCATGGCCGGCACAACGGCGGTCTTTGTACGATGGGCGGCGGAGGCGCGGTCCGGGCTCAAGGAGGCGGTCGTCGCCTTCCTCCTGCTCATGATGACCGGCATGCTCCTCGGAGCCCTCATCTACGAGCTCGCGCCCGGCCCCGGAAGCGCCGTCGCGGGGCTCTGGGTCGCCTCCGCGGTCATGTCCGCCGCGGTCGTGCTCGTCTTCGCCTCGTTCGTCGCCGCGGCCCGTCGCGCCGCCCGGGAGGGTGGGCCATCGTCCCCCGCCCCCT
>JBAIXP010000064.1:0-3539 GCA_037916495.1 Thermoplasmata archaeon | reverse complement strand
ACGCGACCCGAGTCTTCCCGTGGGAGGCCCAGTTCTTCGGGGCCGGTTACTACGACCAGAAGATCCGGACCGAGGAGTTCGGGGTGGACATGCGGGAACTGCGGTCGTACCTCCCGTACGGGCGGGTGCGCGACGGGCTCTTCGAGCTCTGTCGCGAGCTCTTCGGGATCACCTTCGAGCGCTCCGCGGCGCCCGCCTGGCACCCCACGGTGGAGGTGTACGACGTCGCCCGACGCGGCCAACCGCTCGGCAGGATCTACCTCGACCTCGCCCCGCGGGACGGTAAGTACAACCACGCCGCCTGCTTCACCGTGCGGGAAGGGCTCCGCGGCGACCGGCTCCCCCAGTCGGCGCTCGTCTGCAACTTCCTCACGCCGGGAGCTCCCCCCGAAACCGACCGGCTCGAGTACACCCAGGTCGTCACATTCTTCCACGAGTTCGGCCACCTTCTCCACGCGGTCCTCTCGGGCCACCAGCGGTGGTTCCTGAACGGAATGTCGAACCTCGAGTGGGACTTCATCGAGGCGCCGTCCCAGCTGTTCGAGGAGTGGGCCCGGGACCCCGCGACCCTCGCACGGTTCGCGGTCGACCCGGACACCGGGGCGGCGGCGCCCTCGGACCTCCTCCAGCGCCTCAAGGCCTCCGCCCCTCTCGGACGTTCGGCCGCCTGGCTCCGCCAGGTGGGGTTCGCCTCGGTCTCGCTCGACCTCCACCTCGGCGACCCGGTGGGGCAGGACCTCTCGAAGCTCGCCCATGCGGCGCACAACCGCTACGCCCCGACCCCGATGCTGCCCGAGTACCATTTCGAAGCGTCGTTCGGGCACCTCACCGGCTACTCCGCGATCTACTACACCTACGTCTGGTCGCTCGTCATCGCCCGGGACCTGCTCGCCCCGTTCCTCGAGCAGGGCAGCCTCACGAGCCCCGAGCTCGCCGAGCGCTACGCGCGCGAGATCCTCGTCCCGGGGAGCACGCGGCCGGCCCGCGAGCTCATCCGGAACTACCTCGGCCGCGAGTTCGACTACGCTGCGTTCACGCGCTGGGCGACCGAGCCGGCAATCGCCCCGCCCTCCGCGTAGCCCGCGACCTGGGGCCACGGCCGGGGGAACGGGCGGGCGGGCCTAGCGGATCCGTTCGAGCGCGAACGAGCCGATCACGAGCGCGCGGTTCGACGCCCGGCACTCGATCCACTCGCGGGTCTCTACATCGCCGAACCCCTTCACCGAGAGGAACGTCCGGTCCCGGTCCTGGCGGAACAGGATCGCCCCGTCCATCCGCCCGAGCAGCGACTCGACCTGCGGCTCGGAGAGCGCCCCCGCCTCGATCGAGTACATCGCGAGGGCATCGCGCGGCTTGAGGATCCCGACGATGTTCTGGAGGAAGGCGAACCCGGCGCGCTCCTCCCCGTGGGCGAGCGCGGCCGAGAGGCCGAGGAACCCGACCCGGAACCGTCCGGGGGGCGTTGCCGAAAGGTCCTTCGAGGCCTGGACGAGCGCGGAAAGGATCCCGGGCAGGTCGTTCGAGCCGGCCGTGACGAGGCGGTGCGGACCGGCCGCGGCGCCCGAACCGGACGCGTCGATCCACGTGACCTTCCCGATCTGTTCGTACTCCCGGAACTGGGGCAGGAGCACGCCGAGGCTTTCCGAGATCTCATCGGGCGACCGGGTCGCGGTCACCAGGACGACCGGCTCCCCGCGCTTCAGGCCCTCCGCCACGAAGGCGTAGAGGGCGACCTCCTTGCCGACGAACGCCTCGCCGACCAGCGCGACGTGGCTCTTCGGAGGAAGACCCCCGAGGAGGAGATCGTCCAACCGGGGCGTGCCGCTCGGGAGGCGGTCGCCGTAGCGGCGCCCCTGCTGGGCAGCCAACGTCCCGGGGATCGTCTGGGGTTCGGGGACGGCTCCGCCCTTCGGCCCGGCGGGCACGCCCGCCGTGGCGGGCCGGGTCGCCGCCTCCCCCCGACCCCCCGAACGGGGCTCCGAAGTTCGCGGAAGGCCCCGGGCCGGCGGTTCGGGTCCCTGGACGTCGGCGATCGCCCGGTCGAGCTCCTGGAGGCGGAAGGAGAGCTCGGCCTCGTTCGCCTCGGAGGTCCGCTCGCGGGAGTGCAGCGCGCCCTCGCGCCGCTCGATCTCGGCCAAGGCCGACGCGAGCTTCGCCTCACGGTCCGAGAGGACCTTCTCCCGCTCGGGCAGGGTCTTCATCGTGCGGTCGACGTCCACCGCCTTCCGCGCGAGGTCCGCCTGCTGGCGCGTGACCGCCTCGACCCGATCGCGGTAGTCCTTGAGCGTCTGCTCCGACTGAGCCCGCCGCTCCTCGGCGGACCTGAGGCGGGAGTGGAGGTCGGATTCCTTCTGCGCGAGCGCGGCCTCGCGGGCCGCGAGCGCCGCCTGCCGCTCCGTCGCCTGCCGGAGGGTCGTCTCGGCCTGGCGGGCCTGCGCGGCGACCTCCTGAGCGCGCTGGCCGAGCATCGTGTTCTGTTCGTCAAGCAGCGTCTTGAGGTGCCGCGCCCGGGCCTCGCGGGCCGCGAGGTCCTGCTCGGGGGGGGTCGGCCCTCCCTTCTTGGTCCCGCCGGCCGACAGCTCCCGGGCGGTGATGTCCCCCTCACGACGGAGGAGCTCGGCGGTCTTCTCCTCGAGCTGATTTTCCCGGCTGGAGAGGCGCTGCTCCCGCTCGCCGAACTCGCTCGCCTTCCGCCTCACGTCGGAGGAGAGCTGGCGCAGCTCGACCTCGTGCTGGGCCTGTTCCCCGGCGGACCGGGAGACGCTGGTCGCCCGCTCGTTGAGCTCGGCCGCGGCCCGCTCGAGCTGCTGGGCCTTCGCCTCCGCGGCCTTCTCGCGGTCCTCGAGGATCCTCGTGCGGCCGTCGAGCTCGGCGGCGCCGCCGGCGACCTCGCGCTCCCGCTTCGCGAGCTCGTCCGCGCGCTCGCGTAGCTCCGTGTCGAGCGACTCGAGCCGCTCCTTCGAGGCGGCCGAGAGCTCCTGGGCACGCCGGGCGGTCGCCTCGGCGGTCTCGGCGTCCGCCTCGCGCTTGATGACCGCGAGCTCGCGGAACCGGAGGGCCTCCTCCTTCTGGCGGACCTCGCCCGCGAGACGGCCGATCCGGTCCTGGCCGGACAGCACGACGGCCTGGCGGTGGACCGGGGTTCCTGACGAGAGGAGGTGGAGGAACGAGCCGGAGGTCTGGTAGAGGACGGCCGAGATCAAGAGAGCCACGACCAGCGGTTCGGAGCCGATGCCGGCCTGCGTCGGGGGGAAGTAGACGAGCAGCGCCGTGGCCAGCGGAAGGAGCGCACAGGCGGCGCTCGCCCACTGCCGGCTTCCCCACGGCCGCCAGGTGAGCGCAAGGCCGAGGAGCGACAGGGTGATCGTCGCGAAGCTGAGCGCGATGAGGTGCGGGAAGAGGGAGGCGCTCCCCCAGGGCCCGTAACCGGCCACCCGGCCGAAGTAGAGCGCGGCGGTGAGGGCGCCGACCAACAGACCGCCCGCCGAGACGCTGAAGTGGCCCTCCCACGGCCAGAGCCGGAACTCCCCCCATTTCGT
>JBAIXP010000063.1:0-3822 GCA_037916495.1 Thermoplasmata archaeon | reverse complement strand
CGGAACGGTTCGCCGCGGCGTTCGCGGAGCGCACGCGCAAGCTGAGGCTCGGTCCGGCGCTCGAGGAGTCGACGGAGGTCGGCCCGGTGATCGACCGCGCCGCGGTCGACCGGCTCGAGAGCCTGGTCAACGACGCGACGGCCCGGTCCGCCCAGATTCTGAGCGGCGGGTCGGCGCCGAAGGGGCTTGCCGGCTCGTTCTTCCCGCCGACCGTGCTCGACCGGGTGGCCGAGGAGGCACGGGTGGTCCAGGAGGAGCCGTTCGGTCCGATCGCCCCGATCCTGAGGTTCGAGGACCCGGAGGAGGCGGTTCGGATCGCGAACGGCACCCCGTACGGGCTCCAGGCGTCCGTCTTCACCCGCGACATCGGCCGGGGGTTCGCGCTCGCGAAGCGGATTCGCGCCGGAGGGGTCCATCTCAATGACCCGACGACCCTCCGGTGGGACGCCCTCCCCTTTGGCGGGGTCCGGGACAGCGGTCTCGGACGCGAGGGCCTGCGCTACGCGATGCGGGAGATGACCGAGGAGAAGCTCATCTCCGTGAACTTCGGCGTGTAGCGGTCCGGTCCGGGCTACGCCTCTTCGAGGGTGGGGCCGGGGAACGGCGGCCCGGGCGGTACGGGCGCGGCGTGCTCCGGCGGCCGACGGAGCTCGCCCGGCGAGGCCGGCGGATGGAGAGGCCCGCCCGGGCGGGGCGCCTCGGTCGCGACCTCAAGGCTGTCGAGCGCCTCGTCGAACGCCTGGAGCCCCCGCTCGAGGAGCTCGTCCTCGATCGTGAGGGGCGACATGAACCTCAGCACCTGGTCCCACGCGCCGCAGGTGTGCATCAAGACCCCGCGGGCGAGGAGGGCGGCGCGCATCGCCTTCGCCCGCTCCCCCCCCGCCCGTCGGTGGGCGCGGTCGCGGACGAACTCGACCCCGATCATGAACCCCTTCCCGCGGACCTCGCCGATCGACGGGTGGCCCTCGGCCATCGTGCGGAACCGCGCGAGGAGCCGCTCGCCGCGCGTCCGGGTGCGCTCGAGGAGGTCGCCCTCCCGGAGGATCTTGAGCGTCTCGGTCCCGACGGCCATCGCGAGAGGGTTGCCGCGATACGTACCCAGGTGGAACCCCCGGGGGAGCTCGCGGACGAGATCGTCGCGGTAAGCGACGACCGAGAGCGGGATACCGCCACCGATTGTCTTCGCGATGCAGACGATGTCCGGGGTCACCTTCGCGTGCTCGACCGCCCAGAGACGGCCGGTCCGGCCGAGCCCGGTCTGGACCTCGTCGGCGATGAGCAGGATGTCGTGCCGGTCGCAGAACTCGCGGAGCGACGGCAAAAAGTCGTCCGGGGGAACGACGTACCCGCCCTCCCCCTGGATCGGCTCGACCAGCATCGACGAGATCCGGTCCACGCCCGAATGGGGGTCGTTCACCAGGTGCTCGAGGAACCGGATCGTACCCTCGGACCCTTGGTCGGCGCCCAGCACCGGCCGGTACGGGTCGGGGTACGGGACGCGGACGACCGTGCCGCCCGCGAACGGCGAGGTCTCGTGGTAGCGACGGCCCGCGGTCAGGTTCACGACCCCGCCGTGGACCCCGTGGTACGCACCCGAGAAGGCGACGGTCCCCCGGCGTCCCTTGGCGTGATCGGCGAGGGCGACCGCGGTCTCGACCGCATCGCCGCCGGTGACCGTGAGGAAGACCCGGGCATGGCCACGCAACGAGCCGGGAAGGGCGTCCACGAGCGTCCGCAGGAACGCGACGCGCGCCTCCGTGGGCAGCTCGAGCGCGTGCCAGATCGCCCGGGCCTGGGCCTCCATCGCGGCGACCAGCCGAGGGTGCCGGTGGCCCAGGTTGAGCACCGAGATGCCCGCGACCCAGTCGATGAACCGGTTCCCGTCGACGTCCTCGATGGTCGCGCCCTGCGCGACCCGGGGCGCGATGGGGAAGTAGTGCGGATAGGCGACGGCGTCCGTCTCGAGACGCTGCTGCTCGGCGAGGAGCGCCGCGGACCTCGGCCCCGGCGGGGGGTGGACGATCCGCGGGGCGTCCGGGAAGCTGATCCACTCGTGGGCGGCCGTCACGGACGGGCTCGACCGACTAGAGGTCCGTGGCATATCAGGTTGGGGCACCCGACCGCTTCACCCCGGGACGGGGCGGCCCGAGCCGAGTTAAGCGGCGGCTCCGTGCCGCCCACCACGGAGGGGGCTACGTTGGAGTCCGGGACTCGGCCGCCGCGGGTGGATGCCCACGTCCACCTGAGCCGCTGGTGGCCCGACATCCAAAGGACCGGCTACCGTCCGGACCTCGCCTACGACGTCCCCGGCCTCCTCGGGGAGATGGACCGGGCCGGGGTCGACCTCGCCGTGGCCATCCAGTTGTTCCAGGCGCCGGAGGAGGCGGCGACGGTCCGCGAAGGCCGTTCGACCTACGAGGCGAGCGGAGGTCGGCTTCTCCCCGTCGCGACGATCGACCCGACCCGGGGGAAGGAGTCGGTGGAGGCGACCGTGCGGCTTCTCGCCCAGGAGCCCCGCCTCGTCGGGCTGAAGCTCTTCCCAGGGTACCGGTCGTTCTACCCGAACGACCGGCGCCTCGCGCCGGTCTACGAGCTGGCGGCCCGCCGCCACCTCCCGGTCCTCGTCCACCAGGGGGACACGCTCGACGGCCTCGGCCTGCTCAAGTTCGCGCGCCCCCTCGAGATCGACGAGGTCGCTGCGAGCTACCGCGAGGTGCGCTACGTCCTCTGCCACCTCGGCAACCCGTGGATCGACGAGACCGCCGAGATGATCTACAAACACCCGAACGTCTACACCGACACGTCCGGCCTGTTGGGGCCGCCGACGTCCCCGTTCTTCCGGCGGGCCTTCAAGGTCGCCCGAACGAGGCTCGAGACCGCGATCGTGACGACCGGCCTTCCCGAGCGGTTCCTCTTCGGCTCCGACTGGCCCCTCGAGAGCCTTGGGACCGCGGGCGAGCTGGTCGAGGGGCTCGACCTGACCGCCGACGAGCGGGCCGGGATCCTCGGCGGCAACGCGGCCAAGCTGTTCGGCCTCGCGACCGTGCCGCTCCCCGCGAAGGGAACGCGACCCAGGCCTCCCCTCCCCCGTCCCTCCCGCGGGGGGGCCCCGTCCTCGCGACCGCGCCGGAGGGGCTCGCGCACCGACCCCGTTTTGTAGCGCCCGTCGCTCTCGGGCCGGAACCGGCGGTCCTTCCGACCCTCCGGTGCACCATGGTCGATCCACGGCTAGTCGCAGCGCAGGAGGAGTTCCGCCGCCGGACCCCGAAGTCCGGGGCGCTCTACGCCTCCGGGGCCCGATGGAGCCCGCTCGGGGTCCATTCCAACTACCGGTACGTGGAGCCCCATCCGCTCTACATCCACAGGGCGGAGGGGGTTTCGATCTGGGACGCGGACGGCAACCGCTACCTCGACTTCAACATGGGTTTCGGGTCGCTGCAGAGCGGCCACGTTCATCCGAAGCTGGTCGAGGCGCTCCGGGAGCAGCTCGGTCGCGGGTCCGTCTACGGCTACGAGTGGGAACGCACCCCCGAGGTCTCGGAACGGATCTGCCGCCGGTTCGGCATGGCGAAGGTCCGGTTCAGCACGACGGGGCTCGAGGCGACGCACCACGCGGTCCGGATCGCCCGTGCCCACACCCGTCGACGCTACGTCCTCAAGTTCGAGGGGTCGTACCACGGCTCGCACGACACCTTGCTGGTGGGAGTGAAACCTCGACCGGAGAACGCCGGACCTCCCGAGCGACCCACCTCCGTCCCCGCCTCGCCGGGCATCCTGTCCGAAGTGACGGAGCGCACGTTGGTTGCCCCGTTCAACGACCTC
>JBAIXP010000062.1:0-16848 GCA_037916495.1 Thermoplasmata archaeon | reverse complement strand
CCCTGCTCCCGACGGAGGATCGGGACGTACCCCTGGGTCCAGAGCTCCTGACGGAGCGCGTCGAACTTCTCGCGGAGCGTGGTCGGGTCGGCGTGGACGGCGAGGAGGACGGACTGCGGCCCGATCCGGGTCTCGTAGACCGGGAAGTAGCGGGCGACCAGCGTCCGGAGGCGTTCGAGCTCGGTGCCCCCCGACGCCGCCGAGCTGCTGCCGAGCATCGCAAAAGGACCCGGGTCAGTCTCCCGCCGATTTGCGCAGCCGCTTCGCCCGTTCCTTCGCCGTGTAGCCGGTCGCCTCCTCGAGGAAGGCGTTGTACCGGGCGATCGTCGCGCGGGCGACCTCGTCGGGGACCTTGGGGTTCATGCGCACGTCGACCGAGAGCGCTCGGCCGTCCGCCTTCGCGGCGAGGCGCTCGAGGGCCCCGTAGGAAGCGATCGCCTCGGCCCCCTCGACGCTCACCCGGTCGAAGTGGTTCCGGGCGATCGTGGCCAGCGCTTCAGGGTCGAGGTTGCGCCGGTGGTCGGGACGGACAGGATAGGTCTGCACGCCGGGCGTCCGAGTCCGGCACGCGATAAAAGCCTCGCGCCGGGGAGGTCGTGGGTCTCGGGGTGAACTGCGCCCGACGAACGCTCTATACGCGGGGGTCCGAGAAGGCGGCGACATGGGCGAGCTTCGGGCGCACGGGACCTGGCGGCCGCGCTTCGGCGTCACCCTCGAGGACGGACGCGGTCACCGCATCGAGACCGACTTTGCCCGCGACGAGGGAGGCGAAGACCGGGGCCCGTCCGCCCTCGGGCTCTCGGTCCTTTCGCTCGCCGGATGCATCGGGGCGATCTTCGCCCTCGTCGCCGAGCGTCGGCGTCTTGCCTACTCGGCGCTCGAGCTCGACCTCGAGGCGGACCGGCCGCCCCGCTCGCGCACGATCACCGCCGTGCGCGGCACCGTTCGCGTCACCACGGAGGCTCCCGAGACGGAGGTGGCGACCGCCGTCGCGCTCACCGTCCGGACCTGCCCGGTCGGCGTCCTCTACGCGAACGCCGGGGTCCCCGTGACGATCGCCCCGGTCGTCGTCCGACCTTCGGGGGCGGCGGTCGCCCTCTCCGAAGTGGAGCACGCCGCGACGGGCTAGCCGTCAGACCGTTTCGATCTCGATCAGCACGCGGTAGCCCTTGAGCTGCCGGGTGACCTCGTCGGAGAGGGCCCGGACCTCGTCGCGCGAGGCGGGGCCGTGCCAGTCGTAGACAAAGTCGTAGTTCCCCTGGGTCGGGGAGAACCCGGCGAGAAGGAGGCGCTCGGCGACCTCGGAAGGCTTGGCCCCCTCGCTGTCGAAGGTCACCCGGAGGTACGTCTCCATCGCCGGGCGTCGAGAACCCTCCCTATCAAATGGCTTTCTTCCGGGTCGGTCGCAGCATCTCGCGGACGGCCCGGGCGAGCGTCGCCTCCCCCGCCCCGCGTACCTCACGAGGAGCCAGCGCGAGACGCCGGGAACGGAGCGAAACGAACCAACGTCCTTCTCCTGCGCGGGCCACCCCGACGCCGAGCTCCGCGGCCCGGACGGCATCTTGGGCCCACCGCTCGGCCCGGCGGCGGGGCGGGGCCCGGGACGCGGTGGCGCGGCGGGCGGCTTCGCTGGATAGCCGCGCGGACGGGAGGGCCGAGCGCAGCCCCCGCGCGACGGCCCGAAGGTCCGGCGCGCTTTCCGCGACGACCTTCACGGTGACGGGCGTCCGGCGCGCGCCGGTCGGGTCGATGGTGCCCGCGCGGACCCGGGTCGAGCTCACGGGCTCGAGGTCCTGCGCGAGGACGAGGGGGACGACGAGGAGCGGGATCGGGGCGTGGCCTCGACGGCGGCGCTCGGCGTTGACGGCACGCCCACCGGCCTCGGTCTCGGCCGACACGACGAGCGCGTCGATCCTGGGCTCGACCGCCCCCCCGAACCGGTCGTCGATCGGCACGATCGCCCAGCGGCGGCCCGGATAGCGCCGGGCCAGGTAGGTGCGGAGCGACCGGGCGCGGGCCCGGTAGGGGCGCAGCCGCCCGGCGGCGGCCTTGGGATGGAGCGCGAGGTACCGGTCGCTCGTGACGCCGATCACGACCTCGCGACCGCTCGCGAAGGCGGTGGCGAAGAGCGCGTCGTGGCCCACGTGGAGACGATCGAACGTTCCCCCGAGCGCCACCCGGCGGAACAAGCGCGGCACCGACGCCTACCGAAGGTAGCTGCTGAGGAGGATCACGACGGCGAGCGCGATCGTGGCGTAGAGGAGGTACTGGTAGTTCCGGCGGGTGCGAAGCCTCTCCTCCCGGACGGCCGCGCACTTCGGGCTGCACGTCTCCTTCTCGGGCGAGGTGACCCGCCCGCAGACCTTGCAGTGCCGGTGGTCCGCTCCCGCCGCCATCCGTCGCGCGGGCGGAGCCTACGGCCGCTTATCACGCTGGGGAGCCGGAACGGCTTCTCGATCGGGCCGTCAGGCCCGGCGGAACCGCCGGGGCGGTTCCTTGCGCTCGAGCTCCTGGCCGAGCTCCGGGTCCATCGGGTTCGGTGGGTCGCTCGCGAACGGCACGGCGTTCGCTGGGATCGCGTCGGTCTCGGCGACGCTCGGGACGGCCGGGCTTGCGACGCGGGCACGTCGCGGGAACCGGTGGGAGGGCGGGAGCGCCTCGGTCGGAAGGCCCGTCCCTCCGTCCGGAGAGAGCTGGCGCAGGAGGTTCAACCAGATCCTTCCGTGGCTCGCGACCCACGCCTCGAGGCGGTCCCTCAGATCGGACTGCTGCTGGAGCAGCTCGCCCTCGACCCGGCGGACCTCTTCCGAGAGCTCCTGGCGGACGGCGGCGAGGCGCGCCTCGGTCACTTTGGCCCGCGCGGCGAACTCCTGCTCGGAGACCTTGAGCCACGTCTGGCGGACGAGGGGGAGGACGTGGTCGTTGACGACCATGAGCCGGCGGTCGAGGTCATCGAGCTCCGTGCGGATCGACTCCTCGAGGTTCGCGAACGCGGCCTCACGGGCCTCGGCCCGCTGCTCGACCTCGGCGAGGCGGGCGACGGCCTCCTCCTGGGCCGAGGCGATGGAGCTGCGGGCGTCCGCCACCACGCGGGAGAGCTCGGCGGCGTCCTGTCCCCGCTCGGCCTCGATCGTCGTGCGGATGCGGGTGTCGAGCGCCGCGGCGACCGCGGGGTCGGAGAGCTTCCGGTCGACCGACGCCTCGATCTCCGACCGCAGGCGCGTGGCGAGCTGGCTGGTGCGCTGCTCGTCCTCGGTACGGCCGTCGCGCAGGCGCTGGTCGACGTAGCCCTGCAGGCGGGTCTGGAGCGCACCCACCGCCGCTCGGTGGGCCTCGGTGAACTCGGCGAGGCGCGCGTCGCGCTCCGCGCCGAGGCGACGTTCCACGTGGCTGATGCGGTCGTCGGTGAGGGCGGTGAGCCGTTCGGAGCTCTGCGCGAGGTTGGCGGAGAGGCGCTGCTCGATCTCCTTCGCCCGGCCCTCGACCAAGAGGGCGGTCCGCTGCTCGTACGCGAGGGCGTCGGCCGCACGCTTGCGCTCACGCTCCGAAAAGCTCTTCTCGAGCAGCTCGCGCACGCGGCCCTCGAGCTCCTCGCGGAGCGCGGTCCCCTGCTCCTTCGCCTCGAGCACCTCGAGGTCGATCTGCGCGGCGAGCGACGTCCTCAGCTCCTCCTCGGACCGGCTCGCACGGGCGGCGAGCTCGTCGATGCCCTGGCGGAGCTCGCGACGGATCCGCTCGGCCCAGGCCTCGGCCGCGGCCTGGGCCGCCCCCTCCGACCGGCGGTCGGAGTTGGCGAGCTTGCGGTCGAACGACGCGCCGATCCGGGCCTCGAGCTCGGTGGAAAGCGCCTCCGCGGTCGGGATGGGTCGGCGCTCGACCGCCTCGACGCGGTGGACGAGCGCGATGAGCGGCTCGAGAACGGTCTGGTCGAGCCGCCGGTCGGATTCGAGGAACTTGAGGTCGGCCCACGCGCGGACCTTGGCGTCGAGGTCGGTCGCGATCGCCTCCGGGTTCGTCACCGGACGGGCCTCGAGCGTCTCCAATCGACGGGCGAGCGCCGCGAGCGTCTCCCGGGACGCCTTGTCGGACGCCTCCTGGGCGGCGCGGGTCCGGACGTCGGCCGCCTCCGACCACCGCCGCTCGGCGTCCCCGACGGCCCGGGTGATGCGCGCGTCGAGGGCGGCCAGGTCGATCGGGGGCGGGGCCGGCGGGCTCGGGATAGGTTCGGCCGCCCTCGGCACGGGGACGGCCGGCGGGTAGGCGGTGCGCGGGGGAGGAACGGCGGGCGCCGGGGCGGCCGGCGGGGGCGAGGGCGCGACGAACGGCGCGGGCCTACCCGACAGGTCGTCGCTCTTCGGCACCGGGACCCCGGCGGGGTCCTGCGGGACGGGGGCGATCGTCGCGGCCGGGCGGAGCCAGGACGGCACCGTCGCGGCCGGGTCGACCGGAGCGGCGGGGATCGGGGTCGGGCTCGGAGCGGGCGGCGGGGGCGGCGTCGCGCTCACGATCGGCACGGAGGGAGAGGGTGAGGTGGAGAGGGTCGAGGCGAGCTGCGGGCTCTCGCCGGGGGTGGCGTCCAGGTACTGGTTCGCCCGCTTCTGGGTCTCCGCGGAGACCTTGACCGTGCGGCCCTTCGGGCGGCTGAGGAGCAGGGCGGCGGTCTCCATCGCGGTCCCGATCCGCCACATCTCCCGTCGGCGGTCCCGGCCGAGCTGACGATCGGGGTCGGTGAGGTGGTTCTGCATCCGCGGTCCCTCGACCTGGTCGACGCGTCGAGCGACCTCGAACTCCTTTCCCTCCGCATGGTCGCGGATGTGCTGGAGGACGAGCGGAAGGGCCTCCTTCGACCGGCCCGCGGGCCGGGTGAGGTCGCGGAGGCTCACGGGGAGATCCTCCCAGCTCTGCATCCGCTTCGCGTGACGCTCTCCCTCCGCCTCCTGGCGCGGGACGCGCATCACCGCGAGCGCAAGCGGGACCTCCTCGGTGAACTGGCGGAGGTCGATCTTCGCCGCGGGAAGGAAGTACGGGAAGACGAGGAACGCTCCCAGCGAGACGAGCGACGCCGGCATCGCGCGGATGATCTCCCGCGTCGCCTGGCAGGCCGCCTCCCACTGGTCGCTCGCCACGACCACGACCGGTTCGGTCGTCCCGCGGTGGAAGAGGAACCCCTCGCCGACCGCTTGGTAGACGGCCGGGTCCGGCTCGACCACGGGGCGGGGGCGCTCCGTCCGCCCGTCCAGGGTCTGGAGGGCGCGCAGCACGACCTCGCCGAACGCGCCGGTCGCGACGAGATCGGCGGTGTAGAAGACGAGCGTCTTCATCCCGAGGCGGGGGCGGTCCTCGGTGGAGAGGAACATCCGGCCGACGCAGGTGTAGCGGCCGGCCGCCGCCGGATAGACGAACAGGTTCGGGTAGTAGGAGAGCGTCGAGCTCGGGTCCGGGTCCCAGTAGTCGTGGGTGTCGGCGACGTTGATCGTCAGGTTGCCGACCAGGCGGATCGCGTCCAGCGTCTCCCGCCGTCCCGGGAACTCGTCCGGGATGGCGGTGTAGCCGGGGCTCTCCGCCTCGTGGTCGACCTGTCGGCACCACACGGAGGCGACGGGCGCGAGGGGCCGGGAGATGCCGAGATCCGGGGCGGCCATCTACGCCTCCTTGGTCTGCCGCCTTGAAAAGACGCGCTCGCACGCGCGGGCGAGCGGAAGGGTGGTGTTCACCATGATCGGGACCCCGAGCGTCGGGGCGCCCGTCTCAGGGGCGGGCTGGCCGCCCTCCCCCTGGAACATCGGGTGGCCCTCGCCGGTCGACACGGCGCTCGAGATGAGGAAGACGTCCTCCCGGGTCGAGATCCCCCGACCCTCCTGCGCGACCAGGATCGTTCCGAGCCCGGCTCCGTCCCGGCGGAGGAGGAAGTCGACCGGGTCGAACCCGCTGTGGTACGTCCGGTCCTGGAGGGTCTTCTCGACCTCCGAATAGAACTCGCGGAGACGGTCGGCCTTCGAGATCGCGAGGACGAGGGGAAGGTTGCGCGAGCTTGCGTAGCGGAAGACGCCGCGGGCCAGGTTCACCTGCTGGGCCTGGTCGCGGAGCGAAGCCAGGGCCGGCGAGAGCAGGAGGATGATCGCGTCCGCCCCGTAGACGAACCGACCGAGGAGCGTGAGCCCGCGGCGCCAGAGGTCCTGGCGGTCCGGCCTCCAGGCATCAAAGTGCGGGATCACCCGGCACGAGCGCTCGGAGACCTCCTGGTCGGCGGCGTTGAGCCAGAGCCGGTCGTAGGTGAAGTAGTCGGCGATGATCCCGCCCGCCTCGTCGATCGTGTGCAGCTCCATCGGCTTCGAGCCCCGCGGGTCCTCGGGGGTGCCGTAGCGGAAGCGCATCCGCATCTCGACGAACTGGTTGAACTTGGTCGGAAGCGGGTACTTCGTGAGGACCCCCTGGTCCTCGCGCCCGGCAGAAAGCTCGACCCAGAGCTTCTTGCGGTCCTCCATCGGGCGGTTCACGTAGTAGCGCGTGGTCGTCTCGAGGCTCCCCTCGGGGTCGGTCGGGTCCGTCGTCTCGTACGTGGTCTCCTCGAGGGCGACGTCGTTGTCGAGGTCCCCGTAGAGCGGCAGCGTGCCGCCGTTCTCGCGGGCCGGCACGAACGTGACCGGCAGGTTGAGGCCGAAGTGGCCCGAGAGGAAGCGGAAGTACGTCGTCTTTCCCGACGCCGGGATGCCGATGACCGCGATCCGGGTCGAGTCGGCCGTCGAGCGGCTCTCCTTCCGGCTCCCCGCCGCGCGGCGGGTCCGGGTCGTCACCTTGACCTCGCCCATCTACCGCATCTCCGCGAGGCAGACCTCGACGAAATCGAGGACGCCCTCGACCTTCGGTCCGGTGCCGGCGAGCTCGAGGCGCGCGTCCTGCAGGCGCCCGAAGACCTGCTCGACCGCCGCCTCGTGCTTCAAGGCCGCGTCCTGGAGGTCCCCCTCGCCCGCGAGCCGGGTGAGCTGGTAGGTCCCGCGGAGCTCCACGAGGCTCCCCAGGAGCTCGCGCAGGCGCTCGCGAACCGCGGGACGGACCCCTTCCATCCGGGTCTCGGTGTCGTCGAGGAACCTCACGAGGGTCTCCGTCTCGAGGTCGTTCTGCATCTTCGCCTGAAGGAGCGCGAGCCGTCGGGCGACCTGCGCCTGGTTCTCGGGAGGGAGGCGCTCCGCCTCCGCCCACGCCTTGAGGAGCGAGCGGGCCGCCTCGCCCGGTTGGCCCCAGGCGAACTCGATGCGAGCCTCCCAGTAGAACCGGGTGACGGGCGGAAGGAACCGCTCGGCCCGGAGGAGCGTCTGGAACGCGCGGTCGTACTGGCCGGCGGCGTACGCCTCGATCACCTCGCCGAGGGGCCCGTAGCGGTCCTTGAGGTACGAAGGGACCGTCCCCGTGAGCGGGAGGACTCCGACCTCGACCGGAGCGACCGGGGCGGCGAGCGACGCCCCCGCGGTCGCGGCCGCCGTCGACGGGGCCGTGAGGTGGAGGCGCGCGACCGTCCCGTGCTGGCGGGGCTCCTTGAGCGCCCGCGCCGCCTTCGCCGCCCGCTCGGCGAGCTCCTCGGGGTGGAGCTCCTCGAGCGGACGGTCCTCGTGGTAGCCGATGTCGAGGAACGCCTGGACCATCTGGGCGAACAGCTGCGTGCCGGTCCGGACCTCCTGGAAGACGAACGTTCCGGGGCTGCCGATCGACCGGGCCCGGATCTTGAGCTGCTCGAGGAACGTGTTCATCCGGCCCGCGTCCACCCCCTTGTCCCGCTCGGTCCCCTCCCCGATCCCGACGATGCGCAGGTTCACCTGGCTCTGGGGGGGTAGGAGGTACGGCACGAGGTCGGCGTGGCCGTTCGAGAGCGGGCGGCCGGGCATCTCGGGCACGGCGAACCGGCTCGACGCGTTGTCCCAGCCGTCCGTGACGAGGAGGATATTCCCCTGAACGCCGTCGTCCCGGAGCCGGAGGAGGTCGGCCGCGGCCCCGATGGCATCCCAGATCGCCGAGCGGCCGCTCGGGGTGAGGAGCGAGACCATGTTCTCGATCACCGGGAGGTGGTCGCGGTGAACGGTCGCGAGCGGGACCGGGGTGCGGACCGAGTCGGTGAACGTCACCATCCCGAACGGGGCCCCCGACCGGGCGGCGTCCTGGAGGATACGGTAGACCGCGGTGCGGGCGACCTCGATCTTCTGGCGCTGCGGCGACGCCGGGTCGTCCTCGGGCATCGGCGCGAGCATGCTGCGGGAGAGGTCGAGGACGAGGACGTTGCGGTCCCTCGGCTTCGGACCGGGCTCGGCTACCGGCACGTCCTCCAAGGATGGAACGGCCGTCATTCTAGGGGCGAAGGCTCGCCCACTCCCGTGCGAACCGCACAAAGAGCGATTTCGCACGTCTCACGTGAGATTAGACCTCGGGATGGGTATTTGTTCCTTTGCTTCCGCGACCGCAGGGCCCGCCGCGACGGAACGCGACGTTCCGCGACGTGCGGGGGCCGACCCGGACCGCCCGACGCGGGGCCCGATCGCGCCCGGCGTCGTGGGTTCCCTCGGGCCCTTCCCCGGTCGGGCAACCCTTATAGACCGGACCCAGGTCGGCCTCCGCACATGGGCAATATCCGCCAGACGTACATCAAGCGGGTCGCGGTCGAGCTGATCCGCCACCACCCGAACGACTTCGGCGGCGATTTTGCCCAGAACAAGCGCAAGGTCCTCGAGCTGACCGACCTCGGCGTGACGGTCGACGGGAAGCTCGGCGTCGTGCACAAGAAGCTCGCGAACCGGATCGCGGGCTACGCGACGCGCTACATGAAGCGCAAGCGCGGCGCCTAGACGCGCGCTCGCGCCCCGGCCCCGACGGGGCCCCTAGTCGAGGATCCCGAGCCCTTCCTGCACATGGACGATCTCCACCGGGGTCGTCGGTCGGCCGACCACGACCCCGCGGGAGTTCGCGACCAGGCAGGCCCCCACGACGGGGATCCCGAAGTTGGCGCTCGACCGGCCGACCGGGACCTTGAGGAGCTTCGCGAGCTCGGCGACCTCACGGTCGGTCGCCTTGGGGTGGACGACGGCCCCCTTGTTGGTGGCGACCCCGGCCATCCCGACGGTGCCGAGGCCCCCGAGGGTTCCGCGCTCGACCGGGACACCGAGTGCCCGACCGACTGCGGCGACGGCATCGTGGGAGAGCTCCGGGTGGACGAGCGCCCCGAAGTCGTTCGCGAGAACGTTGTTGCCCATCGCGTTCTGCCGATGCCGTACCACCGTCACCGGCCCGGCCTGCTCGAGCCGGCGCGCCTCCTCCGAGTCGATACCCTCGCCGACGATGACCCCGTTCGAGTTCGCGGCGACCAGCGCCCCGACGATCTCGCTGTCGCAGACCGTGGTGCGGACGGGGGCGACGCCGAGGATCCGGCCGAGCTCGCGGACGACCCCGGGGCCCAAGGACGGGGGTACGATCGCGGAGCGTTCGGTGACGCGCAAGAACACGCCGAGGTAGGGACTTCCCCCGATCAGCGTGCGACCGACCGGCACGCGACGGCTGCTCCTACTTGGCGCGCGGCTCGCTCTCGAGCAGGTCGACCTCGATGAGGCCGTCCTCGAAGCGGATCGCCTTCACGCGGACCTGCGAGGGGATCCGCTGGATGCCGCGGGCCCAGATGTGCTCGTTGAGGCGGGGGTCGATCCAGACGTCCTCGGGAGCCCCCTTCAAGTGGCGGGTGACGAACCGGCGGACCGTCTCGAGCGCGTGGCCGGCACGGCGGCGGCGGGACGGCTGGTGCTGGCTCGCGCGCAGCGGGATGACGTACTCGCGCTCGATCTCCTCGCGCTTGCGCGGCGGTGTCTTTGCGGGCATCGGTGGAACCTTCCTACAGGTGGAGATGGCCGCGCTTCCACGTGCGCCGCTTCGGGTGCCGGACGACCCGTCGGTCGGTGCGCTGGACGACCCACGCCGGAACGCGCCGGTTGCTCTTGACCGCGCGGAACAGGCGCATCTTCCGCGCGTGACTCTTCCTTCTGTTCGCCATCGGATGCTTCTCCCCCCTCACCGCCGGGTGATATGAATCTCACGGCGCTCGGGGTTGATCCGTTCGAGGAGGGCCCGGAGGGTCGCGTCGTCCACCTGACGCTGGATCCGACCGCTCGCCGCGAGGGCGATAAGCTGCTGCTCCACGGCCGCCGCGACGTCGGGCTTGGCGAGCCGGATGCGGCCGAGGCGCTCCCGGGCCTCGGGGGTCAGGATCCGGCGGAGGATCTCGCTGCGCTCGGCGTCCCGCCGGCGCAGTTCGGATTCCTGCGCCGCGAAGGCCTGGGCGTTCATCGCCTCGGCGCTCTGCATCTCCTGCAGCTGCTGGAGCCGTCGGCGACGCAGCTCGGAGAGTTCGGAATCGTCGGACGCCGGCATGGGAGGACCACCCGGGGACCGGTAGAGCCCCTACAGGTACTTGGCGAGCGCGGGCCGGCTCGCGATGAGCGATTTCAGGATGTCGCGGCTCACGGTGTCGAGGAGCTGCATGCCCTGCGGGCTCACTCGACGGCCGCCGTTCTTGTACGGCTGGAGGAGGCCCCCCTTCTCGAGCTGCTGGACGATCTCGCGCAAGATCGCGCGGGAGCCGCTGCGCGCATGGTTCGGGGCGCTCCCCCGGTCGCGCTTACCCCCGTACTCGGCGCTCAGGCGGGTGACCCCGACCGTGCCCTGCAGGTAGACCTTGCGAAGGACCGACGCCGAGCGGACGTACCACCAGTCCGGGTCGACCGGCGCCCGCTGCTTGTGCACCCCGGTCTTGACGAACGCCGCCCACGGGGGCGGCGCGACGAGGCTGCGCGTCCTGAGCTCGGAGGCGAGCTTCGGCAGGAGCGCGGACGCGGGGACGTCCTCGGGGTGGGTCATGTGTTCGGCGGCCACCTTGTCGCCGTATTAAAAAGCACGCTGTCGAGGGCAGGGCCTCGGGAGGGCCGTCGTGGCCCGCCGGGGCCGCGACGGGCGCCGCCTTTTCTAACCCACGCTCCTTCCCACGGCGAGGGAAGGCCGGGTCCGCACGCACCATGAGCACCTCCGCCCTTCTCCTGGCCGCCGGCGCCTCGAGCCGCTTCGCGGGGGAGCCGAAAGCCCTACTCCGGGTCGGCGAGAGATCCTCCGTCCGCCGGATGGCGGAGATCTGCCTGGGCGCCGGGCTCGAGCCCGTGATCGTGGTCGTCGGGGCCCACCGGGCCCCTATCGCCCACGAGCTCCGCGGCCTCCCCGCGGAAGTAGTGGAGGCGGAGAGGTGGTACGAGGGCCGGACCGCGTCCATCCAGGCCGGGCTCGCGGCAGTCCCCGAGGACCGCGACCTCCTCTTCTGGCCGGTCGACCACCCGTTCGTCCTTCCCCGGACCGTCGACACGCTACTGTCCGCGCGCGACCGCGACCCGCTCGGCGTCTGGTTCCTCCCGACGTACCAGGGGGCCGGCGGTCACCCGGTCGTCTGGCGCCCGTCGGTGCGAGGGGAGATCCTCAACCTGCGTCCGGACGCGCCGGTCCGCTCGCTCCTCCCCGAGTTCGGGCCCCAGGTCTGCCGCGTCCCCGTCGACGACCCGGGCGTCGTGGCGAACGTCGATACCCCTGAAGCGTACCGCGTGGCGTACGACGCGTGGGCTCGGAGCGAGGAGGACTGATGGACCGGAAGACCGCCCGCGAGGCCGTCCGTCTGCTCGACCGCCACCGCGCCTTCGTCCGCGCGGTGGTGGTCCGGGCCGTCGGGTCGGTCCCCGGGAAGCTCGGGGCGACGCTCCTCGTCCGGGACGACGGGACGACCGTCGGCACGGTCGGGGGGGCCGCGCTCGAGGAGGAGGTGAAGCGGGCGGCCGCCGCCGCCCTCGAGCGCCACCGCGGGGACCTCCTGCACTTCGACCTCGCCGCCTGGAAGAAGGGCGGACTCGCGAGCCTGTGCGGCGGCTCGGTGGACATCGCTCTCGAGTACGTCGCCCCGCGACCGAACGTTCTCCTCTGGGGCGGCGGGCACGTTGCCGAGGCAGTCGCTCGCCTTCTCCCTCCGCTCGAGATCGACCACGCGGTGGCCGACGACCGCGCCGACTACCTGGGGCGAGAGCGGTTTCCGGACGCCGACCGCCGCGAGCTCGTGTCGGCCGAGGAGCTCTTCGATGCGTTCGACCCGACGGAGTTCACGCACCTCCTGGTGCTCGGCTACGACGCCCGGAAGGACACCGAGGTCCTCTTCCGGGCCGCGACGCGGTTCCCCAACACCATAGGGCTTATCGCCAGCGCTCCCAAGCGCGAGCACATGTTCGCGGCGCTCCGGGAACGCGGGATCTCGCGCGAGGCGCTCGCCCGGGTCCGCTCCCCGGTCGGGATCGGCATCGGCGCCGAGTCGCCGGCGGAGATCGCCGTCAGCATCGTCGCCGAGATCGTCCGAGACCTCCACCCCGCCGCCGAGGACCGGTCGCCGCCGGGCGAGGGCGCCCGCACGGAGGAAGGTGTCGAGCTCCGCCGAGTGTAGGTTCCGGCTGAACGGCCAGCCCGTGGTGGCCCGCTGCCCGGACGAGCGGGTGCTCCTCGACCTCCTGCGCGAGGACCTCCGCCTTACCGGGACGAAGCGCGGGTGCGACCTGGGCACGTGCGGCTGCTGCACGGTGCTCGTCGACGGTCGGCCGACGCTCAGCTGCCTCACCCTCGCCCGCCGGGTGGAGGGCCGGGAGGTGACGACCGTCGAGGGGGTTACCCCCTCCCAGGGGCTCTCGGACGTTCAGAGATCGTTCGTCGAGCACGGTGCGACCCAGTGCGGGTTCTGCACTCCCGGCTTCGTCCTGAGCGCGACCGCCCTGCTCCGGGAGAACCCGCACCCGACACGGGCGCAGATCGAGGAGGCCATCGCGGGCAATCTGTGCCGGTGCACCGGGTATCTCAAGATCGTCGAGGCGATCGAGGCCGCGGCGCGGCACGGGGGTCCATGAGCGACGGCTCGCCGACCGAGCCGCTCCGCCTCCTCGGCGGCCGGATCCCGTACGTCGAAGGGCCGCTCAAGGTCACCGGGCGCGCCGAGTACACCGACGACATCCAGCGGCCGAACCAATTGATCGGCCGGATCCTCCGCAGCCCGTGGCCGCACGCGCGCATCCGCGCGATCGATACGAGCGCCGCCCGGGCCCTCCCCGGCGTCGTGGCGGTCCTCACGGGGGAGAAGTACCCGACGCCGTTCGGGGTCCTGCCGATCACGCACGACGAGACGGCCCTCGCCGTCGGGAAGACGAGGTACATCGGCGACATGGTCGCCGCCGTTGCGGCGGTCGACGAGCTCACCGCGGAACGGGCGCTCGCCCTCATCAAGGTCGACGTCGAGCCCCTCGCCGATCACCCCGATCCGCGCTCGGGCCTCGCGCCGGTCCAGGAGCCGATCCACACCCGGGGCCTCCTCGGGTCGAACGTCCAGAAGGAGGTCGTGCAGGAGTTCGGCGACGTCGACGCCGCGTTCGCCCGGGCCGCGCACACGGTGCGCGTCCGCGGGACGTTCGCGGGCGTCACACACGCGTTCACCGAGCCGCTCGTCACGGTCGCCGAAGCGACGCCCGACGGCCGACTTACGGTCTGGAGCGCGACGCAGGTGCCGCACTACCTCCACCGGACGCTCGCCGAGGTGCTCGGGATCCCGATGCACCGGATCCGGGTCGTCAAGCCCGAGGTCGGCGGAGGCTTCGGGGGGAAGTCCGACCCGCTCCCGCACGAGGTCGTCTGTGCCGCCCTCGCGCTCGAGACCGGTCGTCCGGTGAAGATCCTCCTCGACCGGGAGGACGTCTTCCTCACGAACCACGGCCGCCATCCCACGCAGAACGACCTCAGGGTGGCGACGGACGCGGAGGGCCGGATCCTGGCCTACGACCTCGAGGCGGTGATCGACGGAGGCGCCTGGAGCTCGTTCGGGACGGTCACGACGTACTACAACGGCGTCCTCGCGATGGGCCCGTACCGGGTCCCCGCGTTCCGCTACCGCGGGCGCCGGGTCTACACGACCAAGCCCCCGAGCGGGGCGATGCGCGCGCACGGCGGCACCAACGTCCGGTTCACCGTCGAGGTCGCGCTCGACCGCCTCGCTGAGGAGATCGGGGTCGACCCGTTCGACCTGCGGGCCCGCAACGCCCTCCCGCCGAACTCGGTCACGGTGAACCAGTTCCGCATCACCTCGACCTCGTTCCTCGCCTGCCTGGACGCGGCGCGCTCGAAGAGCGGCTGGGACGGCAAGTTCCGCAAGCTGCCGTTCGGGCGCGGGGTCGGCCTCGGCTGCGGGTTCTACATCTCGGGCTCGAACAGCCCGATCCACTTCACGCCGAAGATGCCGCAGTCGACCGTCCATCTGAAGGCCGACATGGACGGGGGCATCGCGGTGCACTCGATGCAGGCCGACATCGGCCAGGGGTCGAACACGCTCCTCGCGGCGATCGTCGCGGAGGTGCTCGGCGTCGATCTCGACCGGGTCCACGTCCAGCGGGTCGATTCGGACGTGAGCCCGGTCGACCTTGGCTCCTATTCGAGCCGCGTGACGTTCATGATGGGCAACGCCGCCCGCTCCGCCGCCCTCGCGCTCCGCGAGCAGGTGGTGCGGGGGGCGGCGAAGCTCCTCGGGACCGCCCCCGGCGAGCTCGAGGTGGTCCACGAGCGGATCCAGAAGGTCGGCGCGCCCGAGGCCGGCGTCTCGTTCCTCGAGGCGCTCCGCGCCGCGATGGAGGAGACCGGCGCGCTCACCGCGAGCGGCTCGTTCCAGACCAAGCCGATGGGCGGGACGTTCAAGGGAGCGCGCGCCGGGACGGCCCCCGCGTACTCGTTCGCCGCCTACGTCGCCGAGGTCGGGGTCGACCCGGACACCGGCGAGGTTGCGGTCGAGAAGGTCTGGGCCGCGTTCGACTGCGGGCGGGTGCTCAACCGGCTCGCGGTCGAGGGCCAGGTCGAAGGGTCGATCCACATGGGGCTTGGCCAGGTGCTCGGCGAGGCGATGACCTACCGCGGCTCCCGCCTGATGAACCCGTCCCTGCTCGACTACAAGATCCCGACCGTCCAGCAGATGCCCGAGGTCGAGGTCCTCCTGGTCGGCGAGGACGACCCCGAGGGCCCGTTCGGGGCGAAAGAGGCGGGCGAGGGCCCGCTCATCGCCACGCTGCCCGCGGTGGCGAACGCGGTGTACGACGCGATCGGCTGCCGGTTCACCGAGCTCCCCATCACCCCGGAGAAGGTCGTTCGCGCGCTCGAGCTCAAGGAGAAGGAAGGCCGGCGCTGGAAGGGGGTCTAGACCGTGCACCTCGACCCGTTCGAGCTCCACCGCCCGACGACCGTCGAGGAGACGGTCGGCCTGGCGCGCTCGCTCGCCGGCCGCTTCGATTACCTCGCCGGGGGGACGGACCTTCGCCCGAACTACAAGATGCATCTCAACGTCCGCGAGCACCTGGTCGCGCTCGACCGGGTCACGGAGCTCGGCGCCCGGGCGCCCGAGCGGATTGGCGCGATGGTCCGGCTCTCCGACCTCGAGCGGGACCCGTTCTACCGGGAAGAGTTCCCGGCGTTCGCCGACGCGGTGAGCTCGGTCGCCACGCCCCTCGTCCGCTCGAGCGGGACGGTGGGCGGCAACCTCCTCGTGGAGACCCGCTGTTTCTTCTTCAACCAGAGCCACTTCTGGCGCGAGAGCCTAGGCTATTGCCTCAAGGCGGAGGGCGACCGCTGCCACGTCGTCCCCCAGAAGGAGCGCTGCTACGCGACGTTCTCGGGCGATCTCGCCCCGGCGCTCCTGGTCGCCGACGCCGAGGTCGAGATCGCGGGGCCCGAGGGCCGGCGGACGGTCCCGCTCGGCCAGCTCTACGACGCGGCCGGGGACGGGATTCGCCGGCTCACGCTCGCCCCGGGCGAGCTCGTCGTGGGGGTCGACCTTCCCGCGCGGGCCCGTGGGCGGCGCGGCCGTTATCTCAAGCTGCGCGTGCGCCCGTCGTTCGATTTCCCCGAGGTCGGGGTCGCGGTGGCGGGACGATGGTCGGAAGGTCGCGTCCGCGAGCTCCGCGTCGCCGTCGGCGGCGTCGAGAGCTACCCGCGGCGGTTCGACGAGCTCACCCGTCCCCTCGAGGGGACCGAGCTCGGGCCGGCGGAGACTCGGGCGCTCGGCGACGCGGTCGCCCGCGCCGTCCGGCCCGTGCACAACACCGCGCTCCTCCCCGACTACCGGCGCCGGATGGTCGGCGTCTACGTGCGCCGCGGCCTCGACGAGCTCGCCCGCGGGGGCGGCGCGCGGTGAGCGCGCCCGAGTTCGCGCTCGTCCCGATCGAGCGGCTCAAAGGGCACGAGGAGTACGACCCGGCGAAGGTCGACGACCTGGTCGCCGAGCTCGAGCGGACCGGCGAGTTCGTCGAGCCGATCTGGGTCGCCCGAGGCTCGTTCGTGATCCTGAACGGCCACCACCGCGTCGAGGCGCTTCGCCGCCTCGGCGCGCGCCGGGCGGCGGCGTGGGTGTTCGACTACGACGACGACGTGGTCACCCTCGAGCGGTGGAGCCCCGGTCCGCCGATCAAGAAGTCGGAGGTCGTCGCGCGCGCCCGCTCGGGCGAGCTGTTCCCTCCGAAGACGACGCGCCACCGCCTGCGCGTAAAGCTCCCTTCGCGCCGGGTCGCGCTGTCGGAGCTGCTGAGCTAGGGCCGCCGGGAGGCGTCCACGACCCCGCGGGACCGCTCGCTCAGGCCGTCTTCGGGGGCACCGCGTCCTTCGGCCCGCCGTCGACGCAGGGGAGCGGGATCGAGCCGTCGGCAAAGCGTCGGAGGACCTCGGCGAGCAGGAAGACCTCGTGCGGGTGGAGCTTCGTTCGGAGCGATTCGGGGGTCTCCTTGC
>JBAIXP010000061.1:0-21321 GCA_037916495.1 Thermoplasmata archaeon | reverse complement strand
TCTAAACCCTTTTGGGAGTGGACTGGTCGGGATTTGAACCCGAGGCCTCCGGTTTGCAAAACCGGCGATCTTCCGAACTGATCTACCAGCCCACGTGCGGTCCACCGGCGCGGAGGAGGGTTAGCTTTTTCCCAGCGCTCGGCGGCGGGCAACGGCCTCCCACGCCTCCTCAAGCTTCGGGACGGTCGCCCGTCGCGGTATCTCGGCCGCGTCGACCCATTCGGCCTCGGTGTGCTCGCGGTCGAGTCGGACCTTCGGGGAACGGACGTGAAAGAGGAACGGGTGGACGACGAACACCCGGTCCTCGTGACGGACCCGGACGGCCCGGCCTTCCGCCCGGAGCGTGAGCTCTTCCGACGGGATGCCCGTCTCCTCACGGACCTCGGTACGGGCCTGCTCGAGGGCGGGGGCGACCTCGAGGTAGCCCGAGACGCCGGCCCAGCGCCCCTGGAAGGTCCGGACCTCCCCGGAGCGTCGGAGGAGGAGGACGCGGCCATCGTCCCGCTCGAGGAACGCCGTCACGACCGGAGTCTCGGTCACCCCGCGGAGGCCGACCGACCCCCGGTCGCCGTCCACGTCCGCCCGATCTCCCTCCCGGAGGAGGTCGGGCTCGATCCCGCCCACGGCCGGGAGGCCGAGGTCCGGCCGGCGCGTCGAGCTGTCCCCCGTCACGACCACGGCCCGGACCGCCGTCGATTCCGGCATCCAGGTCGCCCAAACGTCCGACGGGACGGCCCGCACGATCTCGCGCGCCGGGGTGGACCCCCCCCGCGCCGTCCCGAGCCCGAGGACCACGGAGCCGCTCGCGCGCCCGGGGGCAAGAGGACGCCCTTTGAGCTCCACGCAGAGGGAACCGACCCGCCGGTTCTTGGTTTCTCCGGGGCCGGGCGGCCGGAAAAACGCCATCTACCCTCCGAAGGTCGTTCCTTCCGTGAAGCTGGGCGCGTTCACGGTCGTGGACGTCGACCCGGACGCGCCGACCGGCGCACCGGACCGGGTCCGCAACGTGGTCGGCTTGGCCGAGGCGTGCGAGCGGGCGGGCCTCTCCGGTCTGTGGGTCGCGGAGCACCACTTCCGCGGGGGCGGAGGCTGCCCGTCGCCCGCGGTCCTGTTGGCGGCGTGCGGCGCGAGGACCCGTCGGCTCCGGCTTGGCTCGCTCGTGTCCGTGCTGCCGTTCCACCGTCCGGTCGACGTGGCGGAAGAGTACGCCCTGCTCGACCGGCTCATCGAGGGCCGCCTCAACCTGGGCGTCGGGAGCGGCTACCTTCCCACCGAGTTCACCGGGTTCGGGATTGACCCGGCGACCAAGCGCGAGGCGTTCGACCAAGGGCTCGCGACCGTGCTCTCGGCCCTCGAGGGGAGGGAGTTCCGGGCGGGCCCTCCCGGCACGCCGGCGGTGCGGCTCAACATCGCCCCGGTGCAGCAACCCCATCCCCCCGTCTGGGTCGCGGTGCAGCGGCGCGAAGCGATCCCCCACGTCGCGGCGCGCGGCCACGGCGTCGCGCTGATCCCCTACGCGACCGTTCAGGACCTTTCCGAGCTCAAGGACAGCATCGCCGAGTACCGCCGGGCCCTCCCCGCCGGGTCCCCGGGGAACGTCGTGGCGGCGGTCCATGTCTACGCGGGGCCGGACCTCGAGGGGGCTCGCCGCGCCTTCCGCCACTACCTCGAGGCGCGCCTGCGGACCCATTCGACGTTCTACGAGCAGAAGTCGAAGGTGGCGCCCGCCCAGGCCACCCCCGAGGCTCTCGAGCGCGCCGACCTCGCGGTTTTCGGAGGACCCGAGGAGGTCGCCCGCCGGCTTCAACGGTACGCGGCCGCCGGCGTCGACGAGCTCCTCGGCATCTTCGACTTCGGGGGCCTCCCGAGGGAGGAGGCGGAAGCGTCCGTCGAGCGCCTCGGTCACGCGTGGAGGGCGAGCGTTCCCCCCTCGCTCCCCGCGTCGGGCCGGTAGCGCCCGCGCCCGTGGTACCCGCTTTACCCGTTCGGGCCTCCCGGTCCGCCAGGGCAACTATGGCCGAGATCCTTCCGGGCGTGCATCAGGTCGAGGGCGTCGATCCGAAGCCGGACTTCACCACCCACGTCTACCTCCTCAAGGACAAGGGGTCGAGCTGGACCCTGGTCGATACCGGTGTCCCCGGCTCGCACACGGCGATCCTGGCCTACCTGGCGAAGATCCGGGTCGAACCCACGTCCGTGAAGAAGATCCTGATCACGCATCTCCATCGCGATCACACGGGGGCGCTCCGCGAGATGGTCGAAGCGACCCGGGCGCGGACGTTCGCCCACTGGATCGAGGCGGCGTACATCGCCCACGACCCGCCGTACGACGGCCCGGGGAATCCCCCGGGTGAGGCCTTCACGGTCGACGAGACGCTCAAGGACGGCGACAGCCTCGACGCCGCGGGCGGGCTCCTCGCCTACCACACGCCCGGCCACACTCCGGGCCACGTCGCCTTCTACCAAGCCGAGCGCAAGCTGCTGTTCTCGGGCGACCTCTTCTTCGGGAACGGGACGAAGCTCAGCCTCACCCCGAAGGAGTACTCTCACCACCTCCTCACGGCCCGTGTCTCCGCCCGACGGATGGGCCAGCTCGCGACGGAGTCGCTGCTCACCTACCACGGCGGCCCGATCCTGTCGAACGCGGGCGCGGCGGTCCGCTCCCTGGTCGCTTCCTTCAAGTGACGGAGAGACCACCGGATCGGGCGGACCCGGACCCCGTCCGGGCGGTCCCGCTCGCCGAAGATCTCACGGACCTCGGAGGCGTCGCCACGACGAGCGCGAGGGTCGGGAGCGAGTGGGACTGGCCAGATTTGAACTGGCGTCTCGGAGTCCCGAACCCCGAAGGATGGACCAAGCTACCCCACAGTCCCAGCGCGGTCCCGCCCACCCGGGCACGCTATTTGAGCGTGCCCTCGGGTTCGGTCAACCCGGGGTGTTTCAGGCCCTCTCCCTCGAGGCTTAGCCTTCCGGTCGCCTCACCGGTGGCGTGACGACCGCGCGGCCCCCGGTGCAGCCTCCGATCCCCGGTCTCGCTCCGGTCCCGTCGCTTTCCTGGTCGATTCCGGGCCTCCGCGAAGACCCGACCCTCTGTCTTCGCTGCCGTTCCGCCCAGCTCCTCTGCGGCCGGCCGGTCTGCCCGATCCTCGTGAAGTACCGGGCCTTCGAGCGCACGCTCCCGATGGTCGCGGGGACCGAGCTCGACGGGAGCTCGCCCCCCGGCCTCTTCGTGGGCCGTTTCGGCTACCCGTCGGTCCAGGCCGGTCCCCTCTTCAGCCCGGAGCACGGGTCGATCGAGCTCCTGGACACCCCCGAGGAGTGGGTCGGAAGGTCGGTCGAGGAGGTCGTCGGCTTCCGGACCGGCCTCGTGCGGGGGACGTCCCGGGTCCGCGTCACCGACGCCGACCGCCCGAACCGGTACCTCGAGAGCCTCCAGCTCCTCGGGCTCGCGGCCGAGACGGTCGACAGCGAGGTCGAGTTCCGCCGCCCTCCGCGGGGCCACCTCTCGCTGTCGGAGTCGACCCCACCGTTCGGCCCGTCGGCCCCGATCGAGAAGGTGCGGCTCGACGTGCGCAAGGTCGACGCGAACCTCGAACGCCTCTCCTCCGACGTCCACGCGAACGCTCGGGTCGCGGTGAACGAGCTCTACGACCGCGGCGTGCGGGTGAGCCGCATCCAGCGGGCGTTCAGCGTCGGTACGCTCGGCCGTCGGGGCCGACGCAAGCTCGTCCCGACGCGCTGGTCGATCACCGCCGTGGACGACCTCCTCTCCAAGCAGAACCTCGAGAGGGTGCGCGACCTCCCCGAGCTCGGCGAGATCCGGGTCCACGCGCTCACCGCCCTCGAGAACCGGTGGCTCATCGTGCTCCTCCCGGGCGCCTACCGGTACGAGTCGATCGAGGCGTGGTACCCGAACACCCTGTGGAACCCGAACCCGAGCTCGATCGTGATCATGGGCGACCACGAGGGGCACGACGGGCGCACCACCTACGCCTCGATCGGCGGCTGCTACTACGCCGCCCGCCTGGCGACGAGCGAGGCTCTCCTCGCGCAGGGACGGCAGGCCGGGGTCGTCGTCCTTCGCGAGGTCCACCCCGGCGAGATCCTCCCCCTCGGCGTCTGGAACGTCCGCGAACACGTCCGCGCGGCGCTCCGCCGGCCGTCCGAGTCGTTCGCGACGACCCGGGAACTGCTCGAACGGATCCGCTCCACGTTCGCGATCCCGCTCGACCGCTGGCTCACCGCGAGCGCGGTGCTGCACGACTACCGGACCCAGCGACGCCTCGACGCGTGGCTCGACGCGCCGAGCGCGAGCTAGCGCGGCCTCAACGGTCGAACCCCTCGCCGCACCGGCCGCAGAACCCGTCGGCCGGGGTCCGTGGCGCGCCGCACTTCGGGCACGTGGAGGCCGGGTACGGGGTCCCGCATCCCCGGCAAAAGGCGTCCCCCTCGACGACGGCCCGGCCGCACTTCGCGCACCGACGCTCGCCGTTCGGCGCGACGGAGGGCGCCGGAGCTCCGGTCGCCCGACCCGCCGGGCCGGCCTTCCCTAGGGTCTCGACCGGGGCGCCGAGCTGTCGGCGTCCTTTGAGGGCGAGCCGGAGCGCCTCCGTGTACTCCTCGCGGTCGAACGCCGTCCGCGCCTGGCCGAGGAGCTCGGCGGCGCCGGACGTGTCGGGGGTCTTCCCCCGACGTTCGAGGTCCGATTCGAGGAGACGGAGCTGGAAGTGCGATTCGAGCTTGTTCTTCGGGGGACGGCCGGACGGGGCCTCGGACGCCGCGCCGTTCGGTTCGACGCCCCCGGGGAGCGGAGCGTCGGACGCCGGGACGGGCCGCGACGAGGGAGGGAACGCCCCCAAGGCCGACGGCGCGGGCGAGGTCGGGGCCCTTCCCGGCGCCCGACGGAGGGCGACCAGCGTCTCGTGGGCGGACTGGGCGAGCTCGTACGCCCGGTCGAACTCGCGGGCCCGGAACGACCGGTCGGAGAGGTCGAGCAGCTCCCGCGCCCGCCCGACGTCGGTCCCCTGCGCCGCGAGAAGGTCCGCCTCGCGACGGGCCATCGCCGCGCGGTTGTAGGCCCGGTCGCTCGCCAGCTCGGGGCGGGCGGCGCTGTCGCGGTCGGAAAGGTGGCGGCGGCGCAGCCGTCTGAGGACGTAGAACGCCCCTCCGATGAGCGCCGCCGAGGCGATGGCGCCGACGACCAGGGCCGTGATCTCGGAACTCGTGACCACCGTCCGCTCCACCCCCGGGGTTCGATCCCCGGGCGGGCCGACGTGGGTACGGGTGGCCCGTCTATTTAGAAGGCCGCGCTGGCGGCCCGGCCGAGCAGGTAGGTGGAACGGGCCCCGTCGACACGCACCTCAAGGTCGGTCCCGAGCGGGACGCGCCGGTCGAGGACGACGGGAAGGTAGTTCGGGAGCCGGGCCACGGAGCTCTCGCCCGGACCGTGCTCGAGGACCCGCGCGCGGGTACGCTCGCCGATCCACCGCTCGAGCCGATCGCGCGCGAGACGCTGGCGGAGGGCGGCGAGCGCGCGCGACCGACGCTTGGCCACGCGGGGCGGGAGCGGGGCAAGGCGCGCGGCCGGGGTTCCTGGCCTCGGCGAGAAGCGGGTGACATTGACCGTCTCGGGCCCGACCTCCTCGAGCAGCGCCTCGGTCGCGCGGTGATCGTCCTCGGTCTCGCCCGGGAATCCAACGATCACATCGGTCGCGAGGTGGAGGTCGGGCACGGCCCGCCGCAGGAGGGCGACCTCCCGGCGGAAGAGGTCCGCGGTGTAGCCACGGTGCATCCCCGTGAGGACCCGGTCGGAGCCGCTCTGGACCGGGAGGTGGACGAACCGGAACGTCCGGGGCTCGCGAAGCGCCGCCGCGTGGCGCTCGACGAACGGCTCGAGCGTCTGCGGGCTCATCATCCCCACCCGGAGGCGGTAGTCCTCCTCGACCTCCGCGACCTCGCCCAGGAGGTCGGGGAGGGTGGGTCGACCGGGGAGGTCGGCGCCCCAGGCCGCGGTATCGAGGCCGGTGAGCCGCACCTCACGGACGCCCCGGGCCAGGGCGTTGCGGACGCGCCCCACCACCGCGCCCGCAGGGACGCTCGTGATCGTGCCCCGGGCGAGCCGGCTAAAGCAGTAGGCGCAGCCGCTCGTGCAACCTTGGGCGAGGACGACCTCCTCGGAGACCGGGGCCCGGAGCGCCGCCGTTCGGGGGGGCGGCGGGGCGAGAGGTTCGCCGAGCAGGTCGGCGAGGCGGTCCTGCTCGCGGATCGGCACGAACGTGGTGCGGGCGCGCTCCTCGCCGGTGAAGAGCGAGGTGCGCAGGGGAACGAGGCAGCCCGTGACCACCGTTCTCGACGCGCTCCGCGAGAGCGTGCGCCAACGCCGCACCATCCTTGCCTCGGTCGGCCCGATGACGCCGCAGGTGACGAGGACGGCGACGTCAGCGCCGTCGGGGGCGTCCAGGAGCTCGTGGCCCCGACCCGAGAGCTCCCGCGCTATCCCGTGGCCCTCGCCCTGGTTCTGGGCGCAGCCGAACGACTCGACGTAGACCCGCACGGCCCCCGCTCGCCCCGAGGGGGAGCGCCTAGAAGACGGTGATCTTGTCGGTGAGCAGGCGCCGCGGGATCGAGCCGATGTCGTCGAACGCGGCAAGCGCCACGGCCTCGGCCTTCCCCTTGAGCGCGGCGAGCTTCACCCCGGCCGCGGGCAGGATCTGGATGCTCGCGACCTGCGGCTGGTCGACCGGCTTTCCGATCTGGGAGAGGATCCGCACGTGGACCTCTTTCACGTCGCCCCCGGTCTCCTTGACGATCTCGTTGGCGATCTGATTGCCGAGGATGTTGTAGATCTTCCCGACGTGGTTCACCGGGTTCTTCCCCGCGGACGCCTCGAGGCTCATCGGGCGACACGGGGTGATGAGGCCGTTCGCGCGGTTCCCGCGCCCGACCGACCCGTCGTCCCCCGCCTCCATGGAAAGCCCCGTCACCGTGAGGTAGTAGCGGCCGAGCTCGGGGTCGTCGGCGGTGTTGACGTGGATGTCGACCTCGCGGTGCGTGAGCTTCGCGGCAAGGTCGGCGAGCTTCGAGTGGATCTCGCTGCAGACGGAGGCGTAGGCGTCCGCGTCCTTCACCTCGCGGTCGACCAGGGCGGCGGCGACCGTGAGGCCGATCTTCTTCCCCTGGCGGTAGCCCATCACCTTCACGTCCTCGCCGAGCGCCGGGAGCTTCTTCTTGAGCTTCAGGGTGAGGAACCGCTCGCTCTCGAGCACGAGGCGCTCGGTGTCGGAGAGCGGGGCGAAGCCGACCCCGAAGGACGTGTCGTTCGAGAGGACGGACCGCTGGTCGAAGACGCCGCGCAGGTCGACCGAACCCTGTCCGATCCGGCAGTCGAACTCGACCTGGCGCTCGACGTCGAGGTGCGAGCAGACCGAGGCGACGTACTTCTTCGCGGCCTCGATCGCGACGTCACGGTACGGCAGCTTCTCGCCGTTGACTTCCGTGGTCGCGCGGCCGACCAAGAGCATGTAGATCGGGCTCGTCACGCGGCCGCCGCCGAACTTCGGCTCGGACGCGCCGCCGACCACCTGGGTCTCGTCCGTGTTGTGGTGGAGGATCTTCCCGAACTCGTCGAGGTAGAGCCGGCAGAGCGCGCGGCTCACCGATTCGGAGACGCCGTCGGCGATGGAGTCGGGGTGCCCGAGCCCCTTGCGCTCGACCAGTTCGACGTCCTGGTCCTCGATGTGGGTCGTGGGGAGCGGTTCGACCTGGATGTTGCGAGCCAAGGCAGGTCCCTTCCGCCCCGCCCTACAAGGGAGGTGTTTAAGGGTTACGCGAGACCGAGACGCGCCCGGGACGGGGGCGGCGCGTCCGCCGGGGGGGCTACCAGCGCTTCACCATCTCGGGGCCGGCCCGCTCGTAGCCGAACCGGGCGTAGTAGCCCCGCGTCCCGACCGCGCTGCGGACGTAGAGCCGGTCGGCTCCCGCCTCCCGGGCCAACCCCTCCGCCTCGTTCAGGAGGGCCCGGCCGAACCCGCGGTGCTGGAACGCTTCGGCGCCCGCCGCGGCGGAGCCGACAGGGACGGCCCGTCCGAGGACCTTGAGCTCCCGGACGACGGGCCCGTCGAGCCCTCCGTCGGTCGCACCCGACGGGAACCGGAGCCTAAGGTAGCCCGCCACCGCGTCGGTCGCCGGGTCCTCGTAGGCGAGGAAGACCTCGCGCCCGCCCGCGGCGGGGTAGACGGCCCGGGTGAGCTCGAACGATTCGGGCCTCGGGGAGGCGATACGCCCGGCCTCCCGGCACCTAAGGCAGCGGCAGCGTCCCCCGCGCGCGGCGAGGCGCTCGAGGGCCAGCTGCCGGACGTTGCTCGTGCGCACGCCCGCGGCGACCAGGCGGGCGGGGATGTCCCGCTGGATACGGTGGACCCGTACCCACGGCGGGAGCTCCGCCTTCACGGCGGCGAGCAGCTCGACCGTCGTCTCGGTGTCGTAGGGCCGGTACCGACCGGCCTGCCAGTCGTCGTAGAGGCGGGTGGACGGCAGGACGAGCGTCGGGTAGATCTTGAGGAAGTCCGGACGGAACGCCTCCTCGGCCCAGAGCCGGCGGAAATCGCCGAGGTCCCGGGCCGGGTCCATGCCGGGAAGTCCGAGCATCATGTGGTAGCCGACCTTGAGGCCGCGGTCCCGCGCCTCGCGGGTCGCCCGGGAGACCTCCGAGCTCCCGTGCGCCCGGCCGACCGCGTCGAGGACGGGGTCGGTGAGGCACTCGACCCCGAGCTCGACCCGGGTGACGCCCGCGTCCAAAAGGAACGGCAGGACCCGTCCGTCGCACCAGTCCGGGCGGGTCTCGACCGTGAGGCCAACGACGCGGTGCTCGCCTTCGGCGTTCCCGTCGAGCGCCTCCGAGAGCGAGGCCGACCGGGTCCCGTTGAGCCCGTCGTAGATCCCGCGGAGGACCGATTCCTGGTAGGAGCGCGGGCGCGACGGGAACGTGCCGCCCATCACGATCACCTCGATCTTCGACGTCGGGTGGCCGATCGCCTCTAAGGTCGCCACGCGGTGCCGGACGATCGCCTCCGCGTCGTAGTGGAACTGCGCGCCCCGGAGCGCGCTCGGCTCCTCGCCGGTGTAGCTCTGGGGGGAACCGTTCTCGACGCCGCCGGGGCAGTAGGTGCACCGTCCGTGCGGGCACCGGGCCGGGGCGGTCATCACGGCGACGACCGCCACCCCGGAGAGCGAGCGGGTCGGCTTGCGCACGACCCGGCCCTCCCAGGCCCGCCGCTCGTCGGGCGGAAGGCTCGCCAGGAACTCGACGTTGGACGGGAGCGGGGTCCCCGGCGAATCCTTCAGCCGCTCGAGCTTCTGGCGGTGGAGCTCTTCGGGCGCCGAAGGGTCGTCTAGCGGCGCAGCCACGAGCCGGTCTCCCCGGTGACGACGTACGGGGCCTTCTGGAGGTCCGGGATCGTCCGGCTCCCCGTGAGAAACATCGCGACCTTGAGCTCGTGAACGAGCGCCTCGAGCTCCCGTCGGGTCTCGGCAAGGCCGGTCGACGCCGCCCGTAGCACCCCCCCCGCGGTCCCCGCCGCGGTCGCTCCGAGGGCGATCGCGCGCGCCGCGTCGAGGCCCGTCCGGATCCCTCCGCTCGCGATCACGGGGAGGCCGAGCGGGACGAGCTCGACCACCGAGACCGGGGACGGGATCCCCCAGTCCCAGAACGTCTTCCCGACCCGGGCCTCGCGCTCGGCCCCCTGGTCGACGGCGCGGTAGTGCTCGACGGCCGCGAACGAGGTCCCCCCGGTCCCGCTCACGTCGAACGCCCTCACTCCGCGCTCGCGGAGCCCCTCGGCGACGCTCCGGGAGATGCCGGCGCCGGTCTCCTTGACAAGGACGGGGAACGAGCGGGCGAGCGTGCCGATCTCGTTGAGGCACCCCCGGGCCCGGCGGTCGCCCTCGGGCTGGACCATCTCCTGGAGGAAGTTGAGGTGGATCGCGAGGACGTGGGCACCGATGAGCTCCATCGCGGCACGTACCTCCTTCGCCCCCACGACCGGGTCGCCCGGGCGCTGGGAGATGATCTGCGGGGCCCCGATGTTGGCGAACTTGAGCGGGACCTCGTACGGGGCGACGCACGCGTAGCTCTCCGGGTACTGGCCCTTGAGGATCGCCGCCCGCTCGCTCCCCACACCCATCCCGACGCCGACCTCGGCGGCCGCGCGGGCGAGGTTCTCGTTGATCGCTCGGGCGTCCGGGAACCCTCCGGTCATCCCGGTGATGACGAGGGGCGCCTTCAGCCGGTGGCCGAGGAGCGTGACGGACGGGTCGACCTCCTCGAAGTCGATCTCGGGAAGGGCGCGGTGGACGAGCTGGATGTCGTTCCAGTAGCGGTAGCGTCCCTCGACGTCCCGTCCGAGCACGACCTTGACGTGCTCGGCCTTGCGGTGGCTCAGATCGAGGCCGGCCGGCTCGGGTCGGCTACCCCGCTCGTGCGTGGGCCCAGCTCCCGTAGACCGCCTCCCCCCGGACCGCCTTCGCAAGCGCTCCATCCGAGAGTCCGCTGATAAGCACTGCGTCGACCCCGGCCTTTGCGATGCGGCGCATCGCCTCCGCCTTCGCGAGGATCCCCCCGGTCACGTCCGGCGCCCCGGGCCGGACGGTGAGCTCCGCGAGCGCCGATTCGGTCACCTCGGCGAGGATCTCCTTGGCCCGCCGGGCGGGACTCGTGTAGATCCCCGGAACATCGGTCGCGAAGACGACCCGGCCCGCGTGCAGCGTCCGCGCGAGCTCGACCGCGAGGGTGTCGGCGCTCGCGATCGACGTCCCCCACACCTCGTCCGGCACGACGTCCCCGAACGAGACGGGAAGGAGGCCCTGGTCGAGGGCCCACCGGAAGGGGGCGGGGTCGAAGCGGGCGAGGCGCCCCTCCCGGTTCGAGACGACGCCCGCCGCGGGGATCGACCACGGCCGAGCCTTCGCGCGGACGAGCGCGCGCAGGACCAGAAGGTGGAGCCGGCGCACCTCGGCGGAGACCACGGCGGCCCCCCGCGTCCGCTCCTCCCGCGACCCCGCCTCCGAAGGCGGCCGGGAGAGCCCGAACCGTCGCGCCCCGGGGTGCCCGAACGACCCCGCGCCGTGGAGGAGGACGACCGGCCGGCCTTCGGCGGCGGCGACCTCCTCAGAGAGCCGGTCGAGGACCTTCGGTCGGACCTTCTCGACCTCGCGCTTGCGCGTGATGAGGCTCCCGCCGAGCTTCACGACGGTCGGGGCTGGCAACGCGGCGGGCCCCATGCGGGCCGGCCTACGCCCGGTCGGCGCCCGTGGCGCGGGAGAAGAGCAGGACCGCTCCGGCGGTGAGCGGGACGAGGCTTAGGAAGTAGAGCCAGTCGAGGGTCAGGAGCCAGTACGCCGTCCCGAGGAGCCCCACGCCGCAGAGGGCCCCCGTGAGCACGACCAGCGGGACCGAGACCGAGCTTTTCGGGGTGCCGTGCTCCGCCGACGGGACGCTCGCGACCTCCGCCATCCCTCCGCCGAGGAACTTCGTCCTTCAAATCGGTTCGGTCGTGTCGTCGCGCTCCGCGACGCGCGCCCGGGGCGTCGACGACGGCCGGCGTCGGCAAAAGATAGATATGGCACGCCTCACTCCGAGCCTCGCCCCGCTTTTTCCGGAAGGTCGAAACGTGTCTCCTGCTCCCGAGGACCCGCCGCGCAACCCCGCTCTCGGCCCGGAACTGAGCCCGACCGCGGCATCGTCCCCGGCGCCCGGAGTGCCGCGCGCGGCCGTGCCCGAGCCCCCCGCTCCGGCGAAGGCCGAGACGCCGCCCGCCAGCTCGGCCGGGGAGTTCCTGGACGAGATCCTCCAGCGCAAGAGCGAGCTCTTCCGGGGGACCAAGGAGGTCCTGCGCGACTCCTACGTTCCGAACCGCCTTCCCCACCGAGAGGAGGAGATCCGCAAGGTCGCCGAGATCCTCGCGCCCGCCCTCCGCGGGGAGCTCCCGTCGAACCTTCTCCTCTACGGGAAGATCGGCACGGGCAAGACCGCCGTGGTCGCCCAGGTCCGTCAGGACATCCAGCGGCGGGCGGAGCGCTCGAAGAACGTCCTGTTCATCACGGTGAACTGCGGCAACATCGACACCGCCTACAGCCTCCTCCAGACGATCGGCAACACGTTCGCCCGCGCCGAGTCCGACCGCATCCCGACCGGCTGGTCGCTCGACCGCGTGCAGGCCGCGATGAAGCGGCTCATGGACGCGCACGGCGGCACGACCCTGCTTGTCCTCGACGAGATCGACCGCCTGGTCGCCCGCAGCGGCGACAACGTCCTCTACACGCTGAGCCAGCTCAACACCGAGCTAGAGTCGGCGCGCCTCGGAATCGTCGGGATCTCGAACGACCTCAAGTTCACGAACCACCTTGACGCGCGCGTCCGCAGCCGCCTCAACGAGGAGAAGATCGTCTTCGAGCCCTACGACGCCGCCGAGCTCCAGGACATCCTGCGCGACCGCGCGAAGCTCGCCTTCAACGACGACGTGGTCGACCCCGGGGTGGTCGAGCGGTGCGCGGCGTACGCCGCGCTTGAAAACGGCGACGCGCGCCGGGCGCTCGCCCTCCTCCGCCTCGCCGCCGAGATGGCCGAGCGGGACCACGCGAAGCGCATCACGCCCGACCACGTCGTGAAGGCGAAGAACCGCCTCGAGCAGGACATCATCCTCGACTGCTGCCGCACCCTGCCCCCGCACTGCAAGATTCTCCTCTACGCGATCCTCCAGCTCTTCGAGCGCCGGCGCAACGGCGTGCTCACCGGGGAGGTCTACGACAGCTACCGCCGTCTCGCCGAGCGGCTCGGCCTCCCGCCGCTCCACGCACGGTCGATCTCGAACTACGTGAGCGAGCTCGAGACCCTTGGCCTCGTCCGCGCGACGATCGTCTCGCGGGGACGGGGAGGCCGGACGCGGGAGATCCTGGTGGACGTCCCGATCTCCGAGACGATGCCCGCGCTCGAGGAGGACCCGCTGCTCGCCCCGGTCGCCCGGCCGCGCAACCGCGGCCAGATGCTCTTGATGAACTTCGACAACCCGAACCGGACCGGGACGTTCTAGGCTCGGCCGAGCGCTAGCCGCCGGTGTCGGCGTCCGCCGTCGCCCGACCGGTCGTCGTCTCGAGCTCCGCCTGCTCCGCGCGGCGCCGTGCCCGTTCTTTCTTGAGCTCGCGCAGGTCGCGTTCGAGCTCGCGCATCTCGGCGACGGTGCGCCGAAGGCGCACGCGCGCGATCCCCTCGAGCGCCGCGATCTCGCGCTCGATCTGGTCGTCGGACCCGCGGAACGGGCTCATGGCGAGGACTCGACGTCGATCTGCGCCTTCTGGAGCCGGGCGGAGAAGTCGACGAAGACCGTCTTGATCTCGGTGAACTCCTCGACGGCGACGCTGCCGGCCTCCCGGCCGCCGTTCCCCGTGTTCTTGATCCCGCCGAACGGCAGCTGGACCTCGGCGCCGATCGTCGGTGCGTTCACGTAGGTGATGCCGGCCTCGAGGTCGTGGACGGCGCGGAACGCCCGGTTCACGTCGCGCGTGTAGATCGCCGAGGAGAGGCCGTAGTCGACGTCGTTCGCGACCTTCACCGCCTCGTCGTAGTCGTGGACCTTGATCACGCTCAGGACGGGGCCGAAGATCTCCTCCTTCGAGATGCGCGTGCCGTGCGCGGTCTCGAAGACCGTGGGGGCGATGAAGTAGCCCTTGTCGAAGGCCCCGCCGGTGAGCTTCGTGCCGCCGAACCGGAGCTTCGCCTCCTTCTTCCCCACCGCGATGTACTCGAGGATCTTCTTCTCCTGCTCGGCCGAGGCGACCGGGCCCATGCCGGTCGCCGGATCGAGCGGATCGCCGACCGTGAACTTCTCGAGCCTCGCCACGAGGCGGTCGAGGAACGCCTCGTAGACCTTCTCGTGGACGATGAGGCGGCTCGTGGCGGTGCACCGCTGGCCCGAGGTGCCGAAGGCGCCGAAGAGGACCCCCTCGAGCGCGAGGGGGAGGTCGGCATCCTCCATGAGGAGGACCGGGTTCTTCCCGCCGAGCTCGAGGTGGACCATCTTGAGGTCCTTCGCCCCGCGGACGTAGACGTCGCGCCCCGCGTCGACGCCGCCCGTGAACGAGACGGTGCGGATCCTCGGGTCGGAGACGAGCGCGTGGCCGACCACCGAGCCCGAGCCCGTGACGAAGTTGAGGACCCCGGGGGGCACCCCCGCCTCCTCGTAGACGCGGACGACCTCGGCGGCGCACATCGCCGTGTTGGACGCCGGCTTGAACACGATGGAGTTGCCGGTGATCAGGGCGGCGGCGATCTTCCAGTTCGGGATCGCCGTCGGGAAGTTCCACGGGGTGATCGCCGCGACCACGCCCTTCGGCTGGCGGACGGTCATGCAGAACTTCGAGCGGAGCTCGGACGGGACGGTCTCACCGAAGAGCCGCCGGCCTTCCCCTGCCATGTACTCGATGAAGTCGATCGACTCCTGGACGTCGCCGAGCCCCTCGGCGATCACCTTGCCCATCTCCCGGGTCACGATCCGGCCGAGCTCGTCCTTCCTCCGACGCATGATGGCAGCCGCCTCGAGCAGGACGGCGCCGCGCTTCGGGGGGGGCGTGTCCCGCCAGGCCGGGAACGCCTTCGCGGCCTCGGACGTCGCACGGGCCACGTCGTCCGCGGTCGCGCTCACGAACGAGCCGACCGGCTCCCGGGTTGCCGGGTTGATCGTCTCGAACCGCCTCGCGTTCGGAGGGGTCGTCCACTGGCCGCCGATGAAAAGACCGTACTCCTTCGGCATCGTCCGTCCCCTTTCGGGCCGGTACGGCGAGGCCCTCCGAACGTACATAGGGGTTGCCGACCGCCCCCAAAGGGGGCGGGGCCCGCAGGACAAAGATTTTCGCGCCGGGGCGCTCCCGAAGCTCTGTGATCGACATCGAGCTCCTCCGGGAACACCCCGCCGACGTCGAGGAGAACCTCGGCCGGCGCAAGCGTCCCGAGCTGCTCCACCTGGTCGCCTCCGCCCGCGAGAAGGACGAGGCGTGGCGGAGGTCCCGGGTGGAGGCCGACCGGATCCGTAAGCTCCGCAACGAGCTCGGCCGGAAGGTCTCCGCCGCGCGTGCCGCCGGCGAGGCGACCGGCCCGCTCGAGGCCGAAGCGAAGAGCCTCGCCGCCCAGCTCAAGGAGGTCGAGGCGGGCGAGGCGGAGCTCCTCACCGCGCGCGACCTTCTGCTTAGGCGCCTTCCGAACCTGATCGACGCGTCCGTGCCGTACGGCCAGGACGACTCCGAGAACGTCACCGTCGCCACGTGGGGGACCCCTAGCCCCGCCCGCGAGGGGCTGAGGTCCCACGGCGAACTCCTCGAGGCCCTCGGGCTCGCCGACTTCGACCGCGCGCGACGGGCGAGCGGGGCCGGTTTTTACTACCTCACCGGCCCGCTCGTCCTCCTCGACCTCGCGCTGCAGCGGTTCGCCCTCGACCTGCTGGTGAGCCGGGGGTTCACGCCCGTCGCCCCGCCGTACATGCTCCGACGGGGACCGTACGAGGGGGTCACGGACCTGGCCGACTTCGAGAACGTGATGTACAAGGTCGAGGGAGAGGACCTCTACCTCATCGCGACCAGCGAGCACCCGCTCGCCGCCCTCCACCTCGGCGAGATCCTGGAGGAGGGGGACCTTCCGATCCGTCTCGCGGGCGTGAGCCCCTGCTTCCGCAAGGAGATCGGGGGCCACGGCGTCGATCAGAAGGGGATCTTCCGGGTCCACCAGTTCCAGAAGATCGAGCAGTTCGTCTACTGCCTACCGGAGGACTCGCCCCGCCTCCACGAGGAGATCCGGGCGAACGCGGAGGAGGTGTTCCGCCGGCTCGAGGTCCCGTACCGGGTCGTCAACGTCTGCACAGGCGACCTCGGGACGGTCGCCGCCAAGAAGTACGACATCGAGGCGTGGTTCCCCCGCCAGCAGGCCTACCGGGAGGTCGTGAGCTGCTCGAACTGCACGGACTACCAGGCCCGCCGGCTCGGGATCCGCTCGGGGCGGGCCGGAAAGCCGGGGAAGGTCGTCCCGCACACGCTCAATTCGACCGCGGTCGCCACCTCCCGGGGGCTCGCCGTCCTGCTCGAGCAGTACCAGCAGCCGGACGGCTCGATCACCGTCCCGTCGGTCCTGCGGCCGTACCTGGGCGGGCTCGAGGCGATCCGGCCGAACCCGCGGGTCGGGGCGGCGCGCCCGGCCGGTTCCTAGCCGCCCGGGGGCCCCCTGCGACGGGGATAGCGCCTTAGCGGTCGGGCCCCTCTTCGCCGAGGGTCCGTGGGTTCGCAGCGAACGCTCGAGGAGTTCGGGGGCGAGGTCCCCGTCGCGAAACGGCCGGCGCGAGAGGCGTCCGTCCGCTCCGCCGAGGGGCTCCCGAACGTCTGGGACGTCCGCGACGGGTTCGTCGCCCACCCTCTCCTTACCGAGCGGGTCGTCCGCGCGCTCCCGTTCCAGCTCGACCTCGCCCGGATCGGTCTCTCGGAGGACCTGTTGGTCGTCCTTCCGACCGGGCTCGGGAAGACGGTCATCGCCGCGCTGGTCGCCTCCGAGGTCCTCCGCCGGTCGCCCGGCAAGGTCGTCTTCCTCGCACCGACCCGCCCGCTCGTCCAGCAGCACGCGGACTCGTTCGCCAAGCTCCTCTGCCCGCTCACCACCGCCCGGTTCACCGGCACGCTCCGAAAGCCCGTGCGGGAGGGGGCGTGGGAGCCGGCGGACATCGTCTTCGCCACCCCCGAGATCGTCGCGAACGACCTCGCCGCGCAACGGTACACGCTCGGTGACGTCGCGCTGCTCGTCTTCGACGAGGCGCACCACGCGGTCGGGAAGTACGCCTACGTGCCGATCGCCGAGCGCTACCGCTCCGAGCGCCCCACGAACGGCCGGGTCCTCGCCCTCACGGCCTCGCCGGGCGGGAAGGACGAGCGGATCGAGGAGGTGGTCGGAGCCCTCGGCGTCCGGCGGATCGAGGCGCGGACGCGGGAGGACGAGGGGGTGCGCGAGCACGTCCAACCGATCGACGTCGAGTACCGCTGGGTCGAGCTCTCTCCGACCGCGCAGCGGATCCGGGAGGGGCTCGAGGAGGCGTCCCGCGCGACCGCCCGCAAGCTCCAGAAGATGGGGTTCCTCCGCAAGAAGCCGATCGCGTCGATCTCGGTGAAGGACCTCATCGCCCTGCGGGCCGAGATCTTCGCGCGGCCCGGTCCGATGGTCCGGAAGTTCGGGCCGCTCTTTCACCAGCTGGTCCTCCTCCACCTCCATCATGCTCTCGAGCGGCTCGAGACGCAGGGCGTGGCGCCGCTCGTCCAGTACCTCGACCGGGTCGGCTCCAAGGAGAAGGTCTCCCGCGGCGACGCGGCGTTCCTGAAGCTCCCCGAGGTGGTCGAGGCGAAGCGGATCGCCGGCGAGTTCCTCTCCCAGGGCCGCGAGCCCTCGCACCCGAAGCTCGACGCGCTGGTCGAGGTCGTGCGCGAGACGATGGACGCCGCGCGGCCCCGGACCCCCCGCGTGCTCGTCTTCGCCCAGTACCGCGACACGATCCGGACGATCCAGACGCGCCTCGAGGCGGAGGGGTGGACGGTCGGGCGGTTCGTCGGTCAGTCGACGCGCGACCCGGACGACCCCGGCATGGACCAGAAGGAGCAGGCCCGCGTCCTCGCCGGGTTCCGCCATGCCGCCTTCCCGATCCTCGTCGCGAGCTCGGTCGCCGAGGAGGGCCTGGACGTCCCGGACGTGGACCGGGTCGTCTTCTTCGAGTCGGTCCCGAGCGAGATCCGTGCGATCCAGCGGCGCGGCCGCACCGGCCGCAGCTCGATGGGCCGGGTGACGGTGCTCCTCACCCGCGAGACCCGGGACGTCTCCTACCAGGTCGCCGAGGTCCGCCGGGAGAAGGCGATGAAGCGGATCGTCCGCCGGCTCTCGGCGGAGGCGCGGAGGCCGAAGGAGCCGCCCGCCGAACCACCGGCCTAGCGCGCGCGGCCCGGCCGGTCGCCACCCCCCTCGGTCACGCACGCTAAATAGGGGGGTCCGGCTCGCAGCGCCCCGGGCGGACGATGTCTCCGGGAGGGTGGCTCGAGGCGAACCTCGGGCTCGCGATCCTGACCGTCCTTTCGGTGGGGCTGATCGCCTACCTCGCCTGGGTGATGGTCCACCCCGAGCGGTTCTGAGCGGGGTTCATGGCACTCGCGCTCCAGTCGCTCTGGGACGTTGTCGTCCTGCTCGGGCTCGCCCTGGCGGCCGCTCCGTACGTGGGCCGCTACGTCGGCCGGATCTTCCTCGACCGCCCGATGCCGGGGGACGTCGTCTTCCAGCCGATCGAGTCGGCGGTCTACCGGCTCCTCGGCACCTCCCCCCGGCAGTCGATGCGGGCCGGGGAGTACATGCTCGCGCTCCTCTTCGTCAACCTGGGGACGCTCGCGTTCGTCTTCGTCTTCCTCCTCTACCAGGCGGCCCTCCCGGGCGACCCCACGGGGGCCCCGGCGATGGGCTGGAGCCTTGCGTTCCACTCGGCGACGAGCTTCACGACCAACACCGACCTCACCCACTTCACCAACGAGTCCCAGCTGAGCCTCGCCTCGCTCACCGTCGCCTGGCCGCTCGCCCTCTTCGTCTCGCCGGCGACCGGGCTCGCGGTCATGGCGGCGTTCGTCCGCGGCTTCGTCCGACGGGACGGCACGCTCGGCAACTTCTACGTCGATGTGGTCCGGGTGATCACCCGTCTTCTCCTCCCGCTCGCGCTGGTCGGGGCCCTCGTCCTGCTCCTCCTCGGGGTCCCCGAGACCCTGGCGGCGACCGCGCGGGCCCACCCGCTCACGGGGGGCCTCCAGACGATCTACCTCGGCCCGGTCGCCTCGTTCCAGTCGATCAGCCTGATCGGCAGCAACGGCGGCGGCTTCTACGCGGCGAACGCGGCGAGCCCGCTGGCCGATCCGTCCGCGGCCTCCCTCCTCTTCGGGGTGTTCCTGATGCTCCTGGTGCCGCTCTCCGCCCCGTTCGCCTTCGCCACGATGATCCGCCGGCGGGCGGAGGCGTGGCCGTACGTCGGGGTGATCGTGCTGATCCTCGCGGTCGCCCTCGGGCTCTTCGTCGCCTACCAGGCGGCCGCGAACCCGTTCGTCGCGGGCGTCTCGGGGCTTGGACCCCAGACGAACGGCTACCCGGTGGGACAGGAGACCCGGTGGAGCCTCCCCGAGACGTCCCTCTTCCAGGTGGTGAGCGTCTACGCGAACGTCGGCGCGAGCTCGATGCAGATCGGGTCGATCGCCCCCGTGCCGCAGCTCGTCCTCTTGTTCGGGATGTTCACCCAGTCGACGCCGGGCGGCGACGGGACCGGCTTCGGCATGCTCCTCGTGTTCGGCCTGCTCGCCATCTTCGTCGGGGGCCTCATGGTCGGGCGGACGCCCGAGTACCTGGGGAAGAAGATCGAGACCCAGCACGTTCGCTGGGCGGCCCTCGCGGTCATCGCGCACCCCGCGGCGGTCCTCGTCCCGTTCGCGGTCACGGTCCTCGGTGGGTTCGTCGCGTTCGGCGGCGCACCGGTCGGCGCGAACGCCCACACGTTCACCTCGGTCCTCTACGAGTTCACGAGCGAGTCCGCGAACAACGGGAGCGCGCTCTCCTCCTCCGCGTTCAACGACACGACCGTCTTCTTCAACGTCGCGGGCGCCCTCGTCATGGCGGTCGGGAGGTTCCTCCCGATCTGGATCATGCTCCGGCTCGGCGGGCTCTTCGCCGGGCAGGGGCCGATCCCGAGCGGGCCCGGCACGCTCCGCACGGCGAGCGGGACGTTCGCGGTCTACCTCGCGCTCTTCGTGATCGTCACGACGGCGCTCGTCTACCTGCCCGTGATGGCCCTCGGCCCGCTCTCGCAGGTCGTCGGAGGGCACTAGGCCGATGGCGACCCCTCCCGTCCCCGTCGAGCCCGGCGCGCGCGTGCCGGTCCGTAGGCGCCCGCACACCTCGCTCCGTCGGGTCCTCGTCGATTCGTTCCTCTACTTCCGCCTGCGCCGCCAGCTCCGCCACCCGCTCATGTTCTGCGTCTTCGTCCTGTTCGTCTTCGTAACGGTCGTCACGGTCTTCCCGCGCGCCTTCCCCGACATCGCGGGCACCTACCACGCGGGCTACTACGTCGCGATCTCGATCATCCTGTTCCTCACACTCTGGTTCGCGAACCTCGCCGAGGCGATCGCCGAGGCGCAGGGCCGGGCCCAGGCGGAGAGCCTCCGGCAGATCCGCAGCGGCATCCGGGCCCGCCAGGTCCTGCCCGACGGCCAGCTCAGGTGGGCTCCCTCGGACGTGCTCCAGGTCGGCGACACGGTCGAGGTGAACCCGGGCGAGCCGATCCCGCTCGACGGGGACGTCGTCCAGGGAGTCGCGCTCATCGACGAGTCGATGATGACGGGCGAGTCGGAGGCCGTCAGCCGCGAGAGCGGCGGCGACAAGACGAGCGTCCTCGGGGGAACCCGCGTCCTTCAGGGGACGATCCGCGTCCGGGTGAGCGCCGCGCGCGGCGAGTCGTTCCTCGACCGGCTCATCCGCCTGGTCGAGGGCCTCGGCCGCGAGCCGACGCCGAGCGAGATCGCGCTCTCCGTGCTCCTCGCGGCGTTCACGCTCACGCTCCTGGTCGTCGTGCTGAGCTTCGTCTACCTTGCGGACCTCTCGGGGATCGTCACGATGGACCTCGCGACGATCATCGCGCTCTTCGTCTGCCTCATGCCGACGACGATCGGGGCGCTCCTTCCGGCGATCGGCATCTCGGGGGTGAACCGCGTCGCACGCTCGAACGTGATCGCGAAGTCGGGGAAGGCGGTCGAGGCGTCCGGCGACCTCGATGTCCTCATCCTCGACAAGACCGGCACGATCACGGTGGGGAGCCGGCTCGCGGTGCAGTTCGTCGCCGCCCCCGACGTGCCGATGCCCGAGCTGCTCGAGGCGGCGCTCCTCTCCTCGACCCTGGACGAGACGCCCGAGGGCCGCTCGATCGTGCGGCTCGCGGCCCACCGCAACGCGCCGGCGCGCCATCTCGAGCCCGGCACGTTCAAGGTGATGCCGTTCACCGCCGAACGCCGGATGAGCGGCCTTCTGCTCGCCGACGGGACCGAGGTGTTCAAGGGGGCGGTCGCCTCGATCGAGTCGTACGGGGCGGCCCTCCCCCCTTCGACGCGCCAGGCGGCGTCCGACGCGGCGCGTCAGGGGATGACGCCGCTCGCCATCGCGGTGAACAAGCGGGCGCTCGGCCTCGTGATCTTGAAGGACGTGGTGAAGCCGGGGATCCGCGACCGGATCCGCGAGCT